>CALVMP010000029.1 GCA_944346655.1 uncultured Clostridia bacterium
AATGAGCCCGGTGCAATACCGAACTCATTACCAAACAATTTAATTAAATTTTGTCCAAACTTTGGGGTTCACTTCACTTTGATATGCGGCGGTTTATTTTTTTAAATGTGCGCAAAATAGTTGTATGAACAGAAAGATACCCGCGATTACCGCCTTTATGATAATTTTTTCGGTGATAGTCTTGCACTACTTTAACGCCTTTTATCACAGCCCGAAAATGGCGCTTGGCAGGGCGGACGACAGCCCGTGCGTGTATCTTACGTTTGACGACGGACCGAGCGACAGGGTAACGCCGAAGATTTTGGACGTACTGAAAGAGGAGAACATTAAAGCTACATTTTTTGTGGTGGGCAGGCAGGTTTACGGAAGAGAGGCAATTTTAAAACGCGCCTTTGACGAGGGGCACACAATAGGCGTACACAGCTACTGCCATGAGTATAAAACTATCTACTCCTCCCCCGAAGCTTTGCTCGGCGACATGGAAAAGTGCAACGACGTTATAGAGAGCGTAACGGGAAAAAGGAGCTGCGTTTACCGCTTCCCCGGGGGGAGTTTTAACATAGACGCCGGACTGGTGAATGCCGTGACGACGGCGGGGTACAGGTATGTTGACTGGAACGCCTCGGTATGCGACGCGGAGATTACAAATGCCACGCCATACGACCTTATAAAGGCGGCAAAGAACACCTCGGCTGACAGAAAAACGGTTGTGCTTTTGTGCCACGATTCGACTACAAAGAGCGCGACGGCAGAGGCGCTGAAGGAGATAATTGAATATTTCCGCTCCGCTAAATATAAATTCTGCGCATTTTAAAAACCTCTTCCCTTTTCGGAAGAGGTTATTTTAAAGTTTATTTATCAGTTTACTCCGTATTGGGCGCGGTATGCCTTCATGGCGGTAAGGTATTCCTTACCTTCAATAATACCCTGTTCGATTGCGTCGATTATGTCCTGCATGGTGACGATTGAATAGACCTTTATGCCAAAATCACGCAGAACTTCCTGAACGGCTGAAAGGTCGGAATTGAGACCCTTTTCCATGCGGTCGACGGAGATGACCATGCCGACGACGTTGACCTTTGCCTGTTGTTCGAGCTTGGGCAAGATTTCGCGGAGGGCTTTTCCCGAGGTCATTACATCCTCGATAATGAGCACCTTTTCGCCGTCCTCGAGCTGACGACCGACAAACAGTCCGCCCTCGCCGTGGTCCTTTACCTCCTTTCTGTCGAAGCAATAGTTGACGTCGATTTTGTGGTTGTTCCAGAGCGATACCGCAGTTGTGACGGCAAGGGGTATGCCCTTGTATGCGGGACCGACGAGAGTTTGGGCGTCTATGCCGTGTTCGGCTATGCAGGCTGCGTAGTACTCGCCGAGTTTTGAGAGCTGCGAGCCCGTTTTATAGTTGCCCGTGTTGATAAAGTAGGGCGCGAGTCTGCCGCTCTTTAAGGTGAACTGACCGAACTTCAATACGCCGCTTTCAACCATGAATTTTATAAATTGCTGTTTGTATGTCATAATTCCTCCTTAACGCAAGTCTTGGCTGGCGACGCCTGCGACTTGCCGTTATTTTTAAGGGCGCTGCCCTCGGGGCGCAATATTTTTTTAGCCCTCTTTTATATAATTGCGCCCATTCACCCCGCTGAGGCGAAAGGATTCGCAAATTGGATCCATCCACCCGAAAGCGCGGTTTCGGGTGAAAACGTACGCGGGAAAACTGTTAATTTAACTTTAATGTGTCGACGATGTCGGTTACGTTTGATATGCCGTGGCTGTCGAGCCAGTCGTTCATTTCCGAAATTATGCGGGGCATTGCGTATGAGTCGGTAAAGTTTGCCGTGCCGACCTGCACTGCCCTTGCGCCCGCGCACATGAACTCTAAGGCGTCCCTGCCCGTGGCAATTCCCCCCATGCCTATGACGGGGATTTTTACGGCGTGAGCCGCCTCGTAGACCATGCGCAGAGCTATGGGCTTTATGCCCGCCCCCGACACGCCGCCAGTGTTGTTGGCGATTACGGGTCTGCGGCGCTCAAGGTCGATGACCATGCCGGTGAAGGTGTTGACGAGCGAAATGCAGTCTGCACCCCCCTCCTCCGCCGCCCGTGCGTTGACGGGAATGGATTCTACATTGGGGGAGAGCTTGACAATTAAGGGTGTTTTGGTGAGCTCAGCCTTGGTAATTTGGGTGACCTCTTTTATATTTTGGGGTTTTATGCCGAGAGCCATGCCGCCCGCATGAACGTTGGGACAGGAGATATTGAGCTCTATCATGTCGACGAGCCCGTTTAACCTGCGGCAGATGAGTTTGTAGTCCTCAAGCGTGCTGCCCGCGACGTTTGCAATTATTACAACGCCCTTTTCCCTTAAAAAGGGAAGGTCGTATTTTATGAAGTGCTCCACGCCAGGGTTCTGAAGCCCGACAGCGTTTAAAATTACGGAGTGCCCTTCGGCTATTCTGGGGACGGGGTTGCCGAGGCGTGCCTCCAGCGTTGTGCCCTTGGTGGACACGCCGCCGATGACAGAGATATCGTACACCTCGTCAAATTCCCTGCCGAAGCCGTAGGTGCCGCTTGCGGCTATGACGGGGTTTTTGAACTCCACCCCGCAAATATTGACCTTTAAATTTGCCATAGATTAATTATCCTCTCTCTCTCTGCTTGTCTGCCTGACAAATGAGTGCAAAGAGCTTTGCATGCACATTCTCGACATCTGCCACAAATTGGCACTTGATAAATGTGCCATCTCTGAGAAATATTTTAATACGCCCCGATCTATAAAAATTGCCGTACCTGCCTATTCGCCGGTATTGAACATCCGAAATCTGAGAAACTGCAAAAGTTTTGCCAAAAGCAACGATATTGTCGCCACGCTTTTCTATCAGGATGTACGGGGTACGAAAATAAACAACCAACAGATAAATAACGTATATCAGACATGCCGACACCAGGGCGTACAGCACAACTGTGAGCAACAATAGGATTACAGGATAACCTCCGCTGGAAACATTTCCGTGCTCTATGTATAAGTACCAGAATACAAATGGAAATAAAATCAACAGAATTATGCCTAACACAAGGAATGTCCTGCTCTTTACGGCAATAACCTCGTTTTCTTCCATTACAACTCGACCTCGTTTATGTCAAAAACGGGACCGTCCTTGCACACGCGGGCGTTGGTGCCGTCAGTCGTTTTGCAGACGCAGACGAGGCAGGCGCCTATGCCGCAGCCCATGCGCTCTTCGAGCGAGACGAGGCAGGGGGTTGATATTCCCCTCTCTTTAAGCTGCGCCTTTAAGGCGCGGAGCATTACGGGCGGCCCGCAGGAGATTATAAGGTCGGGCTGTACCTTTTCGCAGTCGGAAAGGAATGCCGCGACGGCATTGGTCTTTTGTCCTATGGAGCCGTCGTCCGTGACAATGGTTAGATTGTAGCTTGCCGATTTAAAGTCTTTAATAAGGCAGGCGTAGTCGCTGCCGCGGAAGCCTATGTAGGAATAATACTCCCTGCCCTTTACGGTTTCGATTACGGAGAGCAGGGGAAAGATGCCCACGCCGCCGCCGACTACTGCGACCTTTTTTGCACTTTCGGGAAGGGAAAAGCCGTTGCCGAGGGGAATGGTCACGTTAAGTTCGTCGCCCGCCTTTGCCTGCGAAAGGCATATAGTTCCCCCGCCCTTGATCTGATAGCAGAAGGTTATGTCTTTCCCCTCCTTTCTCATGATGCCGAAGGGGCGCTTTAAAAGATGGGCGGGATTGCCCGTGGAGATATTTAAAAACTGTCCGCCTTTGACTTCCACCTCTTCGGGAAGGGTTATGGTCATGGCGTATATGCCATTGGCTATGGCGGAATTTTCCTTTACTTTTGCGATAAATTCCTTCATTTGCCCATTTTACCTATTACAGAGGAGAGATCCTCCTGCATGTCGATACATGCGGCGCGGGAAGCTTCGGCATAGGTCATGCCGCTGTAGCGGGGATTTTTATAGGCGCAGATAATGGCGCGGGAGTTGTTGACTATGCCGCCCAAGCCGTTTTCGTCGAAGCAGCATTTGAGCATTTGTGCGTTGCCGCCCTGTGAGCCGTAGCCGGGAATTAGGAAGAAGGTGTTTTTGAGCTCGGAGCGGAGCTTTGCCGCCTCCTCGGGATGGGTGGCTCCCACAACCGCGCCGACGTCCGAATAGCCGTACTTGCCGACGACGTCCTTGCCCCACTCCTCTACAAGCCTGCCCATCTGTTCATAGATATACAAGCCGTTTTCGAGCTTTAAGTTCTGGAGTTCGCCCGACGAGGGGTTGGAAGTTTTGACGAGCACGAATATACCCTTGTCGTACTTTTTGCAGTCCTCCACAAAGGGAGCTATGCCGTCAGTGCCGAGATATCCGTTTACCGTGAGCATGTCGGCAGGGAAAGCCTTGATCTTTTTGCCGTTGATAACGGTTACGCCGAGGAAAGCCTTGGAATAGCACGAAGCCGTGGAACCGATGTCGTTGCGCTTGCAGTCGGCAATTACGTACATGCCCCTGCCCTTGGCGTAGTTGACGGTGTAGTCGAAGGCGCGCAAGCCCTCGTAGCCGTACTGTTCGTAGTAGGCGACCTGCACCTTAACGGCGGGGACTATGTCGCACACCTTATCGATTATGTTCATGTTGAACTCGATAATTCTTTCGGCGACGCCCTCAAAGGTGGCGATGCCCTCCCTCATCTCCTCGGGGAGATAGGAAAAATCCGTGTCGAGACCGACGCATGTGGGATTCTGAAGTTCTACGATTTTTGATATTAACTTATCAACCATTTTGACACCCTTAAATTATATGATAATATGTTAATTTTTTTCGATATCGAAAACTACTTTGCCGTCTACGAGCGTTTTGAGCACCCTGCCCCAGACTTTATAGCCGTTGAAGGGAGTGTTCTTGCCCTTGGAATAGAATTTGTTGCCGTCGATTTCGTAACTTTCGTTGAGGTCGACGACGGCGAGGTCGGCAACTCCGCCCACCTTTATTTCTCCCCCCTCGAGTGCGAGGACGGAGGCGGGGTTATAACTCATCTTTACCATGAGTTCGGGCAGGGTCATTATGCCGCTCCTTACAAGGTAGGTGTAGCTTAAAGGGAAAGAAGTTTCTATCCCGCTCATGCCGAAAGCGGCGAGGTTGTATTCCACCTCCTTATCCTTGCGGGAGTGGGGAGCGTGGTCGGTGACTATGCAGTCGAGCGTGCCGTCCTTTAACCCCTCTATTATCGCCTGGCGGTCCTTTTCCTCCCTGACGGGGGGGCTGACCTTGGTGAAGGTATCGAAGTTTGTTATTATATCGTCGGTGAGAATGAAGTAGTGCGGACAGGTTTCGGCTGTGACCTGAACGCCGTTCTTCTTTGCCGCGCGGATAATTTCCACGCCCGACCATGTGGAGACGTGGCAGATATGCACGGGCAGGTTGAGACTCTGTGCGAGGCAGATGTCGCGGGAGATCATTATATCTTCGACGGCGCGGAGCTGACCTTTGAGTCCGCACACCGTGGAGTTGTACCCCTCGTTTACCACTCCGCCGTCGACCAATGTGGTATCTTCGCAGTGGCAGAGGCACTTTAAGTTGAAGTCGGAGGCGTACTCCATTGCAAGGCGCATTATGTTGGAGTTCATGACGGATTTTCCGTCGTCGGAGAGAGCCACGGCGCCCGCCTTAGCCATTTTGCCTATGTCGGCAAGGCTTTCGCCCTGTTCACCGCGGGTGATGGCTCCTATGGGGTTGACTTTGCACAGCCCCGCTTCCTTTGCCCTGTTCTTAATATAGTTTACAACTACCGCGTTGTCGCAGACGGGGTTGGTGTTGGGCATGCAGCAGACCTGCGTGACGCCGCCCGCAACCGCAGCCATGGAGCCGGAGGCGATATCTTCCTTGCCCTCGAAGCCGGGTTCGCGCAGGTGGACGTGCATATCGATGATGCCGGGGATTACCGTTTTGCCCGCGGCGTCTATAACTTCATCCGCGCCCGAAATGCATTCGGCTACGGCGATTATTTTGCCGTTTTCTATGAGTATGTCGTTCTTTTTTACTTCGTCTTTGAATACGACGCTGCCGTTTTTTATGAGAGTTTTCATAAGCCGTTCTTCTCCCTGTATTGTGCAAGCAATGTTAATGCAGCCATGCGCACGCACAGCCCCGAGGTAACCTGGTCCTCTATCCTCGACTGTTCGCCGTCGATTAACGAGGGCGTGAGTTCTATGCCGCGGTTGACGGGTCCCGGGTGCATCACGATTGCGTTGGGCGAGGCAAGCTTCAACATGTCGTCCTTTACCCCGTAGAAGGCGGAATACTCCGAAAGGGAGGGAAAGAGCCCGCCCGACTGGCGCTCGAGCTGGATCCTTAAGCCCATAACGACGTTGGCGGAGTCTATTGCCTCCTCGCGCGATTTGGCGACGTGTGCGCCCAGTTCGTCGAACCCGACGGGAATCAAGGTTTTGGGAGCGTAAACCCAGACTTCGGCACCCATCTTGGAGAGACCGAAGAGATTGGATTTTGCTACCCTCGAGTGCTTTATATCCCCCAAAATGGCGACCTTTAACCCCGTTAAAGAGCCGAAACATTCACGCATGGTGAGCATGTCCAAAAGTGCCTGCGTGGGGTGTTCGTTCATGCCGTCGCCGCCGTTTAAAACGGAGGCTTTTACCGTTTTGCCGAGAAGATGGGGCGCCCCCGCCATGGGGTGGCGGATGGCGATGAAGTCGGTCTGGAGGGCGTCGAGCGTTTTGCCCGTGTCGATGAGCGTTTCTCCCTTCTGAACCGAGCTGGACGACGCGGAGATATTTACCTCGTGTGCGCCGAGGTACTTGCCCGCAAGCTCGAACGAGGTGCGGGTGCGGGTGCTGTTTTCGTAGAACAGCGTGACGAGCGTTTTTCCCGAGAGAACGTCGAACTTTTTATTGCCCGACTTTACCTGCCTTTTGTACTGTGAGGCGAGGTCGAGAATTTCGGTTATCTCTTCGGGGGATATATCCCGCAGACCGAGTAAATCCTTTGATTTAAGCATTGTTATTTTATCCTTGAAAAGTTTTTTCCGAAGTCATAAAGAGCATGAAAAAAGCGGAAGCAATTGCCCGCACGGAACAGGCAGTTAATCCGCTTGAATTCTATGTACAGTTTTTGGTTTGCGCTCTGAAAACAGCCACTTTATTTTCCGCCGATTTTCTTTTATTCTTTTATTTAATGTAGTATACCACCAATCGCGGTAAATGTAAAGAGGAAAGACAAAAAAAGTGAGGCAAAAAGAAAATTTTTTTATAAGATTTTGCGCAAGGTAAAATTTATCTTGTCGCAGGAGGTGAGATAGTACTCCACCCCGCCGTGATTATAATAAAAAGGAAAGAACACATCGCCGTGCAGGTGCCCGAACACGACTTTGTTTGCGCCGTTCTCCTCGAACAGCCTAGTAAAGAGCGTGGGCTGGAGCTTTAAACCCATGGGCGGGAAGTGAATCAAAGCTATTAAGATATCCCCCTCCCTTCTGATTTTTTCAACCTCCTTAAAGCACAGCCTGAAGCGTTCGGCTTCGCGAAGGTACAGCTTTTCGTCGTGGTCGGTGTAGTCGGCGGAGCCGGGACAAGTCCAGCCGCGGGAGCCGCAGATTACTATGTTCGAAAATTTTATGCAGTCGTTCTGGAGGAAGTAAAAGCTTTCGTCGGGCGCGGAGCGGCGGAGCTTGGTTATGCCGTTCCACCAGTAATCGTGATTGCCGCGTATGAATACCTTTTTGCCGGGCAGACCCTTTAGCGAGTTGAGGTCGTACAGCCCCTCTTCGAGCGTGGTGCCCCAGCTGATATCGCCCGCTATCAGAACAATATCCTCTTCCCCGACCTTGGAGAGCCAGTCTGATTTTATTTTTTCGAAGTGACCTTCCCAGTTGGAGCCGAAGATGTTCATGGGCTTGTCGCACAGCCCCGAAAGGTGAAGGTCGGAGATTGCAAAGACATTCATGAAACTATTTTAACACAAATTTTTTAAACTTTAAAGTGTTTTTGAGTACCCATAAAATAATAGACAAAAATGCACTAAATGTTTGATAAATAGGCGATTATGTGTGACATAGTACTTCGAAACAACCTAAAAAACGGGGGCGCGGCAGAGCGCCGCGCCCCTTTGAGATGATTTTTATTTGTTTTTTGAGCAGGTTTTGGAATGGGGATATAAAGGGAGCTCGAAGAAGCCCGCGCATACCTCCTTTGAAAAATCCTGAGCGGGGGGAATGGCGCAGTAGCCGTACGCCGGCACGAGGAGCTGGACCTCCACCGCCACCTTTAAAATTACCGTTACGCAAGCGCTTACGGTTAAGGTGCCGTCCTCGGCGTTGAAGGTGCCCTCAGCACAGACGGCCGAAGCCGTTGCTGTGATTTCGTAGGGCATTATCGACGGCGCGGGAACGGAGAGGAGAACATCCTCCGAGACGACTATCGCCGCCTGCGCAACCCCCTCGGTGCCCGTCGCGTCGGTGTAGGCAACCTCCACGGGAATGGAGATTGTAGCCTGAACGCGGGCGCAGCCCGGCTTGTCGGCGAGACGGTCGACGGTGAGAGAGGTTATATCGGACGAAGCCGCCGTGGAACGCGCGCTTATGAATGTCAGGGGGTATGTAGGGGACCCGGGAGTGAAATCCGAAAGGGTGAGGACGTAGTTTTCTATCTGCACCTGTTTTATGCAGGCGTCGAAAATTTTCTGAGCCTGAATGCACACCTTTTCGCAGAGCCCGTTTGCGGGATTGCCTGTGATGGGTCCCGGGACGTGCGAAGAGGAAAAATTAGAAAAAAAAGACATTATTTTTACCTCCGTAAAAATTGTGGGTTACTTTATTTTATGCCTTTCGTCCTTTATTTGTTATGCCGCCGTCATATTGCGGGCGGTCAAGCTATAAAATAGAGATAAATGACAAAGAGCGTGTACAGGTCCGCCGCTCAGGTTACGACCTTTTCGACAATTGAAAAGACGCTGTCGTTCGCGTACAGGATAATTCTTTCGCGGTTGCTCGGCGCCGAGGGCGTGGGAATATATCAGATATGCCTTTCGGTCTTTTCGGTGTTTCTTACGGCGGCTTCGAGCGGAATACCCGTGACCGTTTCGCGAATGATTGCAAAACAGACGGCGACGGGGACCGAAAAGGGCAAACACGCCGTGACGACGGCGGGCGTGGTTGCCACGCTGATGTTTACGATTCCCGCCGCAATCATAATATTTTTCGGACGGGAGCTGATTGCGTTTTTATTTCCCGACAGGGACAGCCTGAATATTTTTCTTCTCCTTCTCCCCGGGCTGGTGCTGACCTCGATATACGCGGTGATGCGCGGGGCTTTTTGGGGGAACAAGCAGTTTTTGCCCTACTCGGTCATAGAGCTTGCCGAGGACAGCGTGATGGTCATCCTCGGCACGGTTCTTGTGTTTTCGGCAACGACTCCCGCGGACGGGGCTTTCCGCGCGACGGTGGCTGTGCTCATATCATATATATTTTCCTTTGCCGTGTCTGTGGGCTGGTACCTGACTCACGGCGGGAAATTCGTCAGCCCTAAGGGTCAGCTGAAGCCCCTTTTAGCTTCAGCCCTGCCCATAACCGCCATGAGGACTTCCACCTCCCTTTTAGGGTCCGTCGTGGCAACCTTCCTTCCCGCGCTTTTAATCGGCGCCTGCGGCTATGACAGCACCGAGGCGCTGGCGCTGTACGGCGCGGTTACCGGCATGGCTATGCCCGTTCTGTGCATCCCCAATTCGCTGATAGGCTCGCTCGCGGTGGTGGCAGCCCCCGAGATGAGCGAAAACTACTATGCGGAGAGAAGAGAACGGCTTGAGCGCGACGTGGAGAAGAGCATTAAAATTTCCATGGCGATAGCCGCCCTGATCGTGCCGCCGCTGTTTGTTCTGGGGGAGAATATAGGCGACATGCTGTTCGGCAATCCCTTCAGCGGAGAGGTGATATCCTCCTTTTCGTTCATGCTTCTGCCGATGTGCTTTTCCATGATGTCGACGACCGTTCTCAACTCCATGAACTGCGAGGTAAAGACGCTCATCTACTTTTTTGCGGGGGCGCTGTTTATGCTGGCGTGCATATTCGTACTCACGCCGTATATAGGCATTTATTCCTACATGACGGGACTTGCGGGCAGCTATGTTATTACCTCTGTGCTCAACGCCCGTCTGCTGAAAAAGAAGTGCGGAGGAGCGAGATACTTTAAATTTACGGCGATGTGCGCGGCGGTATGCGTTGCCGCCTCCGCGTTCGGCATGCTTTTAAAGGGGCTGACGCAAAGTTTGCACCCGGCGGCGGTAATATGCATTTGCGGAGCCGCGACCGTTGCGTTTGCAATAGCCGCCATGACAGCCCTCGGAATGATAAAATGGCAGCTGCTTGTCCGGTTTAAACCGCGGCGCAGGCGGTGAAATTTTCATTGCGCGTTTTTTCCGACGGAGGATAAAGCCGTTTTTACCGCGAGCGCTATCAAAAAGACGCCGAAGAGCTTTTTTAAAATATCCGAAGGCAGGACAAGGGCGAGGAGAGCCGAGAGCGCCGAAGTTATCGCCGCGGGAATTATGAGCGGCAAAAGCCCCTCCGCGCGTATGAGCCCCTGCCGCCTGTGAATGGGCAGGGAGATTGCCGCCATGGGCAGAAAGGATAAAAGGTTTGTAAGCTGGGCTTCATGCTGGGGCACGCCGAGAAAGATTGTGAGGGCGGGGATCATTATCGTACCCCCGCCCATTCCCATGCCGCCGATAAGCCCCGAAAGAAAACCGGCGCACATGTAGACGATGAAAGCCATTTACATTACCATCCTTATGCCCGCGGCAAGCATGAGGACGACGAAGGCGAGGTTTACCGCCCGCGCCGGCAGGATTTTTAACAGCTTTGCACCTATTACCCCGCCCGCCATGTTGCCGAGCGCTGCGGGAATGACGAGAGAGAGATTGAGCCAGCCGCCGATGATATAGGGAAGCGCCGAAATGAGACAGACGGGTGCGATTACCGCTATGGCGGTGGCGTGGGCGCGGCGGGGACTGTAACCCAGCATGCCCGTCATGACGGGGACCGCCACCATGCCCCCTCCGCCGCCGAAGAGACCGTTGGCGACGCCGACGAGGGCTCCCCCCGCAATTGCGCGGTTTGCTTTTTGCTTGTTGCCCGATGTATTCATATAAATAAAGTTTACGCAATATTGCGCGGAATATTTTAATTTTTGCTTTATTTTCACGCAGAATTAGTTGCTTAAAAGGCGGATTTATATTAAAATGTAATGGTACGACCGCTATTGGGGAGTACCGCGCCCTTTGACGGGGCGGAAGCAAAACTTTTGCAACTATTTTTAAGGAAACAGATATGAGCAAAAAATTGAAAAAGACAAGCGCAAAGTATAAAAAAGCGGTATGCGGCTGCATTGCCGTGCTTTCATGCTTTGCCGTGTTTGCAGGCGCCTGCGCGGAGACGACGACCGAACCCGAGGAAGAGACAAACACCTCTACCCGCGTGGACGAACAGGTTCTGAAGAACGGCAACTTCGAGTTCTTCAGCGACAACGACGGCACATACCTTTTGGGCGTGCCCGACAACTGGTCCGAAAACAGCGGGTCCGGTGCAACAGCCTCAACTTCGGGCTCGGGTGTACTCAACACCTCGTATAACAACTGGCAGAGACTGACCGACCCCGACCTGCCGCAGACAATCTGGAAAAACGAGGCGCTTGAGACGGACGACGAGAACTACGTAAACTACAACGGCACTCCCTTCGATCTGCCCTTTGCCGACCCCGCCTCTGCCATTCTCGAAAACGAGGACGAGGATGAGGACGACGAGACGGACGACTACCTTATCGCCGACGACGCCGAATACATTGCAAACCCCGGCACACACAACTATTACTGGGACGACGAGGACGAGGACGGCACCCCCGAGCTCTATGACAACGAGGGCAACGAGGTGACCTACTACACCAACGACGACGGGGAATACTTTTTTGACGAGGACTGCACCGAGCCCGTTGAGAGCAATGTGCTGATGATCCACAACTATGTTGAGGACGACATGCAGGGCACGGAGACTTACTACTCTTCCTCCACCACCCTGACCCTCGAAGCGAACACCGCCGCCAAACTGAGCGTGTGGGTAAAGACGAGCGATTTGTACTTCGGCACGGTGAAGGGCAACGAGCTTACGCGCACCCCCGTAATAGACCAGCGCGGCGCATACATTCAGCTCGACCAGACGGTCGGCGACGCCACGCTCGACAGCTTCAGGATAGAGAACATAAACACCGAAATTCTCAATCCCGACGGCAACGACAACGGCTGGGTTGAATACACGCTGTATGTGAGTGCGTGCGACTATGCGGCGACCACAATTACCCTCACCGTCGGTTTGGGCGAGTCGAGCATTTACACGCTGGAGGGCTACGCCTTCTTCGACGACATAACCTATGAGAAGTATCTGAACGTAGACGAGATGGTTGAAGCCGCCGGCGGGCAGGAGGTGTTCGACGGACTTGTAAACGGCGAACTTTCGACGACGTGCAACCTTCTGAGCACCGAAGAGGAAAAGACCTTCCGCGTCGATAAGGAGACGTACGATCAGCTTGAAAACACCATCGACAACTACTCTTCAAAGTACGATTATCACATTGACCTTGCAATTTCTTCGAGCCAGGACACGATAAGGCACGACCTGACGTTTTCGGGCAACACCGAGGCGGGGCTGACCGCCGACGCCGACGGGTATGTTTCGAGCAACGGCACGCCTTCGCTCTATAACGGCGTGACCGCAAAGGGCAACGGGACAACCTATCTGCCCCGCGACCTCAACCTGAACATAGAGGACGACTTTATTTCCACCTTTTCGATAGGCGAAGACTGGAGCTGGCCTGCGGACGTGAGCACGGGCTATTCCGCGATGCTTTCAGAGGAGATAGGCTCTGCCGCCGGTCTGCCCGGAGTGACGGGTTCAGCCGATACTCTCGTTATAATGAGCGCGAGGGGCGCGGCGTACGAAGCGGTTGTCGGAAACCCCGAGTTCACATTCGAAGAGGGCGAAGAATACAAGATAGTTTCCTTCTGGGTAAAGACGAGCGACCTTGCCGGCAATACGAGCTTTTCCGTTACGGCGAGACAGGTAGGCGACGACGACAACACCGGCTCGTTCGAGATAGACACGACTTCGATCGAGGGCACGACGATAAACGACGTTGAGGACGTTTACAACGGCTGGGTACAGTGCTTCGCGCTCGTTTCCTGTTCGATAGAAAACAGGGATGAGAACAACCCGCCCGCCTTTGAGCTGGTTATAAATTACGGTCTGACGGAGGACATAAGGAACTCTGCCCGCGCCGATTACTACGGCGGCTGGGCTGCGGTTACCAATCTTTCGATAATAGACGTGGACGAGACGGCGTTCGGCTATGCGGAGTCCGCGGCAAATGCAGCCAGCTTAAGCATTACCGAAACTTCTTCCGAGGGCAACTCCTTCGACGACACAAATTATACGAACGCTATAACCTCGGAGATGGCAAAGCCCGCAAACTACACGGGTATAAACGGCGCGAGCGCCAGCACGACGAGCGAGCCGACGGACATTTCGTCAAATCCCGAATATCACAGAATTGACAACAACGACTACGCGGGTCTTATCAACAAGGATTACTTCGACGCGTATAAGGAGACCTATTCGGAACTCCTTGAAAGCGTGGGACTCGACAGCCCCTTAAGCGCACTGTTCGGCAGCGACACAACGTGGGAAACGGCGGTCGGAGCAACCTCCACCCAGCCTCTGCTTATTGTAAACACCGTAAGGCAGTTTGCCGGAAACAGCGCAATTTACAACTACGGATTCTACGGTTCGGACTCCTCGTTCAGCACCGATACCTACACCGCGGTGAGCGTTAAGGTAAAAGTTTCCGAAGGCGCGGTTGCGACCGTTTACCTTGTGGATACTGAGAGCAAGGACGCGATGAGCTTTAAAACTCCCGAATACACCTTCTGGTACGACAACAACGGAAATGTTTTAAGGCACGAGCCCGACGAGGACGCCACGAGGGACGAACAGAGAGCAAACATTGCCTACACCTTAAGAGCAGACGGACTGTACGAGGACGGCGAGGGCAACCTTTACGCCAACCTGTACAACCTGAAACGCGAGTACTACAGCGAAAAGCAGAGCTACTACGACGAGGGCGGCAACCCCGTATCATTCGATAATCTTGCTGAGAACGAAATTTACTATGCCGACTCTGCAAAGAGCACTTATGCGCCCCACTACCTTGTGACTGCGGGCGGAGACAGAGTTTACTCCTACGCCTCAGGACTGGGAACCGACGCAACATACAACTACTTTGTGGACGGCGAGGCTGACGACAGTCTTTCGGTCAAGACCTTTGACACCGCTACGGCTGAACCCCGCTATACAAGCCTGGAGAGCAACCCCTACTCCTTCACCATAGACGCAATCGCCCGTCCCGAGCTTGCCGGGAAGTGGATTACGGTCAACTTCTTTGTTCACACCGCGGACATTGAAAAGAATTACCGCGTTGAGGTATGGAGCGGTACGAGAGACGCCGAGACAACCGCAAACGTTGCGGAGGGCAGCTATGTGCTGTTCGACTACAGCTCGGTTTCGCTCGACGAGGACACCTTCAACGGTCTGATTTCAAACTACACCGACGACATAACCAACACATACAGGACTGCCTTGAGGGGCATAGAAGGCGGGTTCGCCTCCAACGACGAGAACATTGCCTACTATGAAAAACTTGCCGAGGAGCACAACATTGACGTTGACAGGCTGTACGATTACGAAGCCCTGTATTACACCTTCACGCTGTATGATTCCGAAACGTTCGTGCCCTTCAACGAAAATCTTGCGCAAGAGGGCGAAACGGGATATGACTACCTCTACAGCGACTACGAAGAACAACTCGCAGTTCTGAAGGTGGACGACAGCTCCGCAGCGGGCGCACCCATGATGAATATGTTCATCGACTATTCGGCGACGGACGAAAATATCTCCGTTTCGACGAGCTCGGACACCACGGACGACGAGGAAGACACCGACGCGACCACTACCCCCGGCGACACCAACGTATGGCTGCTTGCCTCCTCCATCGCCATGGTTGCGACAATACTCATAGCCATTGCGGTACTGCTCATAAGGGATTTGAGGAAGAAGCTCAAGGCAAAGCCCCAGGTAGGCTGGAACACGTACAACTACAAGAAGAACAGGCGCTATGTAAGGACTTACGTTAAGGAGCACGGCGAAACGCCCGTGACTGACGAAAACGTAACAGACGTAACACCCGACGTGACAGCCGACGAAGTAACTTCCGATGAAGCGACGGAAAACGCCGAGAGCACCGAGGAAGCTTCCGAAGATAAGCCCGACGGCGACAACAACTAACAAATAAAAATCTCCCCCTCGGGGGAGATTTTTTTATAAAAAAAGCCCTCCATGAGGGCTTTTTAATTTTTATGTATCGGCTTGAGCAGCAAATTGAATAATCTGGCAATCGAAGATTATTTTTGAACGTTTACAGTTGATTATTTCCACCATTAAGAATAGTGAAGATATAGAACATACATTCTATAATATAATTCATAAAAAGACCTCACACTTAAATAAAAAGAGAATAGGTAAAAAATATGGCAGTTACATTATATCATGCGAAAAATGGAGTGTCAATATGGCTTGAATTACGCAATAAAGAGAATGTCCGAAAGGGTGAGGGTGACGCCGTTAGTGAAGGTGAGGGTGCCCGAGACGGGGTCTATTTTTTTGAGGTTGAGGGTGGAGGTTTTGTACTCTCCCCCCTCCTTTTTGCCATCGGGCACGAAGTAGGTTACGGTGACCTGCGGGCGGGTTGATATTTTTGCGGCGAGTTCGGAGAGCTTTAAATCGAGCTCGGAGAGGGCGGCTTCGTCTAAATCGAGCTTGCTGTCCGTCAGTCTGCCCGTTTCGTCTATAGCGTCCTCGTAGCCCGTGAGCGCGGCGAAGGGCGCGAACTGCGCCGCCCTGTCGGCAACGCTCATATGAGGGCGGGTTGCGGATTGGTGGTGGGGCAGATTTATGATATCTTCGTACTTTTTCATGCCTTGTGACCCCCTATCTGTTCGTTGCGGCTCTTTGCCGTGGCGCCGTCCTCTAAGCTGACCCCCTTGAGCACGGCGTTTTTGCCGTACTTTTTGCGGATTTCGAGCACCGCCTGCTGGCGTTTTTTCTCCTTCCTCTCCTCCTCCTTGTCCCTTTTTTGCCTTTCGGCGCGGTCGGCGTAGTCGGTGAAGAGGTCGAGCTGTTCGGGCGCGGCTTGAATCTGTTCGTCCTCGGGAACTACCTTTGCCGCCGTGATATATATGCGGCGGATATTGAGCTTTTTATTGATTATTCTTTCGAACAGCTCCATGGCGGCGGAACGGATAACCCTGCCCGATGAGGTGCGGCTTTGTAAATTTTGCGTGCCGTGGGCGTGCTTGGGGATTTTTCTGCCGTAGCGGTCGACGGAGTACTCGCCGCCGTAGCCCTCGTTTTCGACGTCGTAGCCTATTGTCATGACAATCTGGTCGGTGACAAGATTTTTTGCCACGAGGTCGAGGGCGAGGGAATCAGCCATTTCACTGACGACGAGTTTTGCCTTTTCGTAAGGATAGGGTTCCTGGAGGACCTGACCTGCGCCGAGGGAATTTGAGCGGGGCTTGTACGCCTTTATGTCGGCTATGGTGCAAGGCTCCCACCCCCACGCGTGGTCTATGAGAAGTTCGGCGTTCACCCCGAACATGCGGTAGAGGAAATCTTCGTTATAAATGCCCTTGGGGTCGCCGACGGAACAGAGCGCGATATCGCCCATGGTGTATAAGCCGTGGCGTTCGAGTTTTTCCGCATACCCCCTGCCAACACGCCAGAAGTCGGTTAAAGGGCGGTGGTCCCACAACTTTTCGCGGTAGGACTGTTCGTCGAGCTCGGCAATCCTTACGCCGTCGGCATCTGCGGGAACGTGCTTTGCGACTATGTCCATTGCAACCTTGCAAAGGTATAAATTTGTGCCTATGCCTGCCGTGGCGGTTATGCCCGTCTCCCTTAAGACGTGCTTTATCATTCGCATGGCGTATTCGCGGGCGGTGCACTTTGCCGCCTTGAGATAGTCGGTGACGTCTATGAAAACTTCGTCAATGGAATAGACGTGGATATCTTCGGGGGCGGCGTACTGAAGGTAAATTTTATATATGCGCGTGGAATACTCCATGTAGTGCGCCATGCGGGGCGGGGCGACGATATAGTCGAGTTCGAGCGAGCAATTGGCTTTGAGGTTGCTGTCCAGAAAGGATTTGCCGGAAAACCTGCCGAAGGGCGCCGCGCTCTTCCTTTGGCGGTTGACCTCCCTTACCCTTTGAACGACTTCAAACAGGCGCGGTCTGCCCGGAATGCCGTACCCTTTCAAGGAGGGCGAAACGGCGAGACAGATTGTCTTTTCCGTCCTCGATTTATCGGCGACGACGAGGTTTGTATCCATCGGGTCGAGCCCCCTGCCGACGCATTCGACGGAGGCGTAGAAAGATTTTAAGTCTATTGCGACATATGTGCGGTCCTTCACAGAGCCTCCTTTAAACTAATGTTTTTATAATTTTAGCATACCTCTTCTTTTTTGTCAATTCCCAAAAACCTCCCGCGCGGAAGCACGGGAGGTTTTTAAGTTTATTCGGCGCTCTTTAAGCTTTCGACCATATTTATGCCCTTTATGTGCCTGTACATTATAAGGTTGACTATAACCGAAAAGGCGAAGGTTATAAGGGCGCCTGAAAGATAGCTGTACCAGAATATGCTTCTGCCGAACATTATCATGTCGACTTCTATCGAGGTTATTACATAGCTGTGCAGAAGCACGCCAAGCGCAATTCCCAGAAGAATGCCTATTATCGTTAAGAAGATATTTTCCTTATAGATATACATTGCGACTTCCTTATCGTGGAAGCCGAGCACCTTTAAGGTGGCGAGTTCCCTCTTTCTTTCGGCAATGTTTATGCTGTTGAGGTTATAGAGCACGACAAAGGCAAGGAGAGCTGCGGCGGCTATCACAATAATTACTATTGTGTTGAGAGACGAAAGAGTATCGTCAGCCCACTCCACAAGGTCGGAAGTAAACGAAACGCCCTGAACTCCGTCGGAGGAAAGAAGGTGCGTGGCGAGCCCGTCGCGGAAGGAGGCGCTTTCGTCGGGATAGGTTAAAAGCATCAGGTTGCAGGAGGGTTCCTCCCCCGTTATGCTTTCGAAGTATACGGGCGAGATAAAGATATAGTGACCGATATAATTTTCGTATATGGCAGAGATAGTCAAAGTAATTTCGCCGTATTCGCCGTCGATGAATGTCAACCCGTCGCCGACGGAAACGCCCAGGGAGGTTGCCGTTTTTTCGCTTATGATTGCGCCGTCGGAGGGAATTGAAACTGCATTGTGCCCCCTTCTTGTGCGGAAGGTGAAGTAGTTTTCGATCCCCTCCGTGGTGTAGGGCACGGTCAAACTTACAGTCTGCACGCCGCCTTCGCCCGTGATATCTACGGATTTCTGATAGAGGCTTAAGTGTGAAACCCCTCCGAAGTCCGAAATTAACGCGGTTCTCTCCTCCTCGGTGAGCCCCTGCTGCACGGTAACGGAGGTTTGGTAGTGGGTCAGCTCGGAGAACTGCATATCGGCGACTACCATTATGGAATCGTGCAAGCCGAGCCCGACGAGCACGAGCCCCATGCAGCCCGCTATGCCGATAACCGTCATTATAAAACGCTTTTTGTTGCGGAACAGATTGCGCACGGTCGACTTTTGGGTAAAGCCGAGGCGGTTCCAGACAAAGGGCACGCGTTCGAGCAGTACCCGCTTGCCGGGCTTGGGTGCGACCGGTCTCATTATGCAGGCGGGCACCTC
The DNA here is from genome assembly GCA_944346655.1 of uncultured Clostridia bacterium. Taxonomy (GTDB): domain Bacteria; phylum Bacillota; class Clostridia; order Christensenellales; family Borkfalkiaceae; genus Coproplasma. The sequence goes on from CALVMP010000029.1 coordinate 18,909, forward strand.
GCGCGAGATGTTGAAGCAGGCGGCGATTGTGGCAATGCCCGTGGAGATTACGCCCGCGAGCACGGCTATGGCGCCTTCGACAAGGTTGTATGGCAAAACAAAGCTCGTCAGCCCCGCGTAGAGCATGCTGTAAGTATTTAAAATGGCAAAGGGAAAGAGTTTTTCGCCTATGAGCACGCCGACAACCGAGCCGAGCAAAGTGGGAATGAGCGCATAGAGAAGATAACGCACAAACACGGAGCCGTCGCCGAAGCCTATCGCCTTGAATGTGCCTATCTGCCCCCTCTCTTCCTCGACAAGCCTCGTCATTGCGGTGAGCGAGACGAGGGCGGCGACGAGAAAGAAAACTATTGGCAGCAGTTCGCCGAGGCTGGCTATTCTGTCGGCGTCGCTGCGATAGTTGACGCAGGATATTATTGCGCTTCGGTCGAGCACGTACCATTGGGGTTGGGGCACGAGGGCGGCGAGCTGGTCGGGAGGTATGGGGAGTCCCGAAAACTGTGCGAGAAGTTCTTCGTAGCGGCGGGCGCACTCCTCCTCCGAGATGCCGTTTATCGCCTGCTCTGCCGTAGATATCATGCCGTCGTACTCCTCTTCGAAACTGTCAAAAGCCTTTGCGCCGTCGACGAGGATATTTATCTGAGTGTAGTAGCCAAGCTTAAACGCCTGCGGGGAGAGCAGCACAAAGCCGTTTATATCGCCGTTGCCTATCGTGCCGCTGCCGCGGTTGAGGTCCATATACTGGGGAAGGTTGCAAAAACCCGAAATGGTATATTCGGAGAGAGTGAGTTCGCCCGAGAGATCCCCTCCGTCGCCCGAGGTGAAAGTTATGGTATCACCCACGGAGTATCCGCCGATATCTTTAAGAAGGGAATCGACGAGACATTCGCCTTCGCCTTGGGGATATTCCCCTTCGGTAACTTCGGGGAGGTCGGTGTTTTGGGTGAGGGACATGAGCTTTACGACGCTTCTGTCCTCCCCGCCCGTCATTACGTCGAGGGTATATACGCCTTCGGCAGTTCCGACCCCTTCGAGGGCAGAAAGCGCGGAGAGGTCGTCGCCGGTCAGCCCGGCGGTGCTCATTACGCATATGTCGTGCAGGTTGCTCGCGTCGTAGTAGCGCTCGGCAGACAGGAGCATATCGGGCTTGCTTGAACGCAATCCCGAAAAGAACGCCGCACCGAGCAGAATTATGAAGAATACGGATATGAATTTGCCCTTGTTTGAGCGCATCTCCCTGAAAAAGTCTTTGTAGAGCGCCCTCATTTTACACCCCTTAAAAGCATTTTTATTATATTTTAATTTTATACCCGCATAGTACAATTTGTCAATGACAATTATGTGAAAAACCCCTCATGCGCCGTCGGCTGTATGAGGGGTCAGGTTTATAGGGAATGGGTTGAAAGGTAGTCTGAAAGCAAGTCTTTTGCAGGGGCGGGTTAATTGCTTTCACTCCAAGACTGAGCGAACTTATTCTCTCCTCCCCCTTGGGCAGCTTGCGCTATTCCATGAATTTTTTAAAACTCCCGTGCTATGTTATTAATATTACATTATAAGACTAAAACAATAAAAATTTAACAAAAAATACATACTTTTTATATAAAAGATGTTAAAGGACTTGTAAAATAATCAGATTAATGTTATATTTATCTTAGACTATAATGTATTTATACTGTGACATATTTTTATGGACACTATTCTAAAAGTATATCAACACAAACGGGCAGTATATAAAAAATCTGAATCTAACAAAAAACGACCTTTGATTTTCAGAGGCCGTTTTTTGTTTTTATGGGATTCATACTTATTTAATTTAATAAAATGACCATTACCACCACCATTGCAACAATAGATAGTAAAGCGATAATGAATGCACAGATTGCATAGCCACGCTCTTCTCGGTTAAATATAAAAATAAAATTAACAACAGTATGAATTAACTGACCGATCACGCCGTCGATCAAAAAAAGAATCGCAAACGTAGCGCATACAATCAATAATAGCAATCCCCCTATAAAGGTTTCGCTGAACATTATTTCCCATGCCTTTAAAACGCCCCAACCAGAAAGCACTGCTATCGCTATAAATGCAATGTTAACAACGGCGTAAAAAATACGCTTGCCTTTTTCTGCCGTGATACAGCTGCCAATATGTCTTATCAGTTGACTTACAAAATTCATACATTAAACCTCCGCATAAAGTCTTTCAGTCGAATATTCTAATATATTATAACATATTATCTTTAAACGTGTCAAGATGTGACTCAAAATTAGCTCATTTTGTCTCACGTGCGTCTGACATGATGATATTTTATCTTTCTAAAATATTTTCTATTACGGATTATGTTTAGTGCTCATATGTTTATATTA
>CALVMP010000030.1 GCA_944346655.1 uncultured Clostridia bacterium
TATATCTTCGACGCCTTCAACGCTCTCGACTTAAACGACATAACCTTAAACGTAACCTTAAACGGCGATAACTCGGGAATAGCTCAGCTTTCGGGCGTAAAGGTAAACGCGGCGGTTTCGCTCGGCAAGGCAGAAGAGGACAGCGCCGCAAAGGTGGTCGCAAATGTCGAGGCAGCAGGCTTCAAAGCGGGCGTAACCATAACCCTTATCGGCGAAACCTTCTATGTGGACGTAACCAACATTTCGGATAAAACAATCCCCTCGTTAAAGCTTAAAACCACGGCGGACAGTTTGTATGACTTGCTCTCCGAGGTGGTAGAGTTCCTCACCAGCCGCGAAATGACGGCGGTGGAAGAGGAACAGACGGGCGCCGTTACAGACATTCTGTACACCTTAACAAACATAGACTTCGGCGAGTACATATCTTTAACAGACAACGGCACGAACAAGGTTGCGGTAATAGATACAGACGGACTTCTCTCGGCATTCGGGGTAGAAACGGGCGTAGTAATCGGCATGATAACCGCCACCTTAAACGAGGATTTGTCCTTAAACGCAACGGCGGCAACTACCAAGGGCGAATGGCTCAGTCTCTCTACTTCAAACATCCACGCCGACTTCACCGTTGCAGGCAATTACATAGACTTTTCAAATGTAGTCTCCCTGCCTATAGCAGACATCCTCAACCTCATTGAAAGCCAAAGCTTAAAGGCAACGGTATCCCTCGGGCACGCCTTCGGAGAACACAACGTAAAGGCAACCGCAACGGCATACGTAACCTTGGAAGGTATCACTGTCTATGCCGACCTCGCACTCGAGTACAGCTATCAGGGCAAGACGATATCTGCAGAGCTTTCGGCATACTACGAGGGCGAAAACGTATATCTCAAAATAACCTCGCTCAACGGCAAGCCCGTAAATATGGCTGTAAGCTGCAACATAGCAGAAACTTCCGCGGCTGTAGAAAACCTTATTGCGGCTCTCGGGCTGGATTTAAACGGCAACACCGTAGAACTTCCCTCCGATATTTCAACGATAACAGACAGCCTGCTTTCCCTCGACTTCTCGACCGTTCTTTCGGGCGTATATTCAACCAAGGAACAGGGACTGGGCGCAGATATCAACCTCGATGCTCTCACTCCCGCATTGGGGCTTGAAAACTACAACCTCGGCTCTCTCCGCCTCAACTTTGCAAACGGCGCTCTCGCGGCAAATCTTGAAAGCCTCGGACTCAATGTCATCCTCACGGGACACAACGGCGAAATTCCCGCAATCGATACCGCGAACGCAGTCGAACTTTCCAAGCTTATAAACTTTGTCAACGCGGCATATTCGCAGGTCAACGGCATAATCGAGGACAAATCGCTCGCCTTTGAAATTGCCGAAGATACCCCCGCATACATAACCGTCGACGGCATAAGGGCGGCAGTTTACGGCAGGGGCGAAGTTTCGTGGAAGAAGGGTGCAACCGCCGTCGCGCTCGACCTTTCCATGTCGATTGCCGAAGGCGAAGGACTCGACGAGGTAACTTTCAAATTCATATATAATGAAAGCGCCGGCGCAGACGAGCCCCTCGTCACGGTAGCCATAAACACCGTCGCCCTTGAAATTTATAAAGAGGATATAGAGGGCGTTAAAACGACGATAGACACATTGACAAATTCCCTTTCCTCTCTCCTCGGCAAAACGCAGGAAGAGGACGGCGTTGCAACCCTCAGCGAACAGGGTTCGGCGCAAAACGACGATTTCATGTATGCGATAATCTCCCTTCTTTCGGGCGCCGACTTCAGCACTGTTCTCAACGACATGACGGCAACCGCCGACGGAAGCTCGGTAATGCTCACATACCTTGAGGATAACTTTGTCAAGCTCTCGGCGGACGAAAGGGGCATAGAACTTTCCTACGGCGCCGCAATCGAAAACGGCGGAGCTACCTTTGCAACGGGAGCCGTTTTAAGGGTAAGCAAAGCCGAAGGCACCCTCGCGGGCGAAATTAAAGAGCTCATTTCAAAGGAATGCACCCTTTCAAGTTCAAAGAACGGCGAAAGCTTCATAAAGCTTGTATACGATACGCTCTTCGGGTCGATCCGCTCGATCTCGGTCGAGGATATCCTCGGCGACAACGTGTACAATATCTCCTTTGACCTCAACGGCAAAAACACCGCCGTTTCGCAGCTAAAGAATGTGTTCGTCCATGCCGAAGCTTATGTTGTAAACAACGGCTCGGGCGGCACGACGATGCAGCTCGACCTCAACTTCAACATTCAGGGCGCCGTCGTGAACGGTTCGGTCATTATCGAAAACGACGCAAACGCCGATAATACAAATTTCTATATAGATTTAACGCAGGTATTAAACATAACCTTGAACGGCTTAAAGGTGAAGGCGTCGCAGGAAACTCTGTTCGAGACGGTGGAAGCCCTCGTAAGCATTCTCACCGACACAAACGTGTTGCAGACCTTCATGCCTGCCGCGGCGCAGAGCGAAGAGACCGGGTCCGCCGTTTTAAGCGAAGAGCAGGCTCAGGACGTTTCAGACATTCTCCTGTCCGTTCTCACCTCCGACCTCGCCTCCAACATAAGCGGCGGCACGACGGGTGAAATTACCCGGGCTTACGTCAACCTCGACGGATTAATGTCCGCATTCGGCATAAACGTCGGCTCTCTCGGCGTAATATCCTGCGAAATCAACCACGCAACCCACGCCATAACCTCGTCTGCAAAGCTCGGGGGAATGGAGGAGGAGTGGCTGTCCCTTTCCTCGCAGAGACTCACCCCCTCGCAGGCGCAGGAACAGTATGCCGCGCTCAAAAACCTTGACATGTCCGACTATATCGACATAGCCTTCCTGCCCCCTCTCGTAAACGACCTCTCAGCCACGGTCACGGACGAAAACGGCAACATGTACCAAAACCTCACCTTCAGGGGCGAGATCTCGGCAAAGGTTTTAAGCTTCCTCAATATCAACATAAGCGACGTGGTTTTGACGGTCAACCTCGATCCCGAAAACTTCTATTTAGCCTTTGAAGGCAACCTTTCGGGCGCGGGCGTTTCAAGCAATACAATCGGTCTTACCTATCAGGATAACTACATAACGCTCCGCCGCGGGAATGAATACCGCGTTATGACAATGTCGTACTTCCTCGATAAAATGCTGGTGAGCGACGAATCGTCCTCGCTCAACTTCCTGCTCGATTCGGGGCTTTGGGGCGTAGTCGTATTGGGGCTCAACGCAAGCGGCATAACGGTAGATTCAGGGCTCACCACTCCGACGGACTACTACCTGTACTCGACTGAGACTAAGAAGGTCTACTCCGAAGTCACCGTTGCCGACTATGTCAACGCTATTTCCGTAGTGCTCGGAGGGCAGAACGTTCTCGATTACAAGTCCGATATTAACGTATCGACAACGCTCTCCAATCTCGGGCTCTCGGGCGACTACTACGCCTTCGACCTCAACGCACGGCTTTTGACCGACAATGTGCTCACGGCTCTTTCGGCTGCCATAATGCGCAACTCCGACGGAAGCGGAGTCACGGGAATAAAGGCGTACGGCGCAATCGAGTCGTATGTAACCTTCAATCTCAACCTCGGCTACAGCGAAGCGAACAACTCCGCACCCCTTTCCAGCCACTATGAGGCGGTGGAGGAGGGTTTCAAAGCCGCGCTCGCAGCCGATACCGGCATAGACGACAACACCATCTTCGGCTGCTACAACTCGGGCGACGGTTCGGTCGAGCACCAGACCCTTTTAACGGCGTACACCTTCAACGTAAAGGACCCCGACGGAACTATAACCACGCACACCGTGCGCGACGGTTCCACCGTTCACCTCTACGATAACTATAATCCCGAGTACTCCGACGATTCCGAAACCAAGAGGGTTGTATATTACTTAAACGGCAATCTTTGCTCTTCGTTCGTCATGTCCGCGGAAATGAACGGAGTGACCGTGCAAAAGGCGTATGCCGAAGCCGTCGATCTGACCGTGCACAATCCCGAAGGTTTTGCAGGCGACTTTACATATCATACCTTTATCGGCGATAAGCTTCCCGAAAGTTTCGAAGGCTACATACTTACTTCTGGCGAATACACCTTAAACGGCACGCCGGTTGCGCAGATAACAGAGCTCGGCAAAGACCATATAGCAGGCGGCACGCAAATTATAGGTTCGTTTGCATACTCTTCAAGGACTGTCAACAACATAATCTACAGTTATGATGTTTCCCGCGGCGGCTTTGCAGTAACGGGCACAGCGGCAGGTTTCCAGCAGTACTATATTTACGAAAACCGCACGGTAGTTCTGGAAAATCAAATCGACGGAATCCCCGTCGTCGCGATAGGCGCTTCGGCTTTCCAAAATACATCCTACGACTCCGACGGCAATATCGACCCGACCAAATCTATAAAGAATATCGTCGTTCCCGCAAATATCACCTACGTGGGCGAAAGCGCATTCAAGGACAACGTGGGCATGCAGTCTGCCGTATTCTTAGCCGAAAGCGTAACCTTCGCCGGCTCAGGCACGGACGGAGAGAGCACATATCCTTTCTACGGCTGTTCTACATACGCAACCGACGGCGAGGTCAACGGCGCAAAGGGCAACGAACAGACCGTGCTCAACGTATATGTAAATTCTGTAACAAACTCCAATGACGACTGGAAATTGTTCAGGTATGTACTTCAGGTTATTGTTCCCTATCGTTTCTACATAGGCGACGACGGCGGTTCGGTTGTCTCCTCGGGCTGGCAGTACAGCTCGGTTGCGGTCGAAAACTCCACAGAGTACGATATCGAAAGCGAAGTTCAGACATATGTCAAAGATGGTTTGAATACGACCGTTTACGAAAATACGGCGATTGTTTCGGCTCTTCAGGAAGTTGTCGACGGCTACACCGCAGAAAAATACAACGCCATAGGTTACTATGTTGTATCTGTTACTTCGTCGAAGGATAGTTTCGGGGTAATGCAGTACACGGTTAACCTTTTGCCCGCCCAAGCGAACGAAATTTACTATGTAGTTTCGGTCAATAACGGCGCGTGCGGCGGCGTGGACCTCACGGGCGACGTTCGTACGTTTAACGGTAACACATATGCAAGGGGCGCCGTAACATTCACCGCAAAAGATATCAACGCGGGCTACGAGTTTACTTCCTTCACGGCAAACGGCATAAGCTATTTCACCAACCCCGCAACCATAGAGATAACTTCTCCCACAGAGGTTGTAACCGTTTGCGAAGCCAACATAGTAAACGTGACGATAGTCAGCCGGGTTTCGTTTACCTATGCCGGTGTAACTTATGAACCCGGCACGGCTTCCGTTCCCGTTGCCCTTGACGAAAACGATAATCTTTCGGCTGTTACTCCCGTTTCCGCAGGCTACACTTTCCTCGGCTGGGCGGCTGCCGATGCCGAAGGCGCACTTACATTCTCAACCCTTTCAGATCCCGCCTCGACCTACTACACAATCTGGGCGGTTGCAAAGGAGGGCATAACTTACAGCGGCTTGGGCAATACCGTTTCGGCAAGTTTCACCGGCGGCACTCTCTACGGCTGGTATGCAGACGCCGATTATACCCGCGAAATTTCCAACGAGATTTCTACAGAAAATACTATCTTCAATATCAGAAGGCAGTATAGCCTCACTTACGGAATAAGCGGTTCAGGCACGCAGTATCAGGATACGGCAACAATGTCCGGCAACAGCTATGCCCTTAGCGCAAGCAAAACCGCAACTATTTACGAGGGGCAGATTGTTGAAATAGCGCGAACAAACGATAAACACGATATAACGATAACGATTGACGGAGTAAATTATACAACTTTAAAATTAATTAAATTCCAAATTATTTTTAATATACATTACACATTTAAAGATGATTACTTCTCAAACGGCGAATCCTTCTCGTTTGTTGCTTCTCAGGATGCTTCGTACACATTCAAGTATTAACTACACACCCCTGCAGGCTTTCGCCCGCAGGGGCTGTTTTTATGCATGGAGGCGGATAATTGTAAGGGCGCATTATATTTTTTGCGGCGGCATAAACTAATGTATGAATTTTTTGGAACAAATTCTTTCGGAGTGCGGCGCCGACACCTTAAAGGCGTTCACCATAGTCCCCGGTTTCGGCGGGTATTTCAAATCGGTAAAGGGGGTCAGCGAGCTGAGCCCGACCAGAATCACGCTCGCCCTTCCCAAACTCACCCTTGTCGTCGCGGGCGAAAATCTGTCCGTCGGGCGGTATTTTGAAGGCGACCTGTTCATCTCGGGCGCCATTTCGGGGGTGACAATTGAATAACCTTGCCAAAATTTCCGTAACCGCCCCTCCCGAAACGGTGCTCAAAAAACTTTCGCGCGGCAAAATTGACGTGTACAACCTCAAAAAACAGGGCGCGCACACAACTTTTTTTATCAAAGATAAAACAATAAAAAAAGTTTTTGCAATTTTTGCACACCCGTGTTATAATGTAAGCATAGTAAAATACGGGCGTGTGCACTCTGCCGCAATCAAAGTCGCCTCAAGGGCGGGGCTTGTTGCAGGCTTGCTGCTCTTTTTCGGGGCGGTGATCTGTGCGCAGTCCTTCGTGTTCGCGGTAAAGGTAAACGGCAGCGGAGGCTATCTTGCAAGCGAGGTAAAATCCATTCTCTCAGCTGAAGGCGTAGAGGAGGGAAAGGTATATAAAAATTTCGATAAACCCCGCACTATTGCCCGCATACTCGCCCTGCCTTCCGTCACCTTCTGCGAAATCGAAAGGCAGGGAACGGCGGTTATCGTCACCGTTGAATGCGACGAAGAGGGCGCCCGCCCCTCAAAGGTTTCCCCGCTTGTCTCCGACGTGAACGGCACGCTTGAAAAACTCATCGTCGTCTGCGGAACACCTGATGCAGAGGTCGGGCAAAGCGTTTCTGTCGGCGATAAGCTCATTGTCCCGAACGGCAACCTCATTTCGGGCTATGCGCAAATTTCGGTAACTCACACGATCGTCTACCAGTCGTCCGAAGGGGGAGAGGCGGCGCAACAAAACGCCCTCGCCGCAGTTCTTCTGTACTCCGAAAACGCAACCGTGCTCTCGCTTTCGGAACATGCCGTATCCGGCGGGGTGCAGTACAGCGTAACTTTTTCCTACATTCACACAATCACCTTAAACATGCAGTAAAAAATTTTTTATGGATATAACCAAAAGAGTAAGCCTCGGCGGCGTGGACAAGCTGTCGCGCGTTCTGGGCATTTTCGACGAAAACTTAAACACCATCATGCACGAGCTGGGCGTTTCAATCCGCATCGACGGGCTCGACGCCGTGGTTACCGGCGCGGACGAGAGCGCACATCAGGCGGCTGAAGTTTTAAAGAACCTCGCCCTGCTTTCAGAAAACGGCGAAAAGATAGATAAAGGCCGCGTAATATACTGCATCGAACTTGCCAAAGAGGGCAAGGCTTCGGATATAACCAAACTCTCCTCGGGCACGGTCACCATAACTTCGCGCGGCAAACCCGTCAAGTGCAAAACGGTAGGGCAGAAGGTGTACGTCGACGCCATAAGGAGCAACACGATAGTTTTCGGCGTCGGTCCCGCGGGCACGGGCAAAACATACCTTGCCGTCTGCCTCGCCGTTCAGGCGATGAAGCAGAAGCAGGTCGATAAAATAATTTTAACCCGCCCCGCGGTGGAGGCGGGCGAAAAGCTCGGCTTTCTCCCGGGCGATCTTCAGACCAAAGTCGACCCGTATCTCCGTCCCCTCTACGACGCGTTGCAGGAGATGCTGGGGCTTGAAACCTACACAAAGCTCATGGAGCGCGGCTCTATCGAGATTGCGCCCCTCGCCTATATGCGCGGCAGAACGCTTTCGAACGCATTCATAATTTTAGACGAAGCGCAGAACACGACGAGGGAGCAGATGAAAATGTTCTTAACCCGCCTCGGCGACGGCAGCAAAATGGTCATCACTGGCGATATAACGCAGGTCGACCTGCCCGACGGCAAAAAGAGCGGGCTGCTGCAGTCGACAAAAATTCTGCGCGGCATAGAGGGCATTAAAATAATAAATCTTACCGCCAAGGACGTCGTAAGAAACCCCTTGGTCATGAATATAGTCCGCGCCTACGAACGCGCCGACGCCAAAGGTGAAGAAGATGAAAAAAAGACTATCAAAAAAGACGATTAGCCTTTCGGTGATGATGTTCTTTCTCAACGTCGTTTTGCTCTTTGCAATGATATTTTTGTTGCTCGAGATAAAACACCATCTGAACGTCATCAACTATATCGTCGAAAACTACAACAGCGTGCTCTTTGTCGCTTCGGCGGTCATTATCTTAACCATGCTGATGTACGCCTATTTTTACTTCGAGTGCACAGACCTCCTCACGGACATGTCAAGGATCATCGAGTGCTTCGTCCTACTGGACCTCGCGCTCTTCATGTCCTTCATAATCGGCGAGCTCATAACTCCCAACGCCCGCCCGTTCGCATTCCTTGCGCTGATGGCGGCAACCCTTCTCGGCAGAAGGGAGGCGGTGTTCTTAAACATAATCTACTCCCTTGTGCTCTTCATAATCGACATCAACTTCTTCACCGACGTTTCAATGTGGGTGAGCTGCGCCAGCCTGCTGGTTTCGGTGTGCGCCGGCATGACGGCAATCTTCTTCACGCCCGCCATAAAAACGCGCATACAGTCCATTTTAATGGTGTTTGTGCTCCTCGTTCCCGCCGAACTCATAATCGGCGTAATGGAGGTGCTCTTCGTCGAAGAGATGAGCGGCGACCCCATGTCCCTCGCCTACGGCGCACTCGGCGGATTCTTCTCGGTCATCGCCTACATGATAATCCTTCCCGTGTTCGAGGTCATGTTCTCCGAGCTCACGGTGTTCCGCCTGCGCGAACTTACCTCCGACGACGCAAAGCTCATCAAAAAATTAAAGACCGAAGCCCCCGGCACCTACAACCACTCGGTAGTCGTCGCCCAGCTTGCGCAGGCATGCGCCACGGCGATAGGCGAGGACGGCGAACTTGCCCGCGCGGCGGCGTATTACCACGACATGGGCAAGCTCAAAAACCCCGAAATGTTCACCGAAAACCAGGTCGACTACAATATGCACAACGAGCTCTCGCCCGAACTCTCGGCGGATATCATCCGTTCGCACACGCGCGACGGCGCCCAGCTCATACGCAAAAACCACCTTCCCGAATTTTTTGCCGACTGCGCCGTTCAGCACCACGGCACAATGCCCATCAAATATTTCTACGCAAAGGCGTTAAAGATGAGCGACGGCGAACTCAATATCGCAAACTATTCCTACTCGGGTCCCACGCCCCGCACGAAGATTGCGGCAATCTTAATGATAGTCGACGCGTCGGAGGCGGCTTCCCGCTCGCTGAAGGACAGAACTCCGCAGGCGGTGGAGGAGCTTGTCACCTCGATAATCGAAGAGAGGCTGGACATGGACCAGTTCGCCGACTGCGACATAACCTTAAGGGAGCTTACCATAATCTCCCACACCGTCGCCGTGTCGCTTTCGGGCGTGTACCACAACCGCATTTCCTACCCCAAGCTCAAACTCAAGAAAAACAAGTGATATGAACGATTTGAAAATTTTCTGCGAAGACAACGATTTTTCTGACCTCGCCTCCTCTTTCACGGGCGAGGTCGCGTGCGATTGCCCCCTCTCGGCTGAAATAATCTTTACCGACGAGGAGGGAATAAAGAGCCTCAACGCCCGCACCCGCAATGTCGACAGCGTTACCGACGTTCTGTCCTATCCCACGATGGAAAGGGATATAAACTTACCCATAACCGCCGCCGAACACCCCTATGAAATCGACGAGGAGGGGCGGCTTTTCATAGGCTCGGTCGTCATCTGCACCAAGCGTGCAATGGAGCAGGCGGAGGAGTACGGTCACTCCTACGAGAGGGAACTCAACTATCTCGCCACCCACGGCATATGTCACCTTTTAGGCTACGACCACATGACGGAGGAGGACAAATCCGTCATGCGCGCCATGGAGGAAAAAATTCTTTCAAAGCTCAATCTTGCGAGGGAATAATTAAATGAAAAGCGGATATGTAGCCGTAATCGGCAGGGCAAACGCCGGCAAGTCCACGCTCGTCAACGTAATGGTGGGCGAAAAAGTGGCAATCGTCTCCCCCAAGCCCCAGACCACGCGCGACGCCATAATGGGCGTTCTGAACAGGGAAAACTACCAGATAGTTTTCGTCGACACCCCCGGTCTCTACAAGGCGGGCAACGCGCTCTCCGAAAGCATGATGAAAACGACGAACTCAACCGCCAAGGACGTCGACGTCATCTTATTCGTGCACGACGGTCACGCGGGCGTCTCCGACGAAGATATATCTCTCATCAGGCGCTATTCGTCGGGGGATATCCCCGTGCTTATCGCCTATACGAAGATAGATATCATGCCCAGGGAAAATATCCCCGCGGACGTAAAAAAGCTGTTCGAAGCCGGAATCGGGTGCGACATATACCCCGTCTCCGCGCGCAAGGGCACCAACATTAAAAAGCTCGAAGCCGCCATTGCAAATCTTCTGCCCGAGGGCGACAGGGTGATCCCCGAAGATATCGTCTCGGATAAATCGGCAAAGTTTATGGTTGCCGAAATCATGCGCGAAAAAATTCTTTTAAAGTACGACAAGGAAATTCCCCACGGCGTGGCAATCGTCGTCAACGTGTTCAAACAGCAGGAAAACGGCGTGTGGGAGGTAAACCTCGACATAGTCTGCGAAAAGCCCAACCATAAGGCGATACTCATCGGCAAACAGGGCAGGGCTTTGAAGGAGGTCTCTTCCTTCGCCCGCAAAGACATGGAAAAATTTCTGGGCGGTAAAGTATTCTTGACCACGTATGTAAAGGTAAAGGAGGACTGGCGCGACCGCCCCGATTTAATGCGCGACTACGGCTACGATATAAAGCCCAAAAAGAACTGATAAAAACGCCCCTCTTTGCACACACTGTGAAAAAGGGGGTAAGGTATGAAAAAGGATAAAGACGCCGCGGAGCTTGCATGGAAAATGTTCAAAAAAACCGGCTCCGTCAGCTACTACATGTTATACAAACATTTAAAGAGCGGCAGCCCCGACGACTGATTTTTTTCAGGGCTTTCGCAAATTCAGGTATATGGACGGAATAAAAGTAAACGCCGTAATGCTCAAAGCCTGCGACTACGGCGAAAACGACAAAATTTTAACGCTCCTTTCGGACGAGCTGGGCAAAATCTCGGCGGGCATCAAGGGGGTAAAAAAGGCGGGTGCAAAGCTGAAGTTTGCCGCCCAGCCTTTTTGTTTTGCCGAATACATTTTAACCAAAAAAGGTGAGCGCTACACCGTAACGCAGGCTTCGGAGATTGAAAGTTTTTACGACCTCAGAACGGATATAAACAAATTCTATGCCGCCTCGGCTGTGTGCGAAGCCGCTTCGGCTCTCACTTTCGGCGGCTCGGAGGACAACGCCCTTTTCACATTAACCGTTCAGGCGCTCTCAAACGTCTGCAACCACGGCGAAAGTCAGGCGCTCATCAAATTTTTACTCTCGGCTCTCTCCGTCTCGGGCTACACGGTGGGGCTGGATAACTGCACGGAGTGCGGTTCCCCCCTCGTATCCGAGGATAAAATGCGCTTCGACATGAACTCCGGCTCCTTCACCTGCTGGGACTGCGGCACGGGCGCAGGCGTCAGCGGGGTTACATACAACGTCTTAAGGCTGTGCGCAGGCAAAACCTATACGCCCTCATACATTACGCCCGACGGCGAAAAGCGGGCTTTAAAGCTCCTCCGCGAATACCTCACCTTCAAAACCGACTCCAAATGCAAAAGCTTAACCGAATATATCCAACTATTATAAAAATTCCCCCGCATAAAATGCGAGGGAATAATTTTATTAAGGAAAGTAAGGAAAATCTTACCTATTTATTCTGCTGAACGCCGCCGTGAGGGGATAGAAGAGGAGACTCACCGAAACTATGGTGCATATCGTCTGCGGCAGCATCGAGGTGAACGAGGCAAAAAAGTAACCCGAAGCCCCTTCCGCAGTCAAGCCCAAAATAGGTGGAGCAATAAGGTTGTCGAGCATGGTAAAACATATCGTGCACAGCGCCGCAATTCCCGTTATAAATATAAGTTTGAGCGCGCCCGCCTTTTTGATTGCGCCTTTTATAAGTATTGCCGCTCCGTCGAATGCAACCGCCATGCCTAAAAACATTGCAAACAGCACCCAGAAAAAAACCTTAATTCTTAAGTCGGTTGCGGGCGCTATCTCTATAATTCCCGTCAGCGCAAGATAAGCGCACCCCGCGGCAAGGGACAAAAGAACGCCGTTCAAAATTATGGAAAACCATGCTTTTTTCGTAAAGAAATTATCCCCGATTTTTCCCGCGCAGGCGAAAATCAGTGCAAAGAGGGGAAAGTAAATAAGGTACAGTATGACGACGGACGGGGTAAACCCGAACAGAATGCACCTTAAAAGGCTGAACGAAAGGGCGGTCAGCACTCCGCACCATATCCCGAAGGAGTAGGAAAAACAGAGCAAAAACACCGTCACAAGCTCCACGCCCTGCACCGCGTAAAGCGCCAGCTGAACGGCGATCAGAAGCGCCGCCGCAACCGCGCAGTATGCAATTTTTTTTGAGAGAGAAAGCCCCCCGTTTTTTAATTTTGCCACAATCAGTAAGTTGACATAACAAAGGCGTATGTCTCGCCTTCAACGCAGGGCAGGTCGGAATATCCCAGCGTTGCGCTCGCTATGGTTTCGCCCTCATATGTAATGGTGCCCCATGTCTCGTTGAAGTAGCCCTCGAGCGTGGTGTATATAAACCAGTAGTTGCCGTCGGTCGGCGCAAGCCCGTTTATCGAAGTTATCATGCCGCTTGCCTCTTCGTACTCGATTCCGCCGTTTTCAGCCATAATTTCCATGTAGTCTTTCAAAGTGGTTGTGGGGGAGATATCCATCACGTCCTCGGTGGCAACGAACAAAAATCCGTTGTCAATGGCAACCACGTCGCCCTTTCCTCCGTTGTTGACCTTCCTTTCGCACCCTGCAAAGGCAAGCGCGGCGCAGAGTGCAACAGCCGCAACAGCGGTAACGGAAATTTTTTTGAATGTGTTCATATATTTCTCCTTAAAATAAAAAATCTTTCCCGCGAAGGCAGAGGGAAAGCGCAACAAAATAAACCGCGGAATAGTTCCGTGGAAAACGGTGCGTGTCGTGCATCCCCTCACGTCGTCACTCATGGCTGTGCAGGCAGGTCTTCCGACTTAAAAATGCGCTTTGCTTTCGTGTTTCCGCCTTCCCGCTTTTCGGCAGTGACGGCAACGCGCGGCGCAACGGCAGCGGGGGCTGTGCGGCAATTGACCGGCTTCCCTTGCTCCTGCAAACCTTGATTATAATTTAATTTTAATCTATCGCCTGCCAAAAGTCAATTTAAATGGCAATAAGTATTTTGCACGGTCTGAAATAGGCAAAAACTATATCTGCGCCGCCTGTAACAAAACCTCGCAAAACTATTGCAAAAGGCTCGTTATTGTGCTAAAATATTTAATGTATGGCAAAATATGGCGCCGCGGCATAAAATGACAGTATGCAGCGCACAATCTCGGTGGTCAACCTCTCCTCAATCGAGCGCAACGCCCGCCTTTTAAAGGGCATGGCGAAGGGTAAATTCTATGCCGTGGTAAAGGCGGACGCCTACGGTCACGGCGCGGTCGAAGTCTCCAAAAGGCTGTTGCCCGTTGCCGACGGCTTTTGCGTGGCAATCGTCGACGAGGGTGTGGAACTCAGGGCTGCGGGCATCTCTTCGCCCGTTTTGGTGCTCACCCCGCCTATGGACGAGGACGACGCCTTAAGAATGTCAGCCTACAACTTAACGGCTACCGTCGTCGACGAACGCACCGCCGCGCTTTCAAAGGGGCTGTCCGTGCACGTCGGCGTAAACACGGGCATGAACCGCTACGGCTGCCCCCCGGGCGAACTTGAAAAGCTGCTGCCGCTCCTGGAAGAATGCACCGTTATGGGCGTTTACTCGCACATATATGCGCCCCAATTGAAGGAGGACAGGGAGGAACAGCTCAAAATTTTCTCCTCCTGCGCAAAGCTTGTAAAGGCGGCTTATCCCGAAGCGGTCGCCCATCTTTCAGCCACGGCAGGCACTCTTCTCGGAGGGGAATACCTCTTCGACGGAGTGCGCTGCGGCATAGGTTTATACGGCTATACCCCCGCGGGCTTTTCCTGCAAAGGGCTTGAGCCGGCTTTAAAAGTATACGCCCGCAGGGTGCAAACCTTCTCTCCGCCCGTCGGAGGGGGCGTTGGCTATGCAAAGAGCAGCAGGGGCTACAAAACTCTTTCCTCCTACCGCGCGGGCTACGGCGACGGTTTTTTCCGCACCCTTCCCCTCGGCGAGGGGAATTTATGCATGGACGCCTTTGTCTCGGAGGAGCAAAAAGACAGCCTGTGCATATTTTCAAACGCGGACGAATACGCAGAGAGGGGGAACACCGTCTCCTATGAGGTCCTCTGCGCCGTCACGAAGAGAAGTAAGATAATATATGAAGGATGAGCTCCGATACAAATATAAAATAAAGAGAAAGTACTTTCAGCACTCGGCAAGGGAGGTGGCGGAAGGCGCCATATACGACGCCGC
Organism: uncultured Clostridia bacterium; assembly: GCA_944346655.1. Classification (GTDB taxonomy): domain Bacteria; phylum Bacillota; class Clostridia; order Christensenellales; family Borkfalkiaceae; genus Coproplasma. The sequence continues at coordinate 14,646 of CALVMP010000030.1, forward strand.
CCTTACCCTCCTTTCACCCTGCGAAAGCGTATTTATCTATAATTCGTTCGGCTCGGAGGTCGACACAAAAAAATTAATTGCCACGCTCATATCCCTCGGCAAACGCGTGTACCTTCCCAAAATTTCAAATGGGGAAATGTTTGCCGTAAAGTATAATGAGGGGATAACCCTTACAAAAAACAGGTACGGCATCGGGGAACCCGAAGGCGAGCCGTACGCGGGGGAGTTTGACGCGATAGTCATACCCCTCCTTGCCTTCAACCGGCGCGGCTACAGGCTGGGCTACGGCGGCGGGTACTACGATAAGTTTTTGCGGACAAGCAATGCTGAAAAGATAGGGCTTGCCTTCAGCCTTCAGCTTTCAAACGAATTCAATGAGGACGGGTGGGACGTCCCCCTCGACCTTGTAATAACAGAAAAGGGGATATACTCGTTCAATGTCTGAAAACCAACAAATACTCGTGGAAGATCCTTCCAATCTCACCCCGCAGGAAAAGCGGCAAAAATTTTTCCGGGAGTTTAAGGACCTTATAACAGGCGCCGTGCTCCCCCTCGTAATCCAGCTGCTGTTCAGCTGCACCGTGGTAATGTTTGCCGACTCCGACGACCTCGCCGTTCATTTAATTGCCGTCATCGGCGGCAACATTTTAATCGCTGGCGCCTACTTTATCTTCGGCAGGCAGAACGGCGGCACGGCATACCGCAAATACTATTTAAACCAAACCAAGCGCACGCTTGAAAACCGCGAAAAACAGGTCGTTTTCAAAACGGGCGAATACTCGCTGTGGAAGGGCTTCGTCATTCCCGTTCTTTCCTGCGTGCCCTATATATTGATACAGATAATCGAACTGTGCGTTCCCAACACCTTCTGCGGCTTCATGCTGCGCTACGGCTTTGGCTGGGCGTTCTATCCTTTAAGCAGGCTCGGCGTCAACGGCGCCGTCAACTTCGTGTTCATAATAATCCCCGTCGCCGCCCATGCCCTCGGGTATTACCTCGGCATGAAAAAGGCGGAAAAGCTCCAAAAGCAGGCGCTCGACGAATCCGCCGCATACCGCGAAAAAAGAAGGAAGAGGGGCAAAAAGTGAGGGTCATAAGCGGCAGGTACCGCGGGCTTAAGCTCAACGAGTTCGAAGGAGACTCTATCCGCCCGACGGCGGACAGGGTAAAGGAGTCGCTCTTCAACATTCTCTATCCCAAAATTGCGGGCGCCGTCTGCCTCGACCTCTTCTGCGGCAGCGGAAGCCTGGGCATAGAGTGCCTCTCGCGCGGTGCAAAGCACGTCGACTTCAACGATATCTCCCCCGCCTCGGTAAAGGTGCTGCGTGGCAATCTCTCCCGCATAAAGGATACCAACTATACCGTAACCACGGGCGACTATGCCTCCTTTTTAAAGTCGTCGCGGCGCCGCTACGATATAATCTTCATCGACCCGCCCTACGCCGATAGTTCGGGCATATGTGCGCTCGAACTTATCTCTTCGCTCTCTCTTCTCACCCCCGGCGGCATAGCCGTCTACGAGCGCGACCGCGCGTTTGAGGGGGAGGTAGAGGGGCTTGAAAAGTACGACGAGCGCAGGTACGGCAAAACTTGGCTTACATTTTTTTGCAGCGAGGACAGAGCATGAAAAAGTGCGTGTTTGCAGGCACCTTCGACCCGCCCACGGTGGGGCACGAGGATGTCGTAAAAAAGAGTCTTTTGATCTTCGACGAGGTAGTCGTCGCCCTTTTGAATAATCCGCAAAAGGACGCGCTGTTCACCCTGCAGGAGCGAAAAATGCTTCTCGAAAAGTTGTTTTCGGGCGTAAAGGGCGTCAGGGTGCGCACCTTCGCGGGCGCAGCTGTCGACCTTTTGGTGGAGGAGGGCACGCCCTTCTACGTGCGCGGCGTAAGGGATTCTATTGATTTTGAATACGAAAACCGCAACCACTACGCCAGCCGCCGCTTAAAGCCCGATTTAGTCACAATTTATCTCCCCTGCGAGCAGGAGCACATGCACGTCTCCTCAACGCTCGTAAGGAACTCCGTAAAGTTTTCAAAGGAGTATTCCGATCTCATTCCCGCGGCAATATATGCCGACGTAACCAAAATGCTGGAGGACAAAAATGTTTGAAAAACAGGTAAAAATTCCCGAACCCGAAGAAATCAAGGCGGCGATGCCCATGCCCGAAAAGCTTGCCGGAATAAAAAAGGTGCGCGACAAAATGGTCGCCGACGTCATCACCGGCGCAAGCGATAAGATGCTCATAATCGTAGGTCCCTGCTCCGCGCATGCGGAGGCACCCGTTCTCGATTATGTAGAACGCCTCGGCAGACTCAACGAGGAGGTAAAGGACAAACTCGTCATCGTGCCCAGAATTTACACCAACAAGCCCCGCACCAAGGGCGTGGGGTACAAGGGCATGTTTTCCCAGCCCGACCCCAAAAAGGGCGAGGACATTTTAAAGGGCATCTACGCCATCCGCGATCTCAACATAAGGGCTATTTCCAATTCGGGGCTTACCGCCGCCGACGAAATGCTGTATCCCGCCAACTACAACTACGTCGACGACCTTCTTTCATACGTAGCAGTCGGCGCAAGAAGCTGTGAAAACCAGCTCCACCGCCTGGTCTCCAGCGGAGTAGACGTCTCCGTCGGCATCAAAAATCCCATGTCGGGTTCTGTCATGGTAATGCTCAATTCAATTTACGCCGCCCAGTCCGGTCAGGTGTTCAAGCTCAACGGCTGGCAGGTAAAAACTTACGGCAACCCGCTCGCCCACGCCATCTTGCGCGGCGCCGTCGACGGCTACGGCAACGACATCCCCAACTTCCACTACGAAACGGTAATGCAGGTTGCCGACGGCTATGCCAAGTCCGGCTTGAAGAACCCGGCAATAATCATCGACGCCAACCACTCAAACAGCGGCAAAAAGTGCCGTCAGCAGATACGCATCTGCGAGGAGGTCATGCAGAACCGTCTGTACGACAGCGACTTCAAAAAGATTGTCAAGGGCTTTATGATTGAAAGTTTCCTCGAGGAGGGCAACCAGAAGGAGGACATCGTCTACGGCAAGTCCATCACCGACCCCTGCCTCGGCTGGGAGGACACCGAGCGGCTCATAAGAGATATCGCCGCCAAGGTATAACTTATGTCAACAGGCTATTTGGGACCGGAAGGGAGCTATTCCCAGACGGCGGCAGAACAATTCGGCATGGGCGAGCCCAAGGCGTACCCCTCGTTTTACGCCCTCTTTGCCGCCCTCGGCAGGGGCGAAGTTTCGGGCATAGTCCTTCCCGTCGAAAATTCGTTAAACGGCGGCGTTATGCGCAATCTCGACCTTTTGCAGGAGGCGGAAGGTATAATCGCCGTGCGCGAACTCAATTTAAAAATCGACCACCGCCTCGTAACCTTAAAGGGTGCCGACCTTTCGAAGATCGATACGATTTATTCCCACCCCCAGGCGCTCGGTCAGTGCGCAAAGTATATAGAGGAGCATTTCCCAAACGCCCGCACCGTGCCCGCCCCCTCAACTTCCGCCTGCCTCGGCATGATAAAAAGTCCTTCCGACGCGGGCATAACGGGCAGCCGAAAGGTGGACGAAAGGTTCGAACTCTCAAATGATAGCATTTCGGACTATCCCGAAAACTACACGCAGTTCCTCTATGTGGTAAAGGGAACGGCGGACGGCGTTAAAAGCTCGCGCAAAATTTTCCTTTCCGTCACCTGTGCGCACAAACCCGGGGCTCTTGTCTCCGCGCTGTCGGTGTTTGCAGGGGAGGGCATAAACTTAACGCGCATCGAAAGCCGCCCCATAAAAACGCGGCTGGGCGAATACGTGTTCTTTATCGAAGTCACGGCAGATTACGCCTCGCCAAAAACGCGCTCTGTGCTCTGTTCGTTAAGGGATATATGCAGTTCAATTAAAATTTTAGGGTGCTATTAAGTACAGAAGGGCAAAGCACAAAAGGGCTTGCGCAAACTTTATAAACACAAATTTTTTTGCGCTCACGCCGCAGGGCGACAGATAGCACATCTGCTGCGCTATAATCGAAGCTCCCCCGAACGTCACCAAAAATCCCGAAAGGGGCAGGGCAAGCGGGCAGTTTGCGGCAATCAGTTTGGCACAGCCGCCCGTCGCTTCGATAAGTCCGCCGGCAAAGGCTTGCGCTCCCCCGCCGAAAAGGGGCGTTAAAAGCGCTGTCAACGGGTATAAAAGGTTAAATTCCTCGGCCGCGCATGCAACCGTATAAAAAAAGCATATAAATCCCCCTGCCACCAGCACGGAGGTAACTCCGCCGAGGAATGTATCATATAAAATATTGTCCCTTTTGCCGCAAAAAGGCAAAAGCGCATTTTGCGGCTCTCGTTTGTAAAACAGGCAGGTTACAGCCCAGACCGAAAAAACAGAGGTTATGTGCGCCGCCAACAGCAGCCACCCCGCGCCCTTGTCGCCCAGCATGTTGTATCCCACGCTGCCCACCAGAAACAGCGGTCCCGAGGTCGAGCACAGCGGAGCGAGGAGGGCGGTATCTCTCTTCGTAATCTCCCCCCGTTTGTAAAATTCCGAAAGTATCCTGCAACCAGCGGGGTATCCCGAAAATACCGACATAATAAATATCGCCGCCGTAGCCGCGGGCAATTTAAGGCGCGTGCAGATTTTCAAAAACGGAGCCGAAACTTTTGCCGCCCCGCCGGTTGCAACAAACAGCATGGTTATAATCATAAAGGGGAACAGCGCCGGCACAACGCACTTTGCCCAAAGGGCAACTCCCTCAAAGCAGGCGGGTACAAATTTTTCGGGAAAAATGGCAATAACAATGGCAAGCGCGGCAAGGCATATCCACAGAGCCGCATATCTCAGTTTCATACTAATTTTTATTTGACCAAGAGGTAAAATATGAGCAAAAAATTCGGTCTCGTTCTCGGCGCGGGCGGCGCCCGCGGCGCCGCGCATATAGGGCTTTTGCAGGCGCTCGAAGAGGAGGGGATTAAGCCCGACATAATAACGGGCTGTTCAATGGGTTCAATCGTCGGCGGCGCGTACGCCGCAGGGCTTACGCCTGCCGAACTTATCGAAACGGTCCGCGCCATCAAAGCTACGGACATAATCGACCCGGGCGCCCTCGCCGTCACGCGTCTCGGCGTGTTCAAGGGCAATAAAATTCACAAAATTTTGCTTGCCAAACTGGGCAACGTCACCTTCGAAGAGCTCAAAATACCCTTCGAGTGCGTCGCCGTGGACATCCTTGGCGGCAGGCTCGCCGTGCTCAATTCGGGTTCGGTGGCAGAGGCGGTGCGCGCGTCGTCGGCAATCCCCACAATCTTCCGCCCCGTCTCCATGAACGGCATGCTTCTCGTCGACGGAGGCGTTCTGTGCCGCGTTCCCGTAAGGCAGTGCAAGGCTCTCGGCGCCGACGTGGTTGTCGCATTCGACGTGCTCTCAAACACGGGAGAAAGCGTCGAATCCATTCCCAGCATAGTCCACAAAGTGCTGCGCGTATTCGACATAATGGACTACCATCAGAACGAAACTTCCAAGCGCGACAACCGCGACTGCTACGACTTATGGCTGGAGCCGGAAATGCCCAGGCTGTCCGCGTACAACGTCAAGGATGCGGAAAAGGCGTACGAACTGGGTTATGAATACGCAAAGCAAAACATGTGGCGCATAAAAAAGGCGCTCGGGGACTGAAATGGACCTCTTCGACTTCAACGGCAATGCCGAGGGCGCAAAGCCGCTCGCCGAGCGCATGCGTGCAAACAACTTAAACGACTTTATAGGTCAGACCCACATAGTGGCAGAAGGCTCCCTTTTAAGGCGGGCAATCTCTTTGGACCGCCTCGGCAGCTGTATCTTCTGGGGTCCGCCCGGCACGGGTAAAACCACGCTCGCAAACATAATAGCGCAGACCACGCACGGCGAATTCATCCGCTTAAACGCCGTTCAGGCGGGCGTGGCAGACGTAAAAAAGGCTGTCGCGCAGGCTGAGGATAACTTAAAGCTGTACGGCAAGCGCACATATCTCATGCTCGACGAGTGCCACCGCTTCTCCAAAACGCAGTCCGATTCCCTCCTTCCCGCAATCGAGAGAGTTACCTACTCTGTACACGCATAAAACAATCTATGTAACCCGTGAAATTCCCTTAAATATCTATAAAA
>CALVMP010000031.1 GCA_944346655.1 uncultured Clostridia bacterium
GCGAAAGCCTTCCACACCTCGTCGATTGTCGACCTTTCGGAGAGGGCGCCGACGGGGCATGCGACTATGCACTGACCGCAGCCGACGCAGACCGATTCGGATAGGGGCATATCGAACGCCGAACCTATGTGCACGTTGAAGCCGCGCCCGATGGGACCTATGGCGTTTACGTGCTGTTTGCGGCAGGCGGCAACGCAGCGCATGCAGTTTATGCACTTGTCGTTGTCCCTGACGACGTAGGGGGCGGAATCGTCGATGGGAAGAACGAAGTCCTCGCCGAGGAATCTGTCCTCGTCTACGCCGTAGCCCAAAGAGAGCTTCTGAAGTTCGCAGTTGTGGTTTCGTTCGCAGGAGAGGCACTTCTTTTTGTGCTTTGAAAGGAGGAGCTCTAAGGTCATCTTTCTGCTCTCCCTGCACTTTTCGGTGTTGGTGCGCACCTCCATACCCTCCGCTACGGGATAGACACAGGCGGCGACCAGCCCCCTTGCGCCCGTTGCCTCGACCACGCACATGCGGCAGGAGCCGACGCAGGAGACGTCCTTTAAGTAGCACAGGGTGGGGATGACAATGTGAGCCTTTCTTGCCGCCTCGAGTATGGTTGTTCCCTCGGGAACGGTGACTGATATATTGTTTATTTTAAGCGTAACGTCTTTTGCCATGATTTATAACCTCAACTTCTTACTACCGCGCCGAACTTGCAGTTGGCAAGGCACAGCCCGCATTTGATGCAGATATCCTTGTCGATGACGTGCGCTTCGCGGACCTTGCCCGTGATGGCGTGCGTGGGACAGTTGCGCGCACAGAGCGTGCAGCCGCGGCACTTTTCGGGGTCTATGGAGTAGGTAAGGAGCGCCTTACATACGCCCGCTTCGCAGTGCTTGGACTCGATATGGTCTACATATTCCTGACGGAAATATCTTAAAGTCGACAAAATGGGGTTGGGCGCCGACTGACCGAGCGCGCACAGCGAGGACTGCTTCATGTGGGAGGCGAGTTCTTCGATCTTTACGAGGTCCTCGGGTTCGCCCTTGCCCTCGGTGATTTTGGTGAGGAGCTGCAGGAGCCTTTTTGTGCCTATGCGGCAGGGGGTGCACTTGCCGCAGCTTTCGTCGGCGGTGAACTCGAGGTAGAATTTGGAGATATCGACCATGCAGTCGTCCTCGTCGAGGATTATCATGCCGCCCGAACCCATCATGGAGCCGATGGCAATTAAGCTGTCGTAGTCTATGGGGGTGTCGATGCACTCGGCGGGAATACAGCCGCCCGAAGGTCCGCCCGTCTGCGCCGCCTTGAACTTTTTGCCGCCGGGGATGCCGCCGCCGATCTCTTCGACTATCTCACGCAAAGTGGTACCCATGGGAACTTCGACAAGACCGACGTTGGTTATCTTGCCGCCGAGGGCAAATACCTTTGTGCCTGCCGAAGTGCGCGTGCCGATGCGGGCAAACCACGCGGCGCCGTTGACGATTATGGGGTTGATGTTAGCCCACGTTTCGACGTTATTAATTATGGTGGGCTTGCCGAAGAGTCCCTTTGTCGCGGGGAAGGGCGGGCGGGGACGGGGCTCGCCGCGGTGACCTTCGATAGATGTTAAAAGAGCTGTCTCCTCGCCGCAGACGAACGCGCCCGCGCCGAGACGGATTTCTATATCGAAGTCGAAGCCGAGGTCGAGTATATTTTTGCCGAGCAAGCCGTATTCGCGAGCCTGCTTTATAGCTATCTGAAGGCGGTGAACGGCGACGGGGTACTCTGCCCTGACATATATGTAGCCCTGGCGGGCGCCGATTGCGTAGCCTGCGATTGCCATAGCCTCGAGCACGCAGTGGGGGTCGCCTTCGAGAACCGAACGGTCCATGAACGCGCCGGGGTCGCCTTCGTCGGCGTTGCAGACGACGTACTTTATATCGCCCTGCGAAGCCTTGGCAAAGGACCACTTTCTGCCCGTGGGGAAGCCTGCGCCGCCCCTGCCGCGCAGTCCCGAAGCCATGACTTCGTTTATTACGTCGTCGGGAGTCATGGAGGTGAGCACCTTTTCGAGCGCGGCATAGTCGCCTGCGGCGATTGCCTCCTCTATGTCCTCGGGCGCGATTACGCCGCAGTTTCTTAAGGCTATGCGCATCTGCTTTTTATAGAAGGGCGTTTCGGCAAAGGGGATTATGGAGCCGTCCTCGGCAACCGTGCCCTGATATAAAAGTTCTTTGACTATGTGCCCGCCCTTTACAAGGTGGGTTTCGGCGACGGTTTTGGCGTGCTCGGGGGTCATCTGGGCATAGAAGGCTCCCTCGGGATAGACTATCATTATGGGACCCAGGGAGCAGAGACCGAAGCAACCCGTTTTTACGATTAAGACGTCGTCGAGCTTTAATTCCTTAATGGATTTTTCGAGCTGTTCTATTACCTTCATGGAGTGGGAGGAAGTGCAGCCCGTGCCGCCGCAGACAAGGACCTGTTTTCTGCAGCCCGTCTGCTTTGCGAGCTTTTCGCCCTGTTCGCGCACCACCCTTCTTACGTCGATGAGCGCCTTTTTATCCGAGCGGATTTTATCTATCTGTTTTATGTTCACTGCTCCTCCCTCCTGTACGAGTCAAGAATGCCTTTGACCATTTCGGGCTTAAGTCTGCCGTGCACGTCCTCGTTTATCATCATTACGGGCGCGAGACCGCAGGCGCCGACGCAGCGGCAGCTGTCGATGGAAAAGAGCCCGTCGGGCGTGCACTCCCCCACCTTTATGCCCAGTTCCTTCTGGACCTCTTCTAAAATCTTGTCGGAACCCTTTACGTAACAAGCCGTGCCGAGGCAGACGGATATCTTGTACTTACCCTTGGGCTTTAAGGAAAACTGGGAATAGAACGTTGCCACGCCGTAGACCTCCGAAAGGGAGATGTTCAAGCCCTCGGCTATGGTCTTTTGCACGGGCAGCGGAAGATAGCCGTAGATTGACTGCGCCTCCTGCAGAATGTGCATGAGACAGCCGGGGGTGGAGCGGCTCTCCTCTATGACGGCTTTCAGCTTTGCCTGCTGTTCGGGCGAACCTAAAGCGCCGTTACACTTATTCATTTATACAACCTCCTGTCATATGTAATGCGTTGACTTTAACGCAAAAAATGTTTTATGATTACAACAATGTATATTATATCATATAAATAATCAAATATCAATAAAAAAATAGCGGCTTATAGCGAAAAATTATACTGTAAATTATTTTAAACCAAAAAATTTCCTCCCGCGCGGCAACGCGCGGGAGGAAATAAAATTATTGAAGCTTTTCCGCGATTTTTTCGAGAAACCCGCGGGAATTGAGCTTGTGCGGTTCAACGCCTTCGAGGTGAAACATGGGAATGAGATCGCCCGTCATGTAGCCCGATTCGATGGTCTCTATTGTAGCCCTTTCGAGCTTTTTCGCAAAATCGGTTAAAGGCTTGTTGCCGTCGAGCTCGCCCCTCTTTGCCAGCGCCCCCGTCCACGCCCAGATGGTGGCTACGGAGTTTGTGGAGGTCTCCTCCCCCTTTAAGTGCCTGTAGTAGTGCCGCGTTACGGTGCCGTGAGCGGCTTCGAATTCGTACTTGCCGTCGGGGGAGACGAGCACAGAGCTCATCATGCCGAGCGAACCGTAGGCGGTGGCTACCATGTCGCTCATAACGTCGCCGTCGTAATTTTTGCAAGCCCAGAGCATGCCGCCTTCGCTGCGCATCACCCTTGCGACTACGTCGTCGATTAAAGTATAAAGGAAATATATGCCCGACTTTTCGAACTTTTCCTTATACTCTTTTTCGTAAATTTCGTTGAAGATATCCTTGAAGCGGTGGTCGTAAGTTTTGGATATGGTGTCCTTGGCTCCGAACCAGACGGGAATTTTATAGTCTAAAGCGTAGTTGAAACAGCTGCGTGCAAAGGAGGCTATGGACTTATCGAGATTGTGCACGCCCTGCACTATGCCGTCGCCGCCGAATGAATGGACAATCTGGCGGGAGACCTCTTTGCCGTTTTTATCCTCAACGACAAGATATGCCGTCTGACCGCCCTCAACCTTTGCCTCGACAGAATTATATATATCGCCGTAGGCGTGACGGGCGAGGACTATGGGTTTGGTCCAGCCGGGCACGTAAGGGGTGATGCCCTTGACTAAAATGGGTGCGCGGAACACCGTGCCGTCGAGAATGCGGCGGATGGTACCGTTGGGGGACTTCCACATCTTTTTTAAATGGTACTCCTCCACCCTCTGCGCGTTGGGGGTGATGGTTGCGCACTTTACGGCAACCCCCCACTTTTTCGTCGCTTCGGCACTGTCTGCGGTGACTTTATCGTCCGTTCTGTCGCGCTCGGGCAAGCCGAGGTCGTAGTACTCCGTCTTTAAATCTACATAGGGCTCTATCAAGAGTTCCTTTATCCAGCCCCACAGAACGCGGGTCATTTCGTCGCCGTCCATTTCGACAATGGGCGTGGTCATGCGTATTTTTTCCATTTTGTGCTCCTGAAAATATTATGTAGATATTTTACAATAAAATCACTTTATCTTGCAAGCGTTTGAGGGCAGATTGTTGAGAATGCCGGTGTTGATTATGAGTTTTTGCGATTGTGCCGCACTGTCTTTAAGCGCCTGCGATATAACTGCGGAGAGGACTTTGGAAAAGGACGGCAAGCCCTTTGCAAGCAGGTGGCTTGAAAGCGAACCCGGCACGGTGTTGACTTCGCTTACATATACCTTATCTCCCCCGGCGATAAAATCGAAGCGCACTATGCCGCGCATGTTGAGGGAGGAATAGACCTTTTTTGCAATGCCGCGGATGCTTAATGAAAGCTCCTCGGGAATGTCCGCGGGAAATTTGCGCGTGCCGGTACCCGAATATTTATCCTCGTAGGTTAAAAGCTCACCCCCCTTTACCTCCTCGACGGGGGAGGTAACGATATCGTTTTCAGCCATATATGCCGCGCAGTTGAACTCCCTGCGGTCGGCTATGTACCGTTCGACAATGACCCCGTCGTCGAGGGCGAAAGCCGTTGAAAGCGCGGCGGAAAGTTCGCTTTGACTGCGGGCAACGGCGATGCCGACGGAGGAGCCGAGGTGGACGGGCTTGACGATTACGGGATAGTTTTCAATTTGGGTTACCCCCGACATATCCCTTAAATACGTATATTCGAGAACAGGTATGCCGAGGGAGGAAAGGACGAGCTTTGTGAGGTACTTATCCATGAAGAGCGAGCTTTCGAACACCCCCGCCGAAGCGAGGGGAATTGACATTGCCGAAGCGAGCCCGCTGACACCTCCGCCTTCGCCCCAGCCACCGTGGCAGCAGTTGAGAATGCAGTCTGCGGGCACAAATTTTTTTACCTTGCCGCGGCGGGAGAGAATGAGCATTCCTCCCTTTTTGAACGCGACTTCGCAGGAGACCGGGCGGGAGCCGTTTTTAAACGCGGAGATATTCATAAGTTCTTTACCGCTGACATACTCGCCGCTTTGGGTTATGTAGACGGGAAAAACGCAAAAACCCGCGCGGGAGAGAAGGTTTGCAGCCATGGTACCCGTGATTACGGAAATTTCGCTTTCGCTTGAGACGCCGCCGAATATGACGACTATGTTTTTGGACATTAAAAAAACACCTCCGAAAAAATACTTTTTTCTTTGGTGCTTTTTATTTTATTTAAGCTTAATTGTAAATGTCGGGCAAATCGTTTAAAAAGAGCACGCAGTCGCCGCTCTTTAAAATGCCCTTAAGAGCCTCTTCGGCGTCTATGAGCGTGGGAACGGTCTGAAGTTTTTTATCGTCGCCGCCAGCCGAGAGGTACCCCTCCTTTACATATCCCACAAGGGTGTCGCCCACAAGTATGATATGGTCGAAGGGCATGAGCTGTTCGCCGAGCTTCATGTTCTCCTCACGGTCGAGAACGCCCAGTTCGACGAGCCCCGGGGTGACGACAATTTTTTCTCCCGGGAAAGTTTTTAAAACTTCGAGCGCGGCGGTCGCGCCCGAGACATTGGAATTATACCCGTCGTCGAGAATGCTGACGCCGTTGTTTTTTATGAGTTGCAGGCGGTGTTCAACATAGTCGAGTTCGCCGATTGCCGTGCAGATATCCCCGAAGGAAACTCCCATGGCATACGCGCAGGCGGCGCAGAGACCTATATTTTTTGCGGCGTGTACGCCGAGCAGCTTTGTGCGTACCGTGCGTTCCTCGCCGCCGAGGGCGAGGGTGAAAGTTGTTCCGCCGCAGTCGGAGGAGATATCTTTGACGCAGTCCGCCGTCTCTTTTTTTACAGAATAGCCTTCAAAGTAATGCGCGCAATCGGGCGCGATTACAGCCAGTTTTTTTGTGGCGGAAAGAATTTCGCCCTTGCCCTTTACGATATTTTCTATCGAGCCGAAACTTTCGAGATGCTGCGGGCAGATGCCCGTTATAACAGAATAGTCGGGCGGGCAGAGCGTGCACAGTTCGGCGATGTCCCCGACGTGGCGGGCGCCCATTTCGGCAATTAACACGTCGAAATCTGTAAGGTCGTTATCGTTTATGGTCATGGAAAGCCCCAAAGGCGTGTTGTGCGAACGGGGCGTGGAGAGCACGCGGTACCTTTTTTTGAGCATTGCTGCAAGAATTACCTTGGAGCTCGTTTTGCCGTAACTGCCCGTGATACCCACGATTGTAAGAGGATTATTTTTAAGCTTTGCCCTTGCCTTTTTTACATACGAGGCGTTGCGGGGGACTTCATAAATTTTTATTATGAGATTTGCAAAGCAGACTACGGGAAGAATGCAGAGGGGCAGAAGGGCGAGGCAGACGTATTTGAGCACCGAAAAGAGCGCGTTGCCCCACACGAAATCTGCAAAATTTAAAAGCGTGACGAAGAAATAGCTTATGACCGCAGACGTAAACCACACAGAAGCCATCAAGCGGGCAAAGCGCGGAGTGAGCGTTGCGGGACTCCTTAACGAGAGAAAGCTGTCTGCACAGATGAAAAGAATAAAGAAGATTACATACGCAACAAGGGAGATTACCGCCGACCACCCGCCGGCAAACGAAAAGGCGAGAGCAATGACCGCCGAAGCGAGGGCGCAGCAGAGGGCAAGAAGGAGATGTCTGCCCAGAGTCAGGTTATATTTTTTTCTTGCCCATTTAACCAGTTTTTTGTTCGAGTACAAGCAAGACTGCAAGATGCCGAGAAGTTTTGCCGACGACAAAAGCATTGCGAAGGCAAAAAACACGGCTATGACTACGCACTCTATTGTTTTGGGTACGGATATAAAAATTCCCATTCAGTCCTCCGTGAGAAAGCGGTATGAAATATCGTTGAATATTTCGGGTCTGTCGCAGAATAAAAAGTGACCGCCCTCCTCCACCGCCAGCCTGCTGCCGGCAATGAGGGAGTGGAAAATTTGCCCCTCTTCCGACGCGGGAGTGACGGCGTCGCGCCTTCCGTATACGAGAAGGGTTTTATTCTTTACGAGTGCGGCGCAGCCGCGCAAATCCTCGTTGACGATAAGTTTGTAGCTCTGGCGCATTACGGGCGGAAGAGCGCGGTATTCTTCGCTGCCGAAGTGCCGCTCGGCAAAGCGCGGCGCAAATTTTTTTACCGCTCTGTATGCCTTTACCCTGCGCATATATCGGTGGGAACGGGGTTTTACCAATCCCGCGCCGCCGACGATTACAAGTTTTGAAAATGTGTTTGGCTGCGAGAGGAGCTTTAACGCCACCCTGCCCCCGAAGGAATGGGCGATTATGTGCGCACTGCCTATACCGAGCGTTTTTGCAAGATTTGCGGTCCATTCTGCATAGTCGCCGACAGACCACGGGCAGTCGAGCGGTGCCGACCTGCCGAAGCCCGGGAAGTCGGGCGCTATAACCTTGAAACCGCGCTCGAGGAAAAATTTGGTCTGGTAATAGAAGCTGTCGCCGCTTGACATGTAGCCGTGCAGAAAGAGAACGGGAAAGCCCTCCCCCTGCACCTTTACATGCGCGAACCTGCCGTCGATTAAAATGGAAAGCTCCTCCTCAAATGACGCTATAGGTTCTTTTGCATTACAAAGCAGTCGGCGCCGTCCGAATAATAGTTGCGGCGGCTGTAAATGATTTCAAAACCGTGTTTTTTGTAGAGAGCGATTGCCGGCGCGTTATCCACCCGCACTTCGAGAAAGATCTGTGAAGCTCCCCTTTCCCTTGCTATGGAGACGAGTTTTTCGAGCACTGCCGAACCGACGCCGTTGCACCGCCGTAATTGAGCGACGAGGATATTTTCGAGATCTGCCGTATCCGCGGCGACGGTTACTCCGCCGTAGGCGATAATTTCGTCATCTTCCGCAGCCACGACGGCGAAAAATGTGGGGCGTCCGAAGAGCGAGGTGAAGGTATTTAAGCTCCAGCGGTCGGTTGAAAAGCACTGCTCCTCGAGACTTACAAGCGCGGGGATATCGGAAAACTGCCAGTTACGGATGAGCACTTGCGTTCTCCTCCGCCTGGGATTTGCGCACATACAGTGCGTGAAGCACCGAAACCCCTTCATTTTTCGCGCGTTCGACGGCGTTTAAAAGGCAAGCCCCCGCGTTCATTTTGGTGTAGCGCGGCAGGGGCAATTCCTCGAATCCGTATACGGGGAGCCCCGTTTTTTCCACTTCGTCCGCGGAAAGGTAAGCGGGTTCTGTGAGCCGTGCGCCGTCTTGTGTGAAGGACTGAAAGTAATAATTGCCGTGCATGGCGTCGATTACAACGCCGAAGGGCACGCGGCTATTGACATTGTATGCGATGAGTTCAAAGGAAGTTACTCCTACGGAGGGTTTGTCCGTGCCGACGCAAAAACCCTTTACCGTGGAGAGCCCTATCCTTATGCCCGTGAACGACCCCGGACCCGTGACGGCGGCAAAGAATTGACATTCGTTTAAGGATAAACCCGCCTCTTTCAACGTATTTTCTATTTCGTCCATAAGGATCACGGAGTGCTTCATGGCACATTCGGGGAGATGATTGACGACCGTCCTCTCTCCCTTTTTTGCAACCACCGTGAGATACTTCGAGGAGGTGTCGACGGCTAAAAAATCAGTCATATATTATCTCCCTTGCGTTTTCGGAGAGTATGTTTATGGTCACCTTTTTGCAGTTTTCGGGGAGGACGTCTGAAATATTGCGCGCCCACTCTATAAGGCACACGCCGCCCGCATAGAAATAGTCTGTGAGCCCCAGAGCCTGCGCCTGAGCGCCCGAGGAGAGGCGGTAGCAGTCGTAGTGGTAGAGTTTGCCGCAGTAGTCGTTCATGTAGGCGTAGGTGGGCGAGGTTATATCGTCCTCTATGCCCAGACCCTGTGCCACGCCCTTGGCAAAGACCGTTTTGCCCGCACCCATTTCGCCCTCTAAAAGGACGACGTCGCCGGGCTTTAAACTGCGGGCGTATTGAGTTGCGAAGCGGAGAGTCTGCTCCTCTCCCCTTGAAAGATAGACTGCCATATATTTTGATTATACCGCTTCGGAGGCGTTTTTGCAATAATTTATAAGCAACTTTATAAAATTGAAAAAATATGCATAAAAAAATGCGGCTGAGCCGCATTTTTTTAATACCAATGGAAAACAGCGTTGAGTACAATAATTATTGCAATGACAGCAAGGAGCGCTGCAATTATTACGGCAGTGCGGACGAGAGTTCTGCGGTCCTGCTCTTCCGTCCTTTCGCCCTTGGGGGCAAGGCGGGCGTTGAGACGGTTGATAACCCTTGAGATGTGCTTGTATATGGGGAGCACGACGATTATTGCGATTAAACAGCGCATTAAGTTGAAGGGCAGAACCGAACACCAGAGATAGAGGTTGTAAAAGTTTTCGCGGGTGACGTCGCCGAAGATTGCGCTCATTGTGCCGAGAATGGGTTCCCAGCTGCCGCCGAAGAAGAAACTTATGTAGAAGGGCACTAAAATGAGCCAGTTGGCGAGGATGCTCAATGCCGTAGAGCTCGCCGCGCCGACGACGAGACCGACGAGGGCGCCCTTGAATGTGCGGTGATACTTATAGATGAGCCCCGCGGGGACGACAAAGGCGCAGCCCAATATGAGGTCGGCAAAGTCGCCCACAAACATTGTGGTAGTGCCTGTAAAGAGAAGTTCAAGCACTATTTTTACCGCGACTATTATAGCGCCCGAGAGGGGACCTAAAGCAAAGGTTCCTATAAGGGCGGGGATATCGGAAAAGTTTAGTTCGAGCCACGAGGGGAAGATTACCGAGATGGGGAACTTTAAGATGTAGAGGACTGCGGCGATGGCAGAAAGAACTGCTATTACCGCGATGCGGGTGGAGCTGAAATACTTTGCTCCTCCCTCTGCTTTTGTGGTTTGCATAGAAGAACTCCTTAAAAAATTATTTATTTTTAAAGTAATTCTTTGAAAAAAATTCTCCCCAAAAAATTTTGGGGAGAAAGCGGTATTTTTGTTTCAGCCGATAAATTCAGCACAGAAATATTTTTATTCCGCTATGTAATTCTTTTACCATCCGGACTATACCGTCGGTACGGGAATTTCACCCGTTCAGGCAAAGAGATTCGACTCCCCTTTACGTCGCAGACTTTAACTGCCGGTGGGGAATTGCACCCCGCCCCAAAGAACTTACTTTAAAACAATGTTTCTCGCAAAAGTCTTGGCTGGCGACACCTGCGACTTTCTGCGACTTTGAGAGGCTCTGCCTCTCTTGCCGCAACCTTTAAGCGCACTCAATTATATAGTTGCGGCAATTCACTCCGCTGAGGCGAAGGAATTCGCAAATTGAGTCCTTTTCCCCAAAAGCGCGGTTTTGGGGAAAAACGTGAATTGTTTAAGAACTCACGAAAAACCGTTGACGGGGAAATGAATTCCCCTTGCGACATGATTATTATATAGCGTAATTTTTGCCGTGTCAACCATATTGACGGAAAATATGACGTGTTTTACGCGTAATAGGCGCAGTACACGAGCCACATTGAGTCGTCGTAGGCGTCGTAGGTATAGCCGTCGCCGGCGACAGCCGAAGGTCCGTCAACCATGCCGTGACCGTCAAAGAAGATGGCATGCTCGCGGCAATATATTTCAAAGAAATACATGAGTTCCGCCGTTACGGGATACATTCCGCCGGCATTGGCATATTGCGCATACCCGCCGAATGTTCTGAAGGAGGCGCTGCCTTCATACTCGACAAGCTCCACCTCAGGCATGCCGGACGCACTGTCGTAACCTGTAATCTGCGCGACATACATGGGTCCGCCCGTGGTGTAGATATCCTGGGGACCCGAACCGCCGTGAGTCTGAGCGCCCGAATAGCCGCGCACCAGCAATCTGTAGTCTACGTTATAGCCCACCGAACTGTTGTACGATCTGAGGGCGGGCGACATATAATCGACCGAAGTGAGAGGCTGAGTCGGCTCTTCGCCCGTAACGGTACTGAAAGCCAGGGCTACGCTGCTGATATAGCCGTAGAGCATGTGACTTTCGCCGTTTTGGTCGGTATAGTAGAAGCGGTCCTCTTCGGGCACGTAGGTTAAAAGTCTTTCGTCGAGCACCCTGCCGCCGCCGTCCTCGGAATATACGTAGGTTAAAGTGCCCTCCTCCACATCCGCAGGTTCAAAATCTTCCATAGGAAGCATCATTGCCTGATCGGTAAGCTCGTAGGAATATTCGCCGTCGCGCGTGAGGGCAAAGTCTACCGTTACCGGATAGGTGCCGCTGCGGCTGGTTGCCGTTATGGAGAAGTTGAGCGTGGAACCGACGCTGGACTGGTCGAGATTGAACGTGAACCTGAAGTTGCGGGTGTAGCTGTTGTTTGCCTCGCCGCCGCCGCTGATATAGGTAGGATTTTCTGCAAACGCCACATTGGCGCCGTAGTCGTACGCGGCGGGATTGACGTTGTTTTCGGTGGCATTGACCCACGACTCTATGCCGTAGGAGCCGCCGCCCTCGGGCTCGTACCTGAAATAGACCTGACTGCCCGCAGAGCGAATTTCCACGCGGTAGACCCCGATGCTTGAAATGCGAAAAGCTCTTTCATAGGGAGCCGTGCCGTCCTGAGTGCCCGTTCTGCGGTATGCGTTCAGTTCGACGAGCTGAATGGTTACGGCGCGGGAAGAGTTGGTGGCAACATAGTCTTCGTCGTTGGGGTTATAGCTGTAATCGGGATCGGCGAAGTTTGCAAGTGAGACGCGGTATTCGCCGTCGAGTTCGACGGGGCAGGTTGCACAGCCCGTGTCCGAACTGAACTCGGCGGTATAGACTGCGCCGGTCGACAAATCGCGCCATTGACCGAGAACCCCGTCGTCCATCAGATAGCGGTGATAGCTGTTGCCGTTTTCGTCCACGACGCTGATGGTGAAGGGATCGTCGGGCGAGGACGTGCCGCCGTTGTTCCCTTCGCCAGCGCCGCTGCCCGGGGGCTGGGTGGCATCAGAAAAGCTGCCTATATCGCACGCGGACGCAGCAAAGGCGAGAACGAGAGACGCCGCACACACTATTAAACTTATTAAAAACTTTTTGATTTTCATTGTGCGAACCTGCTACTTTATCTTGACGAACAAGCTCTTTATATCATTCCACTTGAGCTTGCGGATGATGATGTCTATGACGAACAGCACTACGGAAGCTATGAGAAGGGGAACGGTGAGCGAGAGCGTGAAAGTTGAGAGCTCGTCTTCGGGATTGACGAGGACGAGAGTGCCGTCTTCGGAGACCTGTCCCCTGCCTGCAAGCAGGGTGTTTAACGTAGCCGCAGTGTAGTAGCCGAAGGCATTGTGCTCGCCGAGGAAGGCAACGTCGACATAGGTCTGCGTTGTGTACTCGGCGTCGCCCACCGCGTAGGTGACGGTGACCACATGCCTGCCCACCTGCTCGGGAACGTAGTTGTAGGTGTACCTGTCGGAGGCAAAAGCCATGTTAAGGCTCTGCTGCGTGTCGTCGGGGAGGGTTATATCGAGCGTTGCCGTCGCCGTGCCCGAGAGATATGAGGGAGTGAGCTCGAACGCCACATAACCTTCGGTGTTTGACGCGCTGAACATGAAGGGCGTATCCACCCTGACGGAGGGGGTGTTGGAGAAGAGTATGCTGCGGAGCACGGAGAGCCCGTCGCCCTGGAGCCAGTTGCTCATCCAGCCCGTACCCACCGCCGAGGCGAGCGTTGCCACCCTGCCGTTGCCGTACGCCCAATAGGAATAGAGAGGTATTTGCTCCGTCTCCTCCGTTTCGGCGTCGACAACGTTGGCGGTGAGAACGGTAGTTGCCGAACTCTTTGCCCTGCCGTAGTATATGCCCGAGATGTTGGGCAGAGAGGCAACGCCCTCCACCACCTCGTCGTTTTCGAGCTCGATGTTTACGGAGATATCGCCCGTGATGACCGACTGGGTCTGGCTGTCGCCCATTTCCGAAAAGATAATATCGGGAATGCTGGCGTCGCCCTCTATTGCATAGTAGTTGGAAGCTTCCGTATCATAGCCGCAGCCGGCGAAAGCTATTCTGCTCATGAGAGCTGCGTCGGCGGCGTTTTCGCTTGTGCCGTAGAAGAAACAGGACACATAGCCGCCGTTGTTATAGATTTGCGAAGCCAGAGCCTCCTCCGAGGTTTCGCCCGTGGCACGGGCTGCGCCGTCGCTGAGCAGAAATACGCTCGTGCGGGCGAAGTCGGGATAATAGCTTAAACTGTTGAGGGCTGTTGAAAGTCCCACGTATATGCTGGTGCCCTGCCTGCCAGTAAGCGTGGGGAAGCGGTTGTCGAAGAGGTCGTTATAAGCCGTTTGGTTGAAGGTGCTCCATGAATATGACATTACGTCTCCCCAGAAGGCGACGAGCGTGACCGCGCTGTCCTCCGAGACATAGTTGTCGCAGATGAGCCGGACGGTTTGCTTTGCCTTGTCGAGATGCCCGTTGTTGAGCATGGAGAGAGAGTTGTCGATCACGAATATGAAGTGCTGCCTTTCGAGGCTGTCGTTGCCGAAGCTGACGGGGAGAAGGTCCTGCATTGCGGCGCGGGCTTCGGTTTTTTCCTCGAATTCCTCGTCCTCCTGGTTGAGCTGGGTCTGAATGCCCGTGTCGCCGAGGGTGATGAGCGTTTTTCCGTAGTAGGAGACGACAATTTCGAGCGCTTCGGTAAACGACGTATAGTTATCGAAGGAGGTTACGTCGGTGTTGGTGAGCACTATCTGGTCGTACCTGCAGAGCTCCTCCACAATTGACGGAACGGGCTCTATGCCCTGCCTTGCCACATTGAATACGGTGACTTCGGCGTCCTCTCCGTACAGGTCCAGGATGGCGTCGCGGTCGTCGCCGAAGCCCTGGTCAGCCCTCGGGAAGATGAGGCACACGTTCATCTTGTCGTAGACGGTCTGGGTGAATGAGAGACTGTCGTTGAAGTCGTTGAGGTCGTCGCCCCTCTCCGGCTCTACCGAGACCGTGTAGGTGAAAGTGCCTGCCGCGGAGGTGTCGAGGTCGAAGTTGAACACGTTTATGCCCATCGAGAGGGTGGGCGCCGAGCGGGAAATGACCCTCTCCTCCCCGCCATCCTCCCTCACGGAGAAAGTGAGCATTACGTTGCGCTCGCTGCCCGAATGAATGGTTATGTCGGCGCGGGAGGGTCTGTTCATGAACGAGTTCTCGTTGAAGTCCGCCGAGGTGACCTGAACTTCGTCGGTGTCGTCGGGGAGGTTGTCGTCGACATAGATTGCGTCGACATAGATATTGTTTTCGTACAGGGTGTTGATGGTGCCCATGAGCCCTGACGAGGCGTCGGGCGAGGAATCGTTGCCGTCGGTGATGAGCACGATGCGCTTTATTACGCCCTCGGAGAATAGCCTCGAAGCGTAGGTGAGTGCCTGGGCTGTGTTGGTTGCCGTGTCGTCGACATGGGCGTCGCGGACGGTGGTGAAGCGGTCGCCGAGGGGAGTTATGAGTTCATAATCCTTTCCGAATGCGACGACGCCCATCCGCGAGTTTGCCGGAAGATTGCCGTTCACGTTCCTTACATAGCTGTCCACCGTATCGAGGTTGCGGTTTGCAGAGTACGACACGTCGGCGACGACGTAGACCTCCGTTTCGGTGATCACCGCGGTTATCGTGGTGCCGGCGATTGCAAAGCAGACGAAAAGGGAGATTACGAGGTGAATGACGAGGGAAGCTATGTTGTGCCCGTTGGCGTTTTCCTTGCGGACGGCTATAACGTAGGGCACGACTATTATCGCGACGAAGGGAATTATGAGAAAGAGCAGATATACATTATCGAAGCTGATACTGTTCATAGCAATATACCCCCCAATCGGCAATGAGCACGAGGGCGAGCAGGACGAAGAGAATTATGAGGTCGTCATATACGCCGTCGTAGCCGTCGTGGCTCTGTTCGCCCGCAAGCGAAAAGGCATATTCCGTTACGGTGATTACGCTTTCGCTTTCAGGCAGCATCGAGAAAATTCGGTACTCGCGCCGGGAATCCGCATTCCCGACCGTGAGCGTGTAGGTGCCCACCTCGGTTAAGAGGAACTGGCTCTGCACGCCCGAGACGCTGAGATAAGTTACATCCCCGGAGGGGCTCTCCACCGCTATGCTTTCGGGGTTGCCGACGATGTTTACGACGGCGTTTTCACCGCAGGCATAGAGAGTGTTTTCGACAGCCGAGGGGAATGAATAGGTTAAAAGGTTTCTGAATAGTATGAGGAAATTGAAGTTGAGAGCCATGTCGGAATCGCCGAACGTGGTGGCAAACACCACCTCGCGGTTGCCGTAGGCGGTCTGCGTGGCAAAAATGACGGGATTGCTCTGACAGGTGGCAATCGTCGTATAGTTGCGGTAGGGACTGCACTTAATGTATTTTTTGACGTTATACCTGTAGCCTGTGGTGTCAACCCCCTCTAAAATGCTCGTCAGAGTAGTGTTGGTCTGGCGGGCGAAGGTCAGGCTGTCGTAACTTTCGAGCGTGACCTCGTTCTGCACGCTGAAGCTGGCGTCGGAGAGGTTGGTATCCAGTCCGAACAGCCATACAGTACCGTCGCGGGGCAATACCTGCGGGTTAAAGCTTTCGTAAATATACAGCCCGTAGCCTTCGGGATAGGAGGGCGATGCGCTGTCCGTGGCATACCGGACGGAGTACTCCTCGGTGGAGAGGATGTCAGCCGTGGCGTAGCCCGTGCTTTCGAGCATGCTTACGATAAAGATAGGGTCGTCGCTGACAACGAGCGTGGAATATGAATTTTCGGATACGGTGTTGTAGACGGTTACGGCGTTGTCGAGCGGCTGGCTGTCCGTTTGGACTATTTCGACGGTGAAGCTGTCGAAGGTGTAATAGTCGAACGAGAAGGAAAATTCCTCTTCCTCAAGACGGGCGCAGATGAGCTCCTCGGTTTCGATATCGTGGTCATCCCCCCTGTAGACGGTAAGCCTTACGTTAAGGGTCGCATCGTCCTCGTACGATATGACGGTGCCCGAAATTTCAAGCCCGCCCTCCACAGAGTGCTGTATGTTTCCGAGGGCATAGTTGCTTTCGCCGGCGGAGAGGTTGACGACTTCCACGTTGTTGTTGCTTTGGTAGCTCTTGTCGGTGTAGAGATAGGTTATGGTGGAAGAGTTTTCGTCGAATATCGACTGCGCGGAGGTTAAAGCCGTGTCGAGCGAAGCCGAGGCGTAACCTGCGGAGGCGTCGTTTAAAACAGAGAGCACCCTGTCCTTGTCCGTCGTTTCGTCGTAGACGGTGGTTGCGTCGCCCGCACAGATTAAAATATAGGCGCTGCCTTCCGCGGTGGAAGTCACGAGGTCGGTTATCCTGTCCTTGGCGATGTCGAAGCGCGTCGAGCCGCTCTGCTCCGTGCGCATGGAGCCCGAACAGTCTAAAATTATCGTGTATCTGTTAGCCATGCCGGGCAGCGTGAACACGGGGTGCGCGACGCCGAAGGAGAGAAAGACGACTGCCAATATCTGCAATATGAGCGAGATGATGCCCGCTATTTTATTTATGGGATTTTTGCGCTTTAAAAAGCGTTCGGACAGCGTCCACAGGTATGTGGAAGCGACGGTCTGTTCGGTGTACTTGTTCTTTATTATATATATTGTTATAAGAACGGGCACGCCGATTAAACCGAGCAGTCCGAGAGGATATAAAAAACTCATTTTATTTGACTACCCCCATGTCGGACATTTGTGAGAGGAAAATTTCGCCCACCGATTTGTCGTCGGAGGCGAGGATATACGCAGCCCCCCTTGCTTCGCAGTAGTTGCGTATGCGCGAGGTGACGTATTCGACAGCCATTTTATAGGCTTCTATTATCTGCTTGTCGATGTTTCTCCGGTAGGTCTTTTGAAGGTTTTCGCTGTCGAAGAGGTGGTTTTTGCCGCGGATTTTGGGATTGAGTTCCTCGCGGGACAGGACCTGAACGCACAGCACGTCCCTGCGCTTGGAGCAGAGGTACTCTATGGCGTCCTCGTAGTTGTCGTCGGTGAGGAAGTCGGAGATGATGACGGACAGTCCGTCGCCGTAGCCGACGAAGGAGGGCAGAATAGCCTCGCTTATGTGGCTGTCGCCGTCGAACTCTATGGCGTTGAGTTTGCCGATGTTTTCAAGGTACATGTCCTTGCCGTGCACGCCCGAGAACACCTTCTCCGCCACTCCTCCGTGAATGACATAGAGGGAGACCTTGTCCATTTCGCACACGGCAATATAGGCGAGGAGAGCGGCAATTTTTAAAGCCTGCTCCGCCTTTGCCGCCCTGCCGTACTCCATGGAGCGGCTGGCGTCGATATATATGCGGGTGTGCATCTGCCTTTCGTCCAGAAAGAGCTTTAAGTAGAGCTCGTCGAAGCGGGCGAAGGCGTTCCAGTCTATCTTGGTTATGTCGTCGCCGGGCATATAGTCGCGGTGATCGGCAAACTCGCACGAGGAGCCGAAGTTCTTCGTCTGGTGGTTGCCTCCGAACAGACCCGCTATGTTGTTTTTGATGAGCACCTGCAAAGTTTCCACCTGTTGCAGGAACTCCTCGTTGATAACTATGTGTGCCATTTAAAATATTATCTCTTGGTCTGCTTTAAAATGAGGGCGATGACGTCGTCGATTGAAAGTTTGTCGTTGACGGCGTTGTAGTTTATCTTTATTCTGTGCCTTAAGACGGGGTATGCGAGCTTTTCAATGTCCTCATAGGAGACGTTGTAGTTGCCGTTCATGAGGGCGCGCACCTTTGCGCAGGTGATCAGGTTCTGAGCCGCGCGGGGGGAAGCGCCGTAGCGGACGTACTTTTTTGTAGCCTCGGGCGAGGAGTCGAGCTCGGGATGGGTGTTTGCGACGAGGTTCATCGCATAGGAGAGCACGTCCTCCATTACGGGCACGCTCTTGGCGAGCTCGCGCATTTCGAGGATTGCGGGACCGTCGACGACGGCTTCGGCAGTTTCCGCCATGGTCTTCTGGGTCATGTTGACGATGTCGGCAAGCTCTTCAACCGAGGGGAACTTCATTATGAGCTTGAACATGAAGCGGTCCATCTGCGCTTCGGGCAGGGGATAGGTGCCGTCCTGCTCGATGGGGTTTTCGGTTGCGAGCACGAAGAAGGGCTCGGACATGGAATAGGTCGTGTCGCCGACGGTGACGTTGTGTTCCTGCATGACCTCGAGCATCGCCGACTGCGTTTTGGGTGTGGCGCGGTTGATTTCGTCTGCCAAAATGAGGTTGGCAAAGATGGGACCCTTGCGGAATACCGTGTTCATTTTGCCGTCGGCGTCCTTTTCGATGACGTTTGTGCCCGTTACGTCGGAGGGCATGAGGTCGGGGGTGAACTGTATGCGCGAGAAGGGCAGCGAAAGCGCCTTCGAGAACGAACGCACGAGCCTGGTTTTGCCTACGCCGGGCACGCCCTCCAGAAGGACGTTGCCGCCTGCGATTATGGCTGTGATTACCGAGTCGACAATCTCTTCCTGACCGACGACGTCCCTGCGGATCTGTTCCTTAATGCCGGCGATTGCGCGGCTGAAGCTCTGAACCTTTTCCTTTTCTTCCATGATATTTTCCTTTTAACAAAATGAATTTTTAATATTTTTACGGTTTAATCGCCGTTTCTTAAACTGTTGAAATAAGCCTCGATAAAGTTGCGCAGCTCGTCTGAGATTTCTCCCTCGTAGCCGGTGTAGTTTGCAAAGTACTCGCCGTCGAGCGCTTCGCCGTATTTAACGTATTCGCCGCGGCTTGCCCAATAAATTTCGGAGTCGCCGGCATAGACAGTTTCGTCCCTGCCCGCGCCGCCGTCGCCGCCGGTGTTGCCGCCCTCTTCGGAAGAGGAGTTGAGATCCTCGACGGGTTCGTGAAGCCCCGGCATTTCTTCGTCGGTGATATCAAATATATCCTGAAGGTCGTAAATGATTTCCCTGCCTGAGGAACGCGCTTCGGCGGCAGCCGAAACGACTACGTTTACCGAGGCGGAAGCCGCGTCCACGGCAGACCGCGCGAGGTTGACGATGGTGGCGCCGTCGCCGCCCGCGGACGCAATGGCGTCGAGAGAATCGCACAGAGCGACAAAATAACCGGTTATTTCATGGTCGGGGTCGGCAGCCGTGACCGCCTGCCTCATTATGGAGGAATAGCTTCTTACCGAGGCGGCGGCAATTTCGGCAACAAACTTATATTTGATGTTTGAAAACTCGGTGAGCATGGTGCTCGTTTTAAGGGAGGCTATATGAAAAGCCATTGCCCTGAACGTTTCGTCAGCCGTTGCCTCGGAGAGGGCTACGCCGTACTCCTCGACGTCGATGTCGTTTTCCACCGCCGTATCGATGACTACCATTGAGCCCGTGACCGCGGAGACGAGCACGGAGCGCTCTACGGAGAGCACCTCTCCCGTCTCTTCGTTATAGATTATTTCGAGAATGGAGTCGAGCTCGCCGTTTATGACCTCCTTGGTATCGGCAGTAAAATAGACGTTGCGGTCGACGGAGGACTTTAAGTCGAGCAGGCGCTGAACCTGCCAGTTGGTGGTGTCGGCAAATACGGGGGGCACGTAGTGCAGAAGGTTGTAGCAAAGTCCTCCCGCAAAGAGCCCGACCGCGACTAAGCCAGCCACGGCGCACTGCCAAACCCTTTTGAACTTTATGGTCCCGGTGCCGGCGGCGGCGAGACGGTTTGAGGCGTCCTCGCGCTGGATTTGCACCATGCTGTCCTGCGAGGAGCTGAACTCGACCATGGTTTGAACCTTTTCGTTGAAAGAGAGCTCCTTATCGAGCCGCTTTGCCACCTTTTTGTCGGTGGGAAGGCGGAAGACAAAGGTTATGCCGCCGCACAGAACAAAGGCGCCGACGGCAGAGAGGGACACGACGAGAGCGTTTGCCGAACCGACGGAAGCCGTGAACGCAAACAGAAGGACCGCCGCGACGACGAGCGCTGCCGCGGCACCGGCGACGACGCTTTCTATTACGGCATGGCGCAGAACTTTATTTTTGAATTTTTTGAAGTTGGAATCCATGTTGACCTCCGTATGAATAAGCGATGCATAATCCGTTAAAAAGCCGTATAAGTTTGCATAAGCGCACGATATTTTCAACAAATTATACTTTTATTATCCATTTTTGAATTATACTATTTATATACTGTTTAGTCAAATGATTTTTTGCATAAG
>CALVMP010000032.1 GCA_944346655.1 uncultured Clostridia bacterium
GTTCGAGGCTCGCCCAGAAGTCCATTGCGATTGTCCGTATCTGCACTTCAACGTT
The DNA here is from genome assembly GCA_944346655.1 of uncultured Clostridia bacterium. Classification (GTDB taxonomy): domain Bacteria; phylum Bacillota; class Clostridia; order Christensenellales; family Borkfalkiaceae; genus Coproplasma. Next base: position 56 of record CALVMP010000032.1, read on the forward strand.
TACCTCCCTCTTGCCGTCCGAATGTCGCCCTGCGCAAGCCGGCAACCGTTGGGTTGAAATTGCCACTTCATAACTCTTTGTCCCCCATATCTGTTAATTTTTTGCGCGTTTGTGCGCTTTTATCATTTTTATTAAACCACATCAGTGTGTAAGCCGTTTGCCCGTATTGTAAAATTTTGTGGATTTTTTTGTCGGTTTTGTGTGCATTTTCCCCGTTTGCGCAAAAAAAAGGCGGTATTTTCCCACATGTTGTTGAAATGTTAAAAACTTTCATACAACATATTGTGTGCACGGGCTTGACAACGACTTTAAGCCGCGCTATAATAATCAGGCTGTGCGATGCGGCGGCAACTTTTTCCGGGTTGCCGGCGAGTTATCAACAATTCAACAAAATATTGTGCCTTTAAAAAATTTTTTTCAAGATATTGTGTTTTGGCTATTGACAAACACAGCGGTTAGGGGTACAATAGTATACGTAGATTTTTCCGCCGTCGCATGGCGGCGAACCGACGCAATATAAGTTAAGCTCCGCAAAAGCTCTGCGGAGAGGGGTGAAAGATATGAAAGTTATTAAACGTGACGGCTCTACAGTAGATTTCGACAGGAGCAAGATTGTAAAGGCAATCGGCAAGGCGAACGAGTCTGTGGACTTCGAGGACAGGATTACCGACGCGCAGATTGAAAAGATCGTCGACGACATAGCCGGACGCCACCGCGCAAGGCTGCTCGTCGAGGACATTCAGGACATGGTGGAGGAAAAACTCATGGAGCTGCAAAAGTACCAGCTCATGAAAAATTATATTCTCTACCGCTACGAACGCGCCCTCATCCGCAAGGCGAACACCACCGACGAGAGCATTTTATCGCTCATCAAAAACGCCAACAAGGACGTAATGGAGGAGAACTCCAACAAGAACGCCCACACGGCTGCAACCCAGCGCGACCTTATAGCGGGCGAGGTTTCAAAGGACCTTACCCGCAGGATACTTCTGCCCGAATATCTTGCAAAGGCTCACGACGAGGGCGCCATTCACTTCCACGACGCCGACTACTTCATTCAGCCTATCTTCAACTGCTGCCTCGTAAATATCGGCGACATGCTCGACAACGGCACGGTCATGAACGGCAAGATGATCGAAAGCCCCAAGTCCTTCCAGGTGGCATGCACGGTCGTCACGCAGATAATCGCCTCGGTTGCCTCCTCGCAGTACGGCGGGCAGTCGGTTAACGTTGCGCACCTCGGCAAGTACCTCCGCCGCACGCGCGAAAAGTATAAAAAGCAGTGCGACGAAAAGTTCGGCGATACCATCTCCGAAGAGGAGAAGAACGAAATAGTTGAAATGAGGCTCAAGGACGAGCTCAAGGCGGGCGTTCAGACCATTCAGTATCAGATAAACACTTTAATGACCACAAACGGTCAGTCTCCCTTCGTAACGCTGTTCATGTACCTCGACGAAAACGACCCCTACATCGAAGAGAACGCCATGATAATCGAGGAGATTTTGCGCCAGCGCTATCAGGGCATCAAGAACGAAGTGGGCGTCTACGTCACCCCGGCGTTCCCCAAGCTCGTTTACGTGCTCGACGAAAACAACTGCTTAAAGGGCGGCAAGTACGACTATCTTACAAAGCTCGCCGTAAAGTGCTCTTCCAAGCGCCTCTATCCCGACTACATCTCCGCAAAGAAGATGAGGGAGAACTACGAAGGCAACGTATTCTCGCCCATGGGCTGCCGTTCCTTCCTCTCACCCTGGAAGGATGAAAACGGCAACTACAAGTTCGAAGGCAGGTTCAACCAGGGCGTCGTCTCCATAAACCTTCCCCAGTGCGGCATTCTCGCCAAGGGCGACGAAAAGAAGTTCTGGGAGATTCTCGAAGAGAGGCTTCAGCTCTGCTTCGACGCATTGATGGTCCGCCACAACGCGCTTATGGGAACTGTATCCGATGTATCTCCCGTACACTGGCAGTATGGCGCCATTGCCCGTCTGGATAAGGGCGAAAAAATAGATAAATACCTCTTTGGCGGTTATTCCTCAATTTCTCTGGGATATATCGGACTTTACGAGGTTACAAAGCTGGTAAAAGGCGTTTCGCACACCGATCCCGAAGGCGAGAAGTTTGCCGTCAAGGTAATGCAGTGCCTTCGCGACCACTGTGAAAAGTGGAAGAAGGAAACCAATATAGGGTTTGCCCTATACGGCACCCCTGCGGAGTCGCTCTGCTACCGTTTCGCCCGCATCGACAAGGAGCGCTTCGGCACCATTCCCGATGTCACCGACAAGGGTTACTACACCAACAGCTACCACGTCGACGTCCGCGAGCATATCGATGCCTTCTCCAAGTTCAAGTTCGAAAGCCAGTTCCAGAAGATCTCTTCGGGCGGCGCGATATCCTACGTTGAAATTCCCAACATGCGCAACAATCTCACGGCAATGGAGGACGTCGTAAAGTTCATCTACGACAACATTCAGTACGCCGAATTCAACACCAAGTCGGACTATTGCCAGGTATGCGGCTTCGACGGCGAAATTATAATCAACGACGACAACGAATGGGAGTGTCCCGTCTGCCACAACAAGGACCAGCGCAAGATGAACGTCACCCGCCGCACCTGCGGTTACCTCGGCGAAAATTTCTGGAACGTCGGCAAGACCAAGGAAATCAAAGCAAGGGTGCTTCACCTTTAATTGAAACATAACCAACTTGTCGGCGAGCAATCGCCGACAAAGTTTTAAATTGCAAACCGCCAACCGCTTCACCTGCACGAAGCGGAAAGATATCAATTAAAAATAAAAAGACAATCCCTCAGTCCCCCTGCGGTCGCCAGCTCCCTTTGCACAAGGGAGCCTTGAGAATCGAAAGGCAAGCCCCCTTGTGTAAAGGGGGGATTGTTATTAACAGAAAGCGGTTCACCGCAAGACGATAACGGGAGAATACCCAAGCCAGATTGCGGAGCGCGGATGCAACGTCACGTTGCCAATTCATGCGGCGCAAGCCGTGTCTCAACCCTACCCCCTAATCACTATCCACTAATCACTAATCTATGAACGTTGCAACCATAAAATATTACGATATCTCCAACGGTCCCGGCGTAAGAGTTTCGCTGTACGTCAGCGGCTGCCGCAACCACTGCAAGGGCTGTTTCAACCCCGAAACGTGGGACTTCAACTACGGCACCCCCTTCACCGAAGAGACCGAAAAATCCATCATAAAGGGCATGGAGCCCGACTACATAAAGGGCTTTACCCTGCTCGGCGGCGATCCCTTCGAGCCCGAAAACCAGGTCGTCCTCGCGCCCTTTTTAAAGAGGCTGAGGGCTGTATATCCCCACAAGTCGTTCTGGTGCTTCACGGGCTACGACTTCGAGCGCGACCTTCTGACGGGCAAGCTGGGCGACCCCGAACTCGTCATGCAGATGCTCTCCTGCCTCGATGTGCTCGTGGACGGGCGGTTTGTCGAAGAGCTCAAGGATCTCAACCTCAAATTCAAGGGCTCGTCCAACCAGCGCACCATACTCGTTCAGCAGAGCCTGAAGAGCGACGAAGTCGTGCTCTGGGACGAAGAGACGGTAATCTGAAAACGCCGCTTGCCTGTCCTGATTTGGTTTTAAACTTACTTTCTACAGTCGGAGAACAAACATGAACGTTAAAATCAAAAAACTTTCCCCGAATGCAAAACTTCCCGCATACGGCAGCCCCTATGCCGCGGGCGCAGATCTCTTCGCCTGCATTGAAGAGGATGTGACCATTGCCCCGCACCAAACGGTTTTAATCCCGACGGGCTTCGCCATGGAACTTCCGCAGGGCTACGCGGGATTCATATACGCCCGCAGCGGGCTTGCCGCTAAGCGTAACCTCGCCCCCGCGAACAAGGTGGGTGTCGTCGACTGCGACTACCGCGGCGAAGTTAAAGTCGCCCTGCACAACCACGGCGAAGTTGCCCAAACCATATCCCCCGGCGAACGCATCGCACAGCTTGTGATAGCGCCCTACGTTGCGGCTTGCTTCGAGGAGGCGGAGGACCTCTCGCAAACGGTGCGCGGCGAAGGCGGATTCGGCTCCACCGGCACAAAATAATAAATTACTTTAACGCGTGCGCGAAAAACTTTTCGCGCACGCTTTTTTTGTGGTTGACATATGGCGATAAATGTACTACAATATTAGATAGAAAATTATCAATTATACTCGGGCAGTTTTGGTATGAGCTATTATATAGGCATAGATATCGGGGGAACTTTTATTAAGGGCGTCGCCATGACGGCGGAGGGGACAATTCTTTCGGAAAACAAGTGCCCCACAGGTTGCGAAGACGGTGCCGCGGCAATGCTCAAAAATATAATCGCCCTTGTAAACGCGCTTAAATCGGGATCCTGCGGCGAGCCTGCGGGCGTGGGCGTAGGTTGCCCCGGGCTTGTGGAAAGTGCTTCCGGCACGATAAAGTTTGCAGGCAACCTCAATCTTAAGGACTATCCCCTGGGCGAAGAACTCTCCCGCGTGCTCTCCCTTCCCGTAAAGGTCACCAACGACGCCAACGCGGCTGCGCTCGGCGAGGCGAAGTACGGCGCAGGCAAAAATTACAAAAACTCCATTCTTGTCACCCTTGGCACGGGAGTGGGAGGCGGCATAATAATCGACGGCAAGCTCTTCGAGGGCGGTTCGTCCGCCGGCACCGAAATAGGGCACATGGTCATCGAGCGCCACGGCGAGCGGTGCACGTGCGGCAGAAGGGGATGCTTCGAAAGGTACGCCTCGGCTTCAGCCCTCGTCCGCAGAACAAAGTATGCGATGGAGGAAAATGCAGGCTCGGCAATGTGGTCAAAGTACACCTCGCTCAACTGCACGGGAAAAACGCCGTTTGAGTTTATGGACGGCGACGTTGCGGCTAAGGAGGTAGTCGACTGGTATATAAAGTATCTTGCGTGCGGTCTTGTCAACCTTGCCAACATCTTCCGTCCCGAAGTAATAATGCTCGGCGGCGGAGTGGCTGCGCAGGGCGAACGGCTCACCAAACCTCTGCAAGATATTATGGACGGCGAAGTTTTTGCCGGCAACGACTATGCCCGCGTAAACATAGTTGCCGCCTCGCTCGGCAATAGTGCGGGGGCAATGGGCGCTGCGGCGCTTTTGATAAACGGTTGAAAAAATTTATTTAAGGTGAAATATGAACAGGGATATACCTGAATTCTCGTTGCAGAGAATGCCTATCTATTTAAACTATCTGCGTTCTCTTCCCGACGACGGAAGTCTCAACTACATATCCTCGGGCGCTATCGCGCAGGCTTTGGGTTTGGGCGAAGTGCTTGTAAGGAAGGACCTGGCATACACAGGCTGCGCGGGCAGACCCAAGGTGGGGTACCCCCGCGTGGAGCTGATTGCCGCGCTTGAAAAGTTTTTGTGCATAAACGACTTCAAGAGCGCCGTCCTGGTCGGCGCGGGCGGTCTGGGCAGTGCGCTTTTAGCCTACGGCGGATTTGAAAATTACGGCATAGAGCTTGCATGCGCCTTCGACAACGACCCGGCAAAGGTCGGCACTACCATAGGCGGCAAGCCCGTTCTTCCGATTTCCGAACTCGATGAGGGCTGTAAAAAATACGGCGCCGTGCTCGCCATAATCGCCGTGCCCGCGCAGGCGGCGCAGCAGACGGCTGAGGAGCTCGTAAAGGCGGGCATAAAGGCGATACTCAACTTTGCCCCCGTGCAGATAAACACCTCGGGCGACGTAAAGGTCATAAACATAGACGTAGCCGCAAACCTTGCAATTCTCGCTTCAATGCTTTAAAAAATTCCACTCTACCGTCGGTAGAGTGGTTTTTTGTTATGGTAGAGGACGATAGAAAAGTGTAGAACGAGTGATTTGCTCCGTTGATTGACAAATCAACGTTTTTTGTTTAAACTGTTGTCACATTCCGATTTATGGAGGCAGACAATGAAAGATTATAAAATTACCTGTTGCTCGACGTGCGACCTTTCAGCCGGGCATCTTGCAAGCTTGGGAGTAGCCTTTGCCAAGTACCACTACATCATAGACGGCGTAGACCATCCCGACGATCTTTTCGTCACGTCCACGCCCGATGAATTTTACGGACTCATCGAAAACGGAGCCCTGCCCACCACGGCGCAGGTCACGCCCGAGGAGCTCATTTCGCTCTGGACGCCCATCTTAAAGGAGGGGTACGACATTCTTCACATAGAATTTTCGTCGGGGCTTTCGGGCGGCTACGCCTCGGCGTTGCTCGCGCAGGAGGAGATTAAAAAGAGTTTCCCCGACAACAAGGTTGTGCTCGTCGACTCGCTTGCGGCTTCGGCGGGTTACGGATTGCTCGTCGATAAGGCTGTGGAACTCAAAAACGGCGGACTGGGGCTGGAGGCGCTTGCCACGTGGCTCGAAGAAAACAAACTGCGCTTAAGGCACTGGTTCTTCTCCACCAATCTCCAGCACTTCAAGCGCGGCGGCAGAATTTCGGGTCCGGCGGCGGCTATCGGCACTCTTTTAAAAATTTGCCCGGTCATGGACGTTAACTGCGAGGGCAAGCTCATCATCCGCAAAAAAGTTGCGGGCAAAAAGAAGGCTGTCAAGGAGCTGTTCGACATCATGTGCAGCGAGGCCGAAGGCGGCACGAACTACTCGGGCAAGTGCTATATAAGCCATTCAAAGGTGTATGGCGACGCCTCGGAGCTCGCCGCGCTCGTAAACGGGGCGTTCCGCAAACTCAACGGCGAGGTCGAAATAGACAACATAGGCACGGTCATAGGTTCCCACACGGGTCCGGGCACGGTTGCGCTCTTCTACTTCAGCACAACCAAAAGAACGCTTTAACTTCCTATCTCCCTTAATTTGCGCCGCACTCCGTGCGGCGCAAATTTATTTCGGGGTGTAATGGAGGATAGGGGAGGGGGATATAATATAGTGTGGAGAAGGTCGGGAAAAATAACTTTATATTCACGGCTGTGTCGGCTGCGTTCGGGCTGGGTTCGGTGTTCAGGTTTCCCGCGCTCTGCTTAAAGTACGGCGGCGCTTTTTTAATCGCCTATGCCGCGGTATGCGCAATTATCGCCCTGCCCGTCATGTATGCCGAACTCAGGCTGGGCAAACGCGGGAGCGCCTTTCCTTTAAAAAGCATTTGCTCCGCGGGGGCTTTGGTCGACGGCGCGGCTGCATTGAACAGCGGCGTCATGTGCGCGTGCTACGGCGTTGTCGTCTCCTCGCTCGCCATACGCGCCTGCGCGTTTTATCCATCGGTAAATTACGATTGCCCCGCGCATATGCCCGAACTTATACCCGTCGTTCTGCTGCTTGCATTCATAGCCCTCGCTTTTATTTTAACGCGCAAACAGGCTTCGGTCGCGCGGATTTCGCGGTTTGTCGTCCTCTTTCAGGCGGCGATGCTCGCCTTTCTCGCCCTGCGCGGATTGCTCTATTCCAACGCGTGGCGAACACTTAAAAGCACTCTGTTTGCTTTCGGAAATTTATCCGACGGCGGTCTCTGGCTCGACGCGCTCGGGCAGATGCTCCTCTCGCTCTCTCTGGCGGCGGGGGTCATGCCCGCAATCGCTCGCGGGAGCGGCGGAAAACTCAATCCCCTTCCGTGCGCGGCTGCAACCGTCGGGGCAAACTTTACCGGCGGACTGATTTCAGCCGTTGCAACCATAACCCTGGCGGGCGGCAGCGGCGTTCTGAGCGGCGACTTTCAGGGCGCCATGGAACTCTTTCCCGCGGCGCTCTCTTCAGCCTTTTCAAATGCTTATGCGTGCGGCGTATTTGGTGCGCTGTTCTTCTGTTCGCTCGCCTGCACAGCCCTCATGTCCATGGTTGCCCTTGCACGGCCGGCGCTCGCCCTTGCCACTTTCCCCAAAAAAACGCCCCGCGCGGCTGCGTTTGCGCTCTGCGCAGGCTTATGTATGCTCTCCCTTGCCCTCTGCCTTACGGGGACGTGGAGGGAGGCGGAAGCTTTGAGCTGCAACGCAGCCGCGCCCTTCATTGCCTTCGGCGAGCTTTTATGTTTTGCCTTCCGATTGTTGACTAAACGCCGCGGCGGTGTTAAAATAGTTACATGGAAAATCTTGAAATCGTAAACGGCAACCTGGGTGCCCGCGGCTTTATAAGCTGCATTGCGGGCGACAGGCACGAGGCGGCAATTGCCGCGCTCACCATAATAGGCGGCGGCAGCGTCGGCATCGGCGGGTCGCTCACTGTAAAGGAGACGGGGCTTGCCGAAGAGCTCAAGGGCAGGGGTAACGACGTGTACTGGCACTGGCTTTCGGGCAACGAGGCAAAATTTGGCGCGGGGCTTGCAGATTACTATGTCTGTTCGGCAAACGCCGTCACGGAGGACGGGCGCATTATTCTGTCGGACGGTTCGGGCAACCGCGTCGCGGGGCTCTCCTTCGGACCAAAAAACGCCATTCTCATTGTCGGAAAAAATAAAATCGTAAAGAACGTGGAGGAGGGCTTAAAGCGCATTCGTTCGGGGATATGCGCGGGCGCAAATGCAAAACGGCTGGGGCTTTCCACCCCCTGCGCAAAGGGTTTGCCCTGCTCGGAATGTACCCCTGCGGAGACCATCTGTTCGGTGACTGCCGTGTTCGACCGACCCTCCCGCGGGCTGAAAAATACATACGTAATCCTCGTCGGCGAAAACCTGGGGCTGTAAGGCGGAAAACTTGGGAATTTCGTTATAGCCCCCCCATATATGCCCCGACTATCCGTCGCGCAGTACAGGTTTCAGTGGCTTGAAAGGCGCATGGGTAAGCGGCTTTCGCAGCTCAACGACGGTCAGAGGGCATACGTAAAATACTACTTCGAAAACTACAACAAGAGGGAAATCAACTTAAAGATTCCCGCGGAGGTAGTCTCCCTCATCTGCCGCTTCCACCATGAATGCGAAGCCAACTGCGGTACGGGCAGATACTCCGACATTGACCGGATCGGAGATGTCGCCATGGATTTTTCGGGCACGCTCGCCTATAAGTACGACGATGGCCCCGTTGCCGATGCCGAAGAGTTTTTAAAGGAGGTGCCGCCGTGCGCCTCCCTCGGCGGGGACGAACTTGAATATATCAGAAAATTTACAGGGCTTGACGAGGCAAAAAAATAATCGGCGGCTACGGGCAGCTGCGGCGTAAACCGATATGCTCTTCGCTTACGTCGACTTCCATATTCAAACACACAAAAAAACGGACGCCCGCGTCCGTTTTTTTGTGTGTATATTTTTCGGTTTTCAGTCGATTAAATTTAAGTGCGGGCAGCTGCGAGAGCGCCCTTTTCAAGTGGGCGGCTCGTGTTTGCGTCCATTATCTCGTCGGCAAACATTCTCTCCGCCTTTTCGAGGGAGTGCTCAAGGCTGTATTTTTTAGCCGACTCGGCATAGACCCTGCCCATTCTCTCCCTTTCGGCGGGGCGGTCGAACCAGTAATCTATCTTTTCGGCAAGGGAGTACTCGTTGTTGTCCTCAAAGAGAGACCGTTTATCGAGCGCGAACTGGGGCGTTGCCGAGCTCTTGCTGTCCGCAATGACGGGCACCAGCCCGCAGGCAATGGCTTCAAGCGCCGCAATAGCTTCTATTTCTACGGTTGCGGCATGGACGTACAGGTCGCTCGCCTGAAGCTTTTTTATCAGGTCCTCTTTTTTCAGGAAGTCGAATGATATGTCCACGCCCAACCTTTCGGCAAGTTTTACAAGCTTCTTTTTGCAGGGACCGTTGCCGAGCAGGGTGAGGTGTATGTCCCCCGCGTGCTTTGACAGGGCAACCGCCTTTATCAGAACCTGCTGGTTCTTTTCGGGGGCAAGCCTGCCCGTCATCACAATTTCAAATTTTTTGTTTTCGGGCTTCTCTTCCGCAGGCACGAAGGCGGGGTCGTATCCGTTGGAAATAACGTACAGTTCCTGCGTGTAGCCGTGCTTTGCAAGCTGCCCCGCTATGAATGCCGAGGGGCAGTGAATGCGCTTGAACCTCTTGTAGTACGTGTGCCTGAAATAGGAGTATACAAGCGAGTTAAAGGGCTTGAACCAGTTCAGGTGCGCGTTGTAGGAAACGTTTTCGGGCTGAACGTGGAAGGCGGCGGTGGTGGGAATGCCCATTTCGTCGGCAAGTTCCTTGCACTTTTTTTCAAGTTTAAAGGGAAAAATAAAGTGAACGAGGTCGCAACCTTCAAAAGTTTTGCGTATTTTCTCTTTGTCGAACTTTCCGAACTTTATCTGGTTCTTTGCCGAAACTTCGGTAAGTACGGGCACATAGCGCTCTTTAACGTTGCAGTCGTGCTCGCCGTCGGCGCCTATGGCTACCATGCGCACTTCGTGCCCGCGGGCTTTCAGACCTTCGCAAAAGCGTATGGCGGTTATCACGGAACCGTTTGTTTTATTGTCGATAAGGTCGATAACAATGGCTATTTTCATAAATACTTTTCCTTTTACTGAAAGTATAGTAATGTACAAAAGTAAATTGATTATAAACTAAGTATTGATTTTTGCTTCGTTTTAATGTATAATGGGGGTTGACGGGAAGTTATTTTCCCTAAAATTTAAAATCCGGAATGCAAACATATGGCTAAAATACTCATCGCCGAGGACGACGACAATTTAAGAATGCTCATGACCATGCGCCTTAAAGGCAAGTACGAGGTGGAGGCGGTTTCTGACGGAGCCGCCGCCTTGGAAAGATACGAAAAAGGGGGCATTGACCTGATTATCACCGACATAATGATGCCTTCGGTGGACGGCTACGGTCTGGTTGAAAGCGTGCGCTCGATGGGGCACAATACGCCCGTGATAATGCTCACCGCAAAAGACGGCATGATGGACAAGGGCAAGGGCTTTGCCGTCGGCACTGACGACTATATGACCAAGCCCGTAAATTTTGAGGAGTTAACATGGCGCATAGACGCCCTTTTAAGGCGGAGCAAAATCGCCAACGAGGGCAAAATTACTATCGGCGAAGTGGTTGTGGATAAGGGTTCCTTCACCGTCACGCGGGGGGAGGAAAAGTTCGAGCTGCCCACCAAGGAGTTTCAGCTTCTCTATCTCCTTTTATCCTATCCCGGCAAAATTTTTACCAAGGAGAATATTTTGGACAGTGTGTGGGGGTATGCCTCCGAAAGCGACGAGTACACAGTGCGCACCCATATAAACAGGCTGCGCAATAAATTCGAGCACTTCCCCGAGTTTGAAATAGTAACCATCCGCGGGGTGGGCTACAAGGCGGTGATAAACAAATGAAAAGGAATTCCTCCAAAAGGCGCAGCATAAATTCCCATGCCCTCGTCATCGCCGTAATCAGCTTTATTCTGGCGCTCATAGTCGGCGAAATAATCGTCGCCGTCTTTCTGTACTTCAACAGCGTAAACAACATGCTCGAAGACTCCATGCTCGTGCCGCTGTACGTCATTCCCGCCATCGCCGTCGTCGCCATGTGCGTGGCGATCTACCTTAACCACCGTTCCCTGCAAACGGCAAACCGCCTCGTCGAAGCCCTCAACCGCGTTGCCGCGGGCGACTATACCACAAAAATTTCCTATAAGCACCTCGACGGCTTCAACGCGGTATATGAAAATTTCAACAAGATGACCGACGAGCTCAAGAGCGTAAAGGCTTTGAGGGAGGACTTCATTCACGACTTTTCCCACGAGTTCAAAACGCCGATAGCCTCCATAAACGGCTTTGCCAACCTGCTTTTAGATGGAAACCTCTCCGAAGAGGACTGCCGCAGCATTGTAAAAATCATAGCCGACGAGTCCGCCCGCCTTTCCAGACTTTCGGAGACGGTGCTCGGTCTCTCCCGTCTCGAAACCCAGCAGTTTGTAAGCGAAAGCAAGCTGTTCCGCCTCGACGTCCAGCTGCGCGACTGCATTATATTGATGCAGCGCGAGTGGGAGAACAAGGGCATTGATATCGAAACCGAGCTTCCTCCCGTAAAGTACAAGGGCGATGAAAATCTTTTAAAGCAGGTGTGGCTCAACCTTTTATCCAACGCCATAAAGTTTACGCCCCCGGGCGGCAAAGTGGGGGTAAAGCTCTCCCGTGCGGGCGGCAGGACAGCCGTAACCGTGTGGGATACGGGCGTCGGCATCTCCCGGGAAGCCCTGCCGAAGATATTCGATAAGTACTATCAGGAAAAGGCGGGCGCCGGCAACGGGCTGGGGCTTGCCGTGTGCAAGCGAATAGTCGATCTGAGCGGCGGCGAAATCACCGTCGAAAGCACCGTCGGCAAGGGCTCGCGCTTCACCGTGACGTTATAATTCCATATATAAATTCAAAAACCGTATGGGTGTGACCGTACGGTTTTTTATTTTTTTCAGGCGGTTGACATATAAATTTTATCGCGCTATAATAAAAATAGTTGCGGACGCAACTATTTTAAGGAAGAAGTTTATGGCAAGATTTTTAAAGAATTTAAACGCTGTTTCGAGGAGCACAAACTTTTTCCGCGAACAGCGGCTCAAAAGCTACGGCATAACCGGGCACCAGGTAAAGTATCTGTTTGCCTTAAGCCGTGCGGAGGGCGTTTCGCAGGACGAGCTGGCAAAGAGTCTGTATGTAAACAAGTCTAACGTCGCCCGTCAGCTTGCCTCCCTCGAGGCGGGCGGGTTCGTGCGCAGGGAGGTGAGCGGCGAGGACAGGCGCGTTTTAAAAATTTACCTCACCGAAAGGGGGAGGGAGCTCATGCCTGTAATCCGCGCGGTAAACGACGAGTGGTACGCCGTACTCCTGGGCGGCATCTCCGAAGAGGAGAGCGTGCAGCTGTCCCGCCTTCTGGACAGACTTATCGCCAACGCGGCGAAGTATATGGAGGCGCAGGAGTGAAAAAGACCTTATCCTATCTCACCCCGTACAGGGGCACCGCCGCGCTTGCGGTTACGGTAAAGTTTATAGGTTCGATAGCCGAGCTCGTGCTTCCCCTTCTGCTGGACTACATAATCGACGACATAGTTCCCGCGGGCGACATGCCCATGGTGCTGTGGCTGGGGCTTGCCATGCTCGCCTTTTCAGCCGTCGCTCTCGTCGGAAACATTTGGGCGAACAAGCTCTCCGTCGTCGCCGCGGCAGGCATGACGCACGACTTAAGGTACGATCTCTTTAAAAAAATTTCCTATCTGAAGAGCGAACAGGTCGACATGGTCACCGTTCCTTCCCTCGTTTCCCGCCTAACCTCCGACAGTTACTATGTAAATGAAATGGTCGCCCGCATGCTCCGCCTCGGGGTGCGCGCCCCCATACTTCTTATCGGCGGGGTTATAATGACCTTTATAGTCGACGCATATATGGCGCTCATTCTCGTTGCGTGCGTGCCGTTCGTCATCATAGCCGTGGTTATAATCACAAAAAAATCCATTCCCTACTATTCAAAAAAACAGGCGTGCTCCGACGACATGGTGCGCACCATGCAGGAGAACGTTTCGGGCGTTCGCATTATAAGGGCGCTCGATAAGGGCGGCTGCGAAAGGAGGCGGTTCAAGGGCGTTTCGGACCGCCTCGGCAAAACCGATTTCGACGCCAAGCGCGTGATGTCGCTCACCAATCCGCTCTCCACTCTCATTTTAAATCTCGGGCTGGTGGCTGTAATTATCGTCGGGGCGGCAATGTCGGACGGCGCGGGCAGCGTGCTTGCGGTACTCACCTATTTCACCATGATTTTAAACGGCATGCTGGGCATCTCGAAGATATTCGTCGTGCTCTCGCGCGGGGTTGCCTCCGCCGGGCGCATAGAGGAAGTGCTCGCGCTCGATGAAAGGCAGTCCGTCGGCACATACCCCGCGGGCAACGAGGATAATGAGGTCGAGTTCAGCGGCGTAAGTTTTTCGTATAACGGGGTTGAAGATAACCTCACGGACATAAATTTTGCCATAAAAAAGGGTCAGACCCTCGGCATAATAGGCGCCACCGGCTCCGGCAAGAGCACCATAATTAATTTGATGACCCGCCTGTACGACGTCTCCTCGGGCGCGGTGTATGTCAGGGGCAGGGATGTGCGTTCGGTTCCGCCCGGAGAACTGAGGAAAAACTTCGGCGTGGCTTTTCAGAACGACTTTTTAATGGCTGCAAGCGTGGGCGAAAACATAGACTACGGCAGAAACCTCGGCGGCGACGCAATAAACTCCGCCGTGAGCGCCGCTCAGGCGGAGGAGTTTGTGGGCGGTTTAAAGGACGGACTGAATTACCGCGTCGCGCAGAAGGCGGCAAATCTTTCGGGCGGGCAAAAGCAGCGCGTCACCGTGGCGCGGGCGCTGGCGGGCAATCCCGAAATTCTCATTTTAGACGACGCCTCCTCGGCGCTCGACTACGAGACGGACGCCGCACTCAGAAGGGCGTTGGCTACGCAATATCCTTTAACTACCAAAATAATTGTCGCCCAGCGAGTGAGCTCGGTAAAGTCCGCCGATAAAATTCTCGTGCTCGATGACGGCAGGCAGATAGGCTTCGGCACGCATACAGAACTTCTCGAAAACTGCGAAGAGTACGCGCTCATTTACCGTGCCCAGATGGGAGAGGAAGTGTAAAATGAAGGCTCCGAGAATGCATCTATCGGACACGCGCGAACAGGGCAGGCGCAAGATTGACACAAAATACGTGCTTGTCAATCTCTTCCGCTATTCAAAGCCCGTGCTGCCCGCGTTCGTCGTTTTATTTCTCGTAAGCGTCGCCGCGTCGGCGCTGTCGCTCATAGGACCGTGGCTTTCGGGCGAGGCGATAGACCTTATAAAGACGGACGGCACCACCGATATGAACGCCATATTCTTCTACTGCGCCCTGCTCGCGGGGGTATACGTTCTCTCGGGCGTGCTCTCTTATCTCTCCGCGGCGGGAATGGCGTACGTCGCAAAGCGGGTCGCCTGCAAAATGAGAGAGGACGCCTTTTCCCGCCTGGTGTCCCTGCCCGTAAGCTACTTCGACAGCCGCCAGGCGGGCGACATAATCTCAGTGCTCTCATATGACGTCGATACGGTGGGTGAGTCCATCGCCTCCGACGTTTCTCTCGTCATAAACTCCGTCGTCATGATAGTCGGCTCGTTCATAATGATGCTCATAATTGCGCCCCTGCTCGTGCTCATATTCGTCGTCACCATTCCGCTGTCCGTGCTCATCACCCGTTTTATCGCCAAAAAGGTTCAGCCGCTCTTCCGCAAGCGTTCGGCAAAACTGGGCGAACTGAACGGCTTTGTCGAGGAAATGATTGCCGGGCAAAAGACCACCAAAACATACTGCTGCGAAGAGCACGTGCTCGACCTCTTCGAAGAAAAGAACAGGGAGGCGGTGGAAGCTTATTCGAAGGCGGAATATCTCTCCACCATGACGGGTCCGACAAACACATTCATGAACAACCTCGCGCTTACGCTCATCTCCGTTTTCGGCGCGCTCGTATACATGTTCTCCATAGGCGGCGTAACCGTCGGGCAAATCTCGTCCTTCGTGCTCTATTCGCGCAAGTTCTCGGGACCGATAAACGAAATCGCCAACGTGTTCGGTGAATTCCAGTCTGCAATCGCCGCGGCGGAGCGCGTGTTCAGGGTGCTCGACGAACCCGAAGAGTGCGCCGTTTCCCGCGGGCTCGAGCCGGGCGAAAGGGGTTTGAATGCGGCATATGTGGAGGGCAACGTCGATTTTTCGCACGTGGCGTTCAGCTATGTGAAGGGCAGGGAGGTAATCCACGACTTTTCCCTCTCGGCAAAAAAGGGGCAGCTTATAGCCATAGTCGGGCGCACGGGCGCGGGCAAGACGACGATAATAAATCTTTTGATGCGCTTTTACGACCCCGACTCGGGCAGCATAAAAATCGACGGTGCCGACATAGCCTGCGTTCCCCGTGCCGACGTGCGCAAATGCTTTACGATGGTGTTGCAGGACACGTGGCTGTTCGCGGGCACCGTATACGAAAATATCGCCTACGGCAAGGAGGGCGCGACGAGGGAAGAGGTAGAGCGCGTGTGCAGAGCCGCCAAAATCCATTCCTTCATCACCCGCCTGCCGCAGGGGTACGACACCATGCTCAGCGACAACGCCGCAAACATTTCCAAGGGGCAGAAACAGCTTCTCACCATCGCCCGCGCCATGCTTCTCGATTCGCCCATGCTCATTCTCGACGAGGCTACCTCCAACGTCGATACGCGCACCGAGCACATAATCCAGCAGGCGATGACGGGGCTCATGCAGGGCAGAACGTGCTTCGTTATAGCCCACCGCCTTTCCACCATACGCCACGCCGACAAAATCCTCGTAATGGAGGGCGGCGACGTCGTCGAGCAGGGCACGCACGACGAGCTCATCTCCGCAAAGGGCATGTACTACAACCTCTACAAAAGCCAGTTCGAAAGTTACTGAAAACTTCAGCCGCGCAAAATAATATCCCGTTCCCCCGCAATGTTGCTGGGAACGGGATATTATGCAGATATCAAATAAGGAGTAATAAATTCTTACAGCCGGCTTTTATATATCATAACACGTTTCAATCGATAAGTCAATAGCGATTTGAAAATTTCCGGCAATTATAAGAAAAACTTATTTTAAGCTTATCTAAAAAAGTATTGCGCCGCGGCTCAATGCGATTTATAATATAGTCGTTAAAAGGAGGAACAAAAAATGTTAACGGAAAGTGCAAAGCAATATGCCGAAAAGTCGGCAATGTTCGGCGATCTGAGAGCCACCGATCCCGAACTCTACGAAATTTTATGCAACTTCGCCTTCGGCGAAGTTCTTTCGGAACGCCCCCTTGAGGACAGAACGAGGCATCTCGCCGTTCTCGCCGCGCTCATCGGCAGCCAGGCGCGCGAGTTGTTCAGCGAGGAGGTAACCGCCGCGCTCGCTTACGGCGTAAAACCTGCCGAGATAAGGGAGGTCATATACCAGTCCTTCGCCTACCTCGGCGCCGGGCGGGCGCTGCCCTTTGTCGGACTTGCAAACGCCTGCTTTATCCGCGCGGGCATAGCTCTCCCCCTCGAAGGCGGAGCCACCGTAAACTATCCCGACCGCACCAAAGCGGGGGAGGACAAACAGGTGGAAATCTTCGGCGGGGGCATGCGCGGTTTTGCCTCGCGCGGGGGCAAAACGGGGCACGTCAACGCATGGCTGTCGGCAAACTGCTTCGGAGACTATTACACCCGCAAATATCTTTCGGATAAGGACAGGGAAATGGTAACCTTCTGTTATCTTCTTTCGCAGGGCGGGTGCGAACCCCAGCTTACTTCCCACGCGGCGGCAAACCTTAAAATAGGCAACGACGAACAGTTTTTAATTTCCGTCGTCTCCAACTGCCTGCCGTATGTAGGCTATCCCCGTTCCTTAAACGCCCTCGCCTGCGTTGAAAACGCCGTAAAAAGCTTATCTTAATCAGAGAAAAGGAGGAATTATCATGCTCAAAGTTGGCGACAGGGCGCCGCTGTTCACCCTTTCCGATAAGGACGGGAATGCGGTATCGCTCGAAGATTTCAGGGGCAAAAAGGTGGTGCTCTATTTCTACCCCAAGGACAACACCCCGGGCTGTACAAGGCAGGCGTGCGCGTTCGCCGCGGCATATCAGGCGTTCAATCAAAAAAATGCCGTTGTAATCGGCGTCAGTCGCGACGGCGTTGCCTCCCACCAAAAGTTTGCCCAAAAGTATAGCCTGCCCTTTATTCTTCTCTCCGACCCCGACCTTTCGGCAATCACAGCATACGGAGTGTGGCAGGAGAAAAAGCTCTACGGCAAAGTCAGCATGGGCGTCGTCCGCACAACATTTGTAATAGACGAAGAGGGCGTTATAACTCATATCATGCCCAAGGTAAAGCCCGATACCAACGCGCAGGAAGTTCTTTCGCTCATCTGAAACTTACATTAAACTATAAACTCATACCAAACTACAACTAAAATACTCCCCCGGGGGGAGTATTTTTTTAGTTTGAAGTCCAGAGTTTGAGTGTGTCAGTCGCAATTTTTTTAAGCTCGGGCGAAAGCCTGCGGAAGTTTTCCAAAATCTTTCTCTCCTCAGCCGTCGCCGGCGCGGGCATTCCGCTTGAGCCAAGATCTTCCAGCTCCAAAAGGTAATCTGCCGACACGTCGAAAAATTTTGCGAGCTTGCGTATAGTTGAAGCGGTCGCCTCATTTCTGCCCACTTCAAGCTTGGCTATCGTCGACTGGCTTACGCCTATTGCCTCGGCAAGTCCCTTCTGGCTTATTCCCCGCTCGATTCTTAAATCGTATATAATCTTTCCTATGCCCATAGCTTTTACCTCTTTATATTTTATCATTAAAAATTATTTATGTACTTGACAAGTGCAAATATCTTTATTATAATGTACTCAAGTACATAAATACTCAATATGGGCAAAAAATTACGTTTGTATTCCAAAAGTGTGTTTTTTTGAGGCAAACCCGAAAACTCCCCGGGTACATCTGTAAAAATTAAGTGCTCAAAAAACCGAGCCATGTCAAATGCTTGGTCTGCAAAGACAATTTTTACAAACTTTTTTCAAAAAAATTATTGACAAAATAAAAGCCCCGTGGTAATATTAATTCGATAAAATTTTATTAATTGATTTGCCGCTGCGCAATTTTAATCGAGGATTAAAAAGGGGTCGTCTGTTGTGCGGGCAAACGGTCGGTTTAAGTTTTATTGTTTTATTTAATTTTATCTGAATATTGTGTACTTTATCTTAACTGCCCGCTATGTCTGCAAGTTTGTAAATAATGCAATAAGCGGACGGCAACGCAGTTACCGCTCGTTTTTTTAATTTGTTGCGGCGTGGAAATTCCGATTTTAGTGCGCAATTTTTTGCTGAAAAAATCATAACCTTGGGCGTACAGAACATAATATAATGTCAAACGTCGCATTTCGGTTACGAGCCTTTGGAATTGAATGCGGGGGATTAAATGTCTGGAAAGAGAGATAGGGGCAGAATAATTTCAATAGTTTTAATGAGCGTGCTCACGGTAATCCTCGTTCCAATACTTGTTATAAATCTTACGCTCATAATAAAGGGCTCCATGGGCGGCATTGCCCCTCCCGATATTTTCGGCGTCGCGCCTCTTTCGGTTGCTTCCGGGTCGATGGACGGCGACAGGGAGGACTCCTTTCCGCAGGGTTCGTTAATTTTTATCAGCATTCTGTCCGATGAGGAAAAGCAGAACCTTTCCGAAGGCGATATCGTAACATATTATATTGAGGAGGAGGGCATTTACGTAACCCACCGCATAACCTCTGTATCGCGCAGCGACGGGGTTATAACCTCCCTTATAACCCGCGGCGACGCAAACACCAGTTCAGAGGTGGTAACTCTTTCCTCTGTGGTCGGCAAATACCTCTGGCATATAGCGGGGCTGGGCGACTTTGCAATGTTTTTGCAGACGCCCGCGGGCATACTCGTGTTCGTCGGCATTCCCGTAATAGCCTTTATCGCCTACGACGTGATCCGCATAACGCTCTATAACCGTAAACTCGCTGAACGC
This sequence comes from uncultured Clostridia bacterium, assembly GCA_944346655.1. Lineage (GTDB taxonomy): Bacteria > Bacillota > Clostridia > Christensenellales > Borkfalkiaceae > Coproplasma. Next base: position 19,463 of record CALVMP010000032.1, read on the forward strand.
GACGAATCTGTCAAAGCTCTTGCAGAAAAGGACGAAGAAATCGCCCGCCTGAAGGCGCTTGTAGAGGAGCGGGAGACCTCCGAAGGGGACAATAATCCTCCCGACGGGCAAAATTAAAAACTCAAAATATTTCATGTTTTATTAAAAATAATCACGGTCGTACGCCACACAAACGACTGCGCATTATAAAAATCTATAAAGAGGAGATTTTGAAAACTATGAAACAAAATGAGAAGAAGAAAAGGGTAATTTCCGCCCTGTTCGCTGCTCTGGTTGTTCTCACACTAATCAGTTGCTGCTTCCTTGGCACAACTTTCGCACGCTATTCCAGCTCTTCGAGCGGTGGCGCTTCCGTCGAAGTTGCCAACTGGGATGTAAATTTCTCGCCCGAAGAATCGTCTAATATTACTTTCGGAGAAATCTCTCCCAGCGAGACGGGATATGGTTCAGGTACTCAGACCAATACGATTGCAGGTCAGAATATTGTCGTAATCACGAACAGCGGTGAGGTTGAAGCCGATGTTACTGTTACAGTGGGTTCTTTAAGCTATTCGTTTGTTGGCGGTGCTTCGTTTGGTTCTCAAGCCGCAACATGGTCTGACGGAAAGTTATCAGGTGCTCCTACCCAAGCTCAGGTTGAAAGTATTCTTGCTTTAACGGTAAGCGTATCGGGTTCCGGCACTACGGTTTCCGGAAACGGTCCGTATACTGCTACATTAGCTGCGGAGTCGTCTGCTACTCAGTCCATTACTGTTTCGGCTTCTGTTATTTGGACAACAAATTATGATGACGATTCGGCTAACAGCGGTGCTTTTGTCGATGCTCTCGATACATGGATTGGCGAAAATATTGCCTCCGTCTCTGTTACGGTAACGTGTTCGGCAGTTCAGGGCTCTCAGGTTAACAGCTGATAAAAGCAGTTTAATAATTTAAATTTAATCGTCAAAAACAAAAATTGTGTGGCGACGGGGACATTATGTCCTCGTCGCCATAAGTTTACTTTATT
>CALVMP010000033.1 GCA_944346655.1 uncultured Clostridia bacterium
GCCGCGCGGGCATAATTATTTTATTATAAGCTGTTTAAAACTTCAACGAGATCGCCGACCGTTTTGATGGAAGTTACCTTGTCGTCGGGAATGGTCTTGCCGGTTTTATCCTCAAGAGTCATGAGCATTTCAACGACATCGAGGCTGTCGGCGCCAAGATCTTCAATAATGTTGCTTTCAAGCGTAACTTTGGAAACGGGGATATCGAGCTGCTCGGCGAGCAATTTAGCGATTTCTTCAAACATGAAAATTTTCTCCTTAGATATTATACTAAAATTTTACAATAAAGTATGACGGCTGTCAAGCACTTTATTTAATTTGCCTGTTTTTTGACCTGTTTTATCGAAAGACCAATGCGCTGTTTTTTGACGTCTAAATTAATTATAACCGCCTTTACGCGCTGACCGACCTTTAAAACGTCGGAAGGGTGCCTGATATATTTGTCGCTTATCTCCGAAACGTGCACGAGCCCGTCCTGGTGAACGCCGATATCGATGAACGCGCCGAAATCGATAACGTTCCTTACGGTGCCCTCCACCTCCATGCCGACGGCAAGATCTTCAATACCCATAATGTCGCGGCGGAGCTTGGGCGCGGGCAGGCTGTCGCGGACGTCCCTGCCGGGCTTTATCAGCTCGGAGATTATATCGTTCATGGTCGCCTTGTCGAGCTCGCAATAAGCTGCGGCTTTATCCTCGCCGAACTCCTTTACCTTTTTGGGAAGATCGGAGAGATTATTATTTTTAACGTCGTCGGTGGTATAGCCGAAGAGAGACAGAAGCTTTTCCGCCTTGGCATAGCTTTCGGGGTGAACGGCAGTGTTATCGAGAATATTTTTGCCGCCGGGAACGCGCAGGAAGCCCGCGCACTGTTCGTACGCCTTGGCGCCGAGCTTGGAGACCTTTAAGAGCTGTTTTCTTTCGACGAACGCGCCGTTTTCCTCGCGGTATGCGACGATATTTTTAGCGATGCCCGAATTAAGACCGGCAACAAACCTCAAGAGCGATACACTTGCCGTGTTCAGATCGACGCCGACAGAGTTTACGCAGTCCTCCAAAACGCCGCCCAGAACGCTGTCGAGACGTTTTTTGTCCATATCGTGCTGGTACTGACCAACGCCTATCGACTTGGGGTCGATTTTTATAAGCTCGGCAAGGGGGTCCTGAAGGCGCCTTGCAATGGAGATAGCCGAACGGAGCGTGAGGTCATAGTCGGGGAATTCCTCTACTGCGAGAGGGCTCGCAGAGTAGACAGAAGCGCCCGCTTCGTTGACGACGGCATAGCTTACGTCGGCGTCGACTTCCTTCAGGAGTTCTGCGACGAAGATCTCCGTCTCCTTGCTCGCAGTGCCGTTGCCGATGGCGATAACGTCGACGTGGCACTTTTCAATGAGGTCCTTTATGATCCTCTTGCTCTCTTCGATTTTGTTGTGGGGAGGCACGGGATAGATGACGGAGGTTGCCAGCACCTTGCCCGTGGGGTCAACTACGGCAACTTTGCAGCCCGTGCGGTAGCCGGGGTCGAGACCGAGCGTCACCTTCCCCTTAACAGGGGGCTGCAAAAGGAGGGGACGGAGGTTGACTTCGAACATCTTTATCGCCTGTTCGGAAGCTCTGTCCGTAAGAATTGCCCTTACTTCGCGCTCAATCGAAGGCTCTATAAGCCTGTCGTAGCCGTCGTCGGCAGCCTCGGTTATGATATCGGCACAGTCGCCCTTGGAGTGAACGTACTTTGCGGCGCAGACGCGCTTTGCCATGTCGGGATTGAAATAGAGCTTTACCTTTAAGTGTCCCTCCTTTTCGCCCCTGTTTACGGCAAGGACGCGGTGGTTTTTGATTTCTGGTACAAGCTCGGAATAATCGGCGTACATGGAATATGTGCCCTTTTCGTCGTCCTCAATCATCTTAACCTGGATTTCACCGTGGTTTTCAAAGAGCGTTCTCAGCTTTTTTCTGAGCTCCGCGTTGTCGGAAATAATTTCCGCAATTATATCGCGGGCGCCCGCAATTGCAGCGGCAACGTCGGCGACGCCCTTTTCCTCGTCTATGTATTTTTCCGCCTCTTTGTATGGGTCGCCCTCCTGCGCGAGAATAAATTCGGCAAGGGGTTTGAGTCCCTTTTCGGTCGCGACGGAAGCCCTCGTCTTTTTCTTCTGCCTGAAGGGACGGTACACGTCCTCAATCTCGGTCAAAGTAGCGCAGGCGTCGATAGCCGCCTGAATTTCCTCGGTCATCTTCTCCTGCTCGGTTATAGACTTTGCGACTTCCTCCTTTCTCTTCTGAAGGTTTAAAAGATACTCGTACCTGTCGGAAAACTTCCTTAAAACCTGGTCGTCGATCGCGCCCGTCATCTCCTTTCTGTAACGGGCGATAAAGGGAATGGTGTTCCCCTCGTCAAGAAGGTCGACAATGTTTTTGGCATGTTCGGGGCGAAGGTTAAATTCTGTAGTAAGTTGATTTAAGATCTCCATATTCCTATCTCTTTAAATTGTTTAGATTTATTTTTTGTTCGGGCGTAAGCCTGAAACTTTCTTTTGCTTTCTGAATTGCCTTGTTGTGCGTTTTTTTCGTGAGCGCCTGCGAGGTCAAAAACTCAACCCCTCTTTCATAAAACTTTGCCAGGACTTCGGCAACGAGCCACGCAACCGCCATGTGTACGTAGTACAGCGAGGTGTCGGCGCGGCGGCAACACTCAAAAATATAGCCGAGATACTCCTCCTTTACATAATAGGACAGAAGGGTAGTCAGCGCAAACCTTTGGTAAAACTCGCGCGGGTCCGATATGTACTTTTCGATAAACGGCAAAAACTCCTCGCGGTGGTCTGCTATGCATTTAGGTGAGAAACAATCGCAGGTTGCCCAGTTATCCATTAAAGCCACGCACCTGTCGACGCGTTCTATAAACTGCTCATAGGGCATATCGGCAACGGCTGTTAGTTTTATAAAAGTCACTTCGTAAAAGTCGTCGGGAAAGGATAAAAGCTCGTCCTCCGCCCCTTTGAACTTTTTTGCAACCTTTCTGAGGTCGGGCACGCGCACGCCCAGCACCTTTAAAGAGGGGTTGTTTAAAAGCTTTGAATGGAACTCTTTGTACTTTCCTTGCGAAAGCTCTTCAAGAGTCTTTAAAAGTTGCTCGTAACTCATTGAACCACTCCTTTCTTTTCGGTCTTGCGTTGGCGGGGCTTGTCGACGGCAATTTTATGTAGGGAAGAGGCAAAGACGCGTACCTCTTTAAAAATATTTTGTATGCCGTTCCGCCGTTTAAAATTATTCTCTCTATGGGGCAGCGCGAAAGCACTTTTCCAAGGTCGGCTGTTTCGTACTCCCTTATTGTGCTGTCGCTGCTGCCGACAATTTTACACGAGGTCACTATATCCCACAGCGCGATTTTATGCCGCGTAAGGAATTCCTTTCTCTTCTCTACAGTCATTGGAGTGCTTTCGCAAAAAAACTCCGCGAGCAACCGCCAGAATGAATTTTGCGGGTTGCCGTAATAAAAACTCTGCCGCCTGCTTTTAACCGACGGAAAACTGCCGAGAATCAATAACCTGCTGTCGGCATTGAAAAAGGGCTCGAACCCGTAAACGCGGTCGCTCACAGGTGCTTGTCCACCCTGCCGACGAGGGCGGTCGCCTTGTATTTTTCGTCGAAATTATATTCTATCGCCTGAAGAACGTCGTCGTATGTGACTGCGTTTATCTTCTTTACCCTGTCTTCAAAGTTATAGATATTTCCGCTGTAAATAAGTTCCTTGCCGTACAAAAGCATCTGCGAGCTTGTGGACTCCTGGGCGAAAATCTGGGAAGATAAAAGCTGTTCCTTGCCGCGCTTGAATTCGTACTCCGTAATATTTTTAGCCCTCATATCGTCAATGCAGGAATAGATTGCATCTACCGACTGAAGATAATTTTCGGCATTGACGCCCGCATATATGACGAGCGAGCCCGTATCCTTGTACGAGGTGAGATAGGAGTAAACCGTATAGGCAAGCCCCCTCTTTTCCCTCACTTCCTGAAAAAGCCGCGAGGACATGCTACCGCCGAGCACGGCGTTTGCAATCATGGTGGCGTCGGCGAGAGGTTCGTACCTCTTCATGGAGGGATAGGCAATGCCGATGTGAACCTGTTCGATATCTTTCTTTTTGGAAAGATTTTTAGACTGAAGGCGAACTTCTACCGGGCGCTGTCTGCCGTCGCCCTTGGGAACGTCGGCGAAATATTTTTCGACAAGCCCCTGCGCCTCCTCAACGGAAATATTTCCAGCCATGGAAATTACTATATTGTCCGCCGTGTAGCGCTCGGACATGTAATTCAAAATATCGCTTTTTTTAAAGGAGCGGACATTCTTTTTGGGACCTAAGATATTTCTGCCGTAGTTCTTATCGCCGAAAAATGCCTTGGAGAGAAGATCGAGGCAGAGGTCATCGGGCGTGTCCTCGTTCATGGAGATCTCCTCAATGACGACGCCCTTTTCCCTCTTCATTTCGTCCTGCGGGAAGGTGGAGTTCAAAAAGATATCCGAAAGTATTTCGAACGCCTCGGCGGCATGGTCGGAAGTAGATTTGGCGTAATAACACGTTATATCCTTGCCTGTGAAGGCGTTAACCTGAGCGCCGATTGCGTCCATTTCGTCCGAGATATTGAACGCCGTGCGCTTTTTGGTGCCCTTGAACATCATATGTTCGATGAAGTGGGAGATACCGTCCTCCTCGTCCGTCTCCACGCATGCGCCAGTGCCGACGATTATGCCCATCGTCACGGAAAGAAGCCCGCTCATCTGTTTTACTATAAGTCTTATGCCGTTATCTAACTGTTTGTAGTGTACCATTATTCTCCTATGTTTTGCGAAACGGTGACGAGTGCCATGCCGTTTGACTTTATGTATGATAGTATATCGGGAAGAGCCGCGACGGTGACGTCCATGGGATGCATGAGCACGAACTCTCCCGAAGAAAGATTTTTTGTCGCCCTGCTGTAAATGAGCGAGGTATCGCTGTCACGCCAGTCGATTGTATCGCGCGACCACATTATAGTTCTGAGTCCAAGATAGGCAGCCGCCGATAAAGTATTGTCGTTATACGCCCCCGAAGGCGGGGCAAACAATGTTATTTTTGTTGTGAGTATGGCTTCGAGCAGCCTTATGCTCGGCGAAATTTCTTCAATATTTGCCCTGTAGCTGAGCTCCGAGTGGTCTTTGTGGAAATAACCGTGCGAGCCAACCTCGTGTCCGCGCGAGGCAATTTCACGTGTGCAGTCGACGTTGTCGTCAGCCCAGCAACCGCCGAGAAAGAACGTGGCTTTTGCCGAATACTCGTCCAAAATGTCGAGAATTTTGTACACATTCGACGTGTTCTGATACACGTTGAACATGAGCGACACGCCCGAGGGATTATCTCCCGCCGAATAGAACGGCTCGTCGTTTCCTCCCGAAACCTGAACGGCAGTGCCGCCGGAAAAGCCGACGACGCATGTTGCAACGATTATTGCGCACAGGACAATGTTTATGGCTATGGTTATAAGTTTTCTCTTCAAAATAAGTTTACCCCTAATTAAAATAACTATTAATATTTTATTTAGGGAGCATACAAATTTTGCTTACTATTTTAATGTTACGATGGTTACGCCCGTTTCACCCTCGCCGTACTTGCCGAGGCGGAAACTTTTGACGTTTTTGTGTCCCTTTAAATGACGGGCGATTGCCTCGCGGAGCCTGCCCGTGCCCACGCCGTGAATTACTTTTATCTCTTCAAGGTTGCTCAAAACCGCCCTGTCGATAAAATTATCCACTTCGTACAGTGCCTCCTCAACCGTCATGCCGAGAAGGTTGATTTCAAGCTGCGGTTTGGAAGGCGCAATATCTCCGCTCTTTTTGACGCGTACCTCGCCCTTCTTTTTGGGAGCGGCAGGCGCGTTTATCTTCTGAAGTTCGGAAATTTTGCAGCGCGTTTTAATGCTTCCGCACAGCACCTCCGCTTCGCCCTTTTTGGCGTTGACTGAGAGCACCTGTCCTGTCGCCTGAAGCCTTGTAAAGTATATGCCGTCGCCCGCCTTTAAGTTGGCAGCCGTAGCTTGTTCGAACCGGTTGAGCGGCTCTTCGCCTTCGCCGTCACCGTAGGCGGCATTTTTAAGTTTGTTTTTGAGCGTACGCGCCTTAATGAGGTCGGACTGGCTGAGCTCCTCCTTTTTGAAGAGCTCTTCAAGCTCGTCCACGATCTCCTCTGCCTGCGCGGTGCGTTCGTTTATAATGCGGCGGCTCTCCGCCCTTGCGCCCGCGGTGAGGCGCTCGCGCTGTTTATTGAGCTCGTCTATCCTGCGGTTGACTTCGGCAAGTTTTTCCTTGAGCTGAGATTCTAAAAGATTGACTTCTTCAAGTTTCTTTTGCGCCTCCACCCTGCTGTCCTCGGCGCGGCGGACGATATTTTCAAACGCCTTTCCTCCCTCGGAGAGATATGATACAGCCCTGTCGAGGATATTTTTATCCATGCCGAAGCGGCGGCATATGGCAAGCGCGTTGCTGGCGCCGGGCAGACCTATCTTTATGGAATAGAGGGGCTTTAAAGTGGAGGCGTCAAACTCCATGGAGGCGTTCTCGATGCCGTCGACCGTGTAGGCAAACTCCTTTAACGGCGTAAAATGTGTGGTGACTATGCCGCGGCACCCGACATTTAAAAAGTGTTCCACGACGGCCTTTGCAAGCGCCTGACCCTCGTCGGGGTTGGTGCCGCCGCCGAGCTCGTCGATGAGCACGAGCGAACCAGCCGTTGCCCTCTTGCACATATCTATTACCGTGGTGATATGGCTTGAAAAAGTGGAAAGGCTCTCTTCAATGCTCTGACTGTCGCCGACGTCGCAGAAAATGTCGTCGAACACGCACACATCAGTACCCTCGGAAGCAGGCAAAAATATTCCGCACGCTGCCATGAGGCAGAACAGTCCGCACATTTTAAGCGTTACCGTTTTGCCGCCCGTGTTGGCTCCGCTTATCAAAAGAAACTTATAGTCTCCCCCCAGTTCGAGCGAAACGGGCACAACCTTCTTTTGGTCAATTAAGGGGTGTCTGCCCCTGATAATGTTGATATAACCCCTCTTATTTACCCGGGGCAATACACATTTGTATGCATAGGAATATCTGGCGCGGGCGTAGTAACTTTCGATTTCCGCGAGCACTTCCATATCGGTCGCCAGCCTTTCAGCCATATCGCCGACGCGGAGAGAAAGCGCCTTTAAAATGCGCTCTATCTCCTCCTTTTCGTCTATCTGGAGGGCGACGAGTTCATTGTTGAGCTCGAGCACATATTCGGGTTCTATAAAAAAGGTGGCGCCCGTCTGCGAGCGGTCGTGCACGAGCCCCTTTACGCGCGAACGGTACTCCGCCTTTACGGGAATGACGTATCTGTCGCCGCGCATGGTGACTATACCGTCCTGCAAATACCGCGCGGTGTCGCCCGAAACATATTCCGAGAGCTTTGAGCGGATGCGCTCGTTCAGGCTCTTTATCTTGCTCCTGATGGAGTACAGCGCGTCGCTGGCATGGTCGGACACTTCGTCGTCGGAGATAATCTTTTCGGTTATGTCGTCCTCGAGATTCCTGTCATAATATATCCGTGCGCTGTCCTTTTTTATAAGGCTGATTTCCTCATCTTCTACACTGTTTATCGAAGTATATGCGATGCGGGCGGAGCGCAATAGGGCGTTTACAAGGCGTAGCTCCGCGCAGGACAGAGTGGAGCGCTTTGATGCGCGGGTTAAAAACTCGGAAATGTCTTGAAAGTATTCTATGCTGCTCACCCCGTAGCGGAAGAGAAGCTTTACGCACTCCCCCGTGCGGCTGAGCTTTTCCCTTACGGCTGCAATATCCGCGGAGGGGGAAAGCTCGGAAAGAATAGCCTTTGTTCCCTCGAGGCAGGCATACTCCGAACATACGGAAAGAACCTTATTCAGTTCGAGACGGTTTAAACTTTTTGCATCCATAAATCAAAACACGGGATTTTTACTGTGTCCCGATGTGTAATTTTCAAAGTATTTTCTAAGGGCATCGGCGTCATTTGAAAGTGCTGAAATTTCTGCCGCATTTCCCAGGGTACAGTCCGAAAGGTTGCCCGTGAAACTCTGCACGGCGACGAGCGGCACGCAGTTATAGACTTCGAACGCACAGCTATCGAGTTTATATCTGCGCATGGGAAAAGCTCTGCCGTTTTCATCCGTGAGGGTATAAACATTCCTCCTGTCGCACGTTTTGCACGTTCTTCCGAAAGGACAGTATAAAAGGTCCATGAGCTTCAGGTTTCCCGAAGAAAGACAGAAAGTATTCCCGAGGCACAGGGGCTGAAGCTCGGAGAATGTAAGCTCCTTGGAAAGGGCGATATATTCCGCATCGAGATAGGAGAGCGAAATACTGTTTGCAATGTTGAACCCCGTTCCCGCAAAGAGTTTTTTATTGTTCTCACGGCAGAATTCAACCGCCCAGTAACCGTCGCAGTAGACGCCGTCGAAGAGCTCAAGCCGCGGCTTTATAGCTTCGAACAGCTCTCCGTTGAAGTATGGAGGTATAAACAGAAATTTTTCACCTTTAAAGCCGTACACGCCGCTGAAATCGGGGTCGGAGTAATCGTTCGGTTTAAATATGGCAATGTCGCAATCCACCCCTGTGAAATCGCGGGCAATTACAGCAGAACGCCGATTTATTGCCACGCTGTTTTCAATTTCGGGAAGAGCAAGCATATTTTCTATTTTATCGTGCGGAGCGCGGGAAATGCCCGAATAATAATTTGCGTAAACCTCACGCCTGAATGCATTGAGAGCAGAAGCCGGAACAAAGGGCGAGCCGCAGATTTCCACTTCGCCGTAGGTTATTTTAAAGGGATAAGTATCTACCTTATCAAAACATTTTACTATATCCCCGCGGCTGACGGGACGGCTGGAGGCAACCGAAGGAATAAACTGACTGCAATATTCTTTTCCGTCAATAATTGCGCGCATGGGCTCGCTTTCGGCAACGAATACGGACAGGTTTACTCCTCTTAACTTTTTATGCCCGAGCAGTTTGGAGGTCAGCGAACTGTCGGTCGTTATAAAGACCTTATCGCCGTTTAAAAGGCGCTTGCCCGAAGAAATTATAAATCCGCCCTTCGCAGGTGAAACAAAATCTGCTCCCCCTACTTCTTTGCCCGAACGCAGAACCTTGAAGCTGTCGCCCGCACGGCAAATTACTTCGCTCAGGCACAGGTACTTTCCGCCGACAACTTTGACGGTGCCGCAGTATTCGCCTATGTGCCCCTGAACAGAGCGGGAAATAAACGTTTTATCCTGACCGAAGGCAAGCCCCTTTGTGTAGTTGCCCCTGTTGTATGTGCGTTTGAGCGCCGAAAGGTCCCCCTTTTCGGGAATGCCGTCGAGTATACCGCGATAGTATTTTACCGCCGCGGCTACGTATTCGGGGCGGCGCATTCTGCCTTCGATTTTAAAGGAATATACCCCCGCTTCTGCAAGCTTTATTATATCCTCACCCACGCTGAGGTCTGATAGAGAAAGAGCATACGCCTTCTCCTCAAACCCTTCGCGGTCTATGGTGTAGAGCTTGCGGCAGGGCTGTTTGCATCTGCCGCGGTTGCCGCTGTTGCCGCCGGCGAAGGACGAAAAATAGCACTGCCCGGAAAAACAGGTGCAAAGTGCCCCCTGAACGAAAACCTCCGTTTCAATTATGGCGGCTATCTTCTTAATTTCGTCAAGGGGAGTTTCGCGGGCGAGTATTACCCTGTCGAAGCCGAACCTCTTTGCAAGGCGGGCGCCGTAGATATTGTTTGTGCCAGCCTGCGTTGAAAGATGCAGGCAGAGCCGGGGATAAGTTTTCTTTAAATATGCGCCGAGAAAAATGTCCTGGATTATGAGTGCGTCGGCGCCCGCATTGTGTGCGGCAATTGCTGAATTTATAAAATTTTCCCTCTCGCTCTCCTTTACGAGCGTGTTGAGGGCAACATGCACCCTCACACCGAGGGCGTGAGCACGGGCGCACAGCGCGGCGAGCTCCTCATAACCGAAATTTCCCGCCGATGCACGGGCGGAAAAACTTTTGAGCCCGAGGTAAATTGCGTCGGCGCCGCTGTCTATTGCGGCGTATGCGCACTCAATGTTGCCCGCGGGAGCAAGCAACTCAGTCATGGCGGTACCCGAAAAGTTCGATAACCTGCTTTACGGCGCCTTCGTCGTTGGTGCAGGCGACAAACTTTGCCTTTGCCTTCAGTTCCGCCACTCCGTTGCCGACGGCAACACCGACGCCCGCAACCTCTATCATGGAGAGATCGTTGAGGTTATCGCCTATGGCTACCGTGTCGCCGATGTCGATTGAATAATGTTCCGCAAGAAATTTGAGCGCTCCGCCCTTAGTAGCCCCTATGGGTGAAACTTCGACGAGCACGTCTGCCGAACAGGTGACGTCATATTTTTGCGAAAATTTTTCCCGAAGACAGTTATAAAGGGGCACCCTGTCTTCGGGGGTGCATAAAACGGCTATCTTCTGGCAGATTATGTTGTTTTCAAGAATATAGCGGGAAACGGGCATGCCGACGTGGTCCGCCTTTACACCGATAATATCTTCGTAAATCTTTAAATATTTATTGTCCTCGGGAATGGAGGAGATAAATCCGTCGCCGCTGTACGCATTGACGGGGTGTCCGAGTTCCTCTATCGCAGAGCATACCTCGTAAGTCTCATTCGGAGCGAGTCCGCCGCAACGGATATATTTGCCGCTTTCGATATCGGCGATTACCGTGCCCTGGCAGGCGATTACCAAGCCCTTCAAGCCGAGAGAACGCACGCGGGGAAGTATGGATGCAAGAATTCTTCCCGTGCACACGGCAAAGATACCGCCGTCGTTTACGTATTTGGTTATAGCGTCCCGCACCTCCGGCAGGATACGCTGGTCTGAAGTTATAAGCGTTCCGTCGAAATCGGAAACAATTAATTTTGCATTGAGTTGTGACATATCAGTTAGAAAAATAATCCTTGATTGCGCGGGCGACCTTTGCGCTTATGCCGGGAGTTTTGGCAATATCCTCCACGTCGGCGCTCATAATTTTATCGATTGTCGAATAACGTTCCATTAGGGCTATCCTGCGCTGTTTGCCCACACCCTCAATCTTTTCAAGCTCGCTCTTTAAGCTGTTTTTGGAGTGCAGACTCCTGAAATAGGTTATGGCGAACCTGTGGGCTTCGTCTCTTATGCGCTGTACCATTCTCAATGAATAGTCGCGCCTAGGAATCTTTATGCTTTCGGGGGAATTCAATGTAAAAATTTCCTCCTCCTGCTTGGCTATGGATATGAGCTCTATGTCCTCAACGCCCATATCGGAAAAGATTTGCGCAACAGCCGAAAGCTGACCCTTGCCGCCGTCGATAACTATAAGGTCGGGCTTGGGAAACCGCTCTTCTTCCTCGGTGCCGAGCTTTGAAAGCCTGCGCGAGAGCACCTCCTGAAGGGAGGCAAAGTCGTTGGCGCCCTCGACAGTCTTTATTTTAAACCGCCTGTACTGGTTGCGGTCAGCCTCGCCGTCTATGAATACGACCATAGAGGCAACTTTGTCCACGCCTGAAACATTGGAGATATCGTAGCACTCCATTCTTCTCGGATAGCGCCTGAGCCCGAGCTGTTCCTGAAGCCTTAAGCAGGCGTTTACAGTCATATCGTCGCGGTGCCTGATTTTGTCTACAGACTTTTCGAGATAGTCGCGGGCATTGCGCTCTGCCATCTTCAAAAGCTCCGCCTTTACACCCTGTTTTGCAAGGGTGAGTTCAACGTTTTTGCCTAGCTTTTCCTTAAAGAAATTACGCACGAGTTCGCTTTCGCAATAGTCGGGCAAAATGAGCTCGGGAGGCGGCTCGTGAGAAGAATAGTACTGCGTTATAAACGAAGTCAGTGCCTCGGCGTCGGTCATATGCGCTTCGTCGAGAGCAAAAGAACTGGCGCCCTGCATTATTCCCTTTCTGGTGACGAGCACATTTACAGCCGAATACAGGTTGTTGGTCACATATGCGATGATGTCGGCGTCGATTGCCTTGTTTATGGAAGTTATTCTCTTTGCCTCGAGCTTGGAGAGCATGGAAATTTTGTTCTTATAATCCATGGCAAGCTCAAACGCCTCGTTTTCGGCTGCCGCCATCATCTTTTCTTCGAGAACCGCCTGTGCGTCCTTGTAGTTGCCGTCAAGAAATAAAAGCGCTTTTTTTACCCTTTCACCGTATTCCTCTTTGGAAATTTTATGTGCACACGGCGCTGCGCAGCGCCCTATGTGGTAGTTGAGGCACTCACGCTTGGGCTTTGAAGTTATCGCCGTTCTGCACAACCTTACACCGTACAGAAGCTGAACGGTCTCCAGAATGTCTCTGTAGTTTATACCGCCCATAAAGGGTCCGAAGTATCTTGCGCCGTCCTTTCTTATTTTGCGGGTGACATAGAACGATGGAAACTCCTCCCTCATATCTGCCTTAATGTAGGGGTATGTTTTATCGTCCTTTAAAAGAATGTTGTACTTTGGTTTGTATTTTTTAATTAAATTGTTTTCAAGCGCGAGGGCGTCGATTTCCGTGTTGGTTATAACGTAATTGAAGTCGGCAACGTTAGCCACCATCTGCATGACTTTCTGCGGCTTGGGGGTATTGTGAAAATACTGCCTTACGCGGTTTTTTAAAACACGCGCCTTGCCTACGTAGATAATATTGCCGTATTTGTCGAGCATTATATAGACACCCGGGGATTCGGGCAAAAGTTTGAGCTTTTCCTTTATTACGTCCATACTAAACCATGTTATATTCTAACATAACATTAAAAATTTTGCAATATTAATGCCCTTGTTTTTACATAAAAATTACTCCGCAACGCCGACGCTGCGGAGTAAAATATTGTATTTGAATTATTCGAGCTCGAACGCGCCCGTGTAGAGCTGATAGTACTTGCCCTTCTGGGCGATGAGCTGCTCATGGTTGCCGCGCTCGATAATTTCGCCGTGCTCGAGCACCATGATAGCCTGGCTGTTGCGGACGGTGGAGAGTCTGTGGGCGATGACGAATACCGTTCTGCCCTCCATGAGTTTATCCATGCCCTGTTCGATGAGTTTTTCCGTACGCGTATCGATGGACGAGGTCGCTTCGTCAAGAATGAGTACGGGGCACTGCGAAACCATAGCCCTTGCAATAGCGAGCAGCTGTCTCTGTCCCTGAGAAAGGTTGGCTCCGTCGCCCTTTATCATGGTGTTGTAACCCTCGGGAAGATGACAGATAAAGCTGTCGGCATTGGCAAGCTTTGCCGCCTGAATACACTCTTCGTCGGTGGCGTCCAGCCTGCCGTAGCGGATATTATCCATAACGGTGCCCGTAAACAGGTGGGTATCCTGAAGCACTATGCCGAGCGAGCGGCGCAGGTCGGACTTTTTGATGTCCCTTATGTTGATGCCGTCGTAGGTAATGGTGCCCGACTGAATGTCGTAGAAGCGGTTTATGAGATTGGTTATCGTGGTCTTTCCCGCGCCCGTCGCTCCGACGAAGGCAATCTTCTGACCGGGCTTTGCATACAGGCTGATGTGCTTGAGAATTACCTTTTCGGGCGTGTAGCCGAACACGACATCGTCAAAGCGTATGTCGCCCTTTAAAGGTATATATTCAAATGTGCCGTCGGCATTGGGCTTTTTCCACGCCCATACCCCCTCTGCCATTTCGCCGTGGGTGAGCGTGATGTCGCCGCCCTCGTCCTCGGGCTTAGTATCCGTCATTTCAAATATGCGCTCGGCGCCCGCAAGAGCCATTACTATGGCGTTGAATTGCTGCGAAACCTGCTGAATGGGCATATTGAATGAACGGGAATATCCGAGGAAGGAAACGAGGATACCTGCGCAGACACCGATAGTGAGACCGTTTGCCCCGAATGTGCCGTATGCGGAAAGCAATCCTACCTGGCTGCCCGTGAGGACGAGCGCAAGACCGACGATGGCAACGAGTATATACTGGATATAGCCGAGGTTGTTGGTTATGGGACCCATGACGAAGGCATAGGCGTTTGCCTTGCTGCCCGTTTCGTTGAGTTTGTCGTTGACGACCTTGAACTGTTCCCTCGCCTTTTGTTCGTGGCAGAAAACTTTTATGACCTTCTGACCTTCGGTCATCTCCTCGACATAACCGTTGAGGGCGCCGAGAGCCTGTTGCTGGACGAGGAAGTTCTTTGCGGATTTTGCACCGATAGATTTGATGCAGACTATCATTATGGTAAGCATTACAAGCATTACAACCGTAAGGGTGAAGCTGTAATAAATCATAAGGACGAGCAAAGCCACGATTGTTACAACGGAGGACACAAGCTGGGGAATGGTCTGCGAGAGCATCTGCCTCATCGTGTCGACGTCGTTGGTATAAAGGCTCATGAGGTCGCCGTGGGTGTGCGTGTCGAAATACTGCAAGGGAAGCTTGTGCATTTTGTAGAACATTTCGTCGCGCAACTTTTTTAAAGTGCCCTGCGCAATGTACATCATGATGCGGTTGTACATAAAGGAACATGCCGCGCCGAGAAGATATACGCAACCGATCGCCACAACGTAGGGAACTATATCCGACATGGTAGCCGTTATCGTACCCGTAGTTTCGTCGGGGGTAAGCATAGCTATAATAGGCGCAAGCAACGCGGAGCCTATTGCGCTTGCCGAAGCCGAAATAATTACGCCGATTATGACAAAGACAGTAGCTACTTTATAATTTGAAAAAGTATATTTGAGCAACCTTTTTAAAGTTACCATGGGGTTTTTGGCGCCCCTTTTGGTCTTAATAAGGTCGCCGCCGAAATCATTGACCTTTTTAGCGGGCATTATTCCTCACCCCCTTTTACCTGGGATTCATAAACTTCCCTGTAAATTTCGTTTGTCGCAAGCAACTCCTCGTGGGTGCCTATGCCGTTTATCCTGCCCTCGTCCAAAACGATAATCTTGTCGGCGTCCTGAATTGAGTTGACGCGCTGGGCAATAATTATCTTGGTCGTTTCGGGAGCGTATTTTTTAAGATTTTCGCGGATGATTGCATCGGTTTTGGTATCGACGGCTGAAGTCGAGTCGTCGAAGATTATGACCTTGGGATGCTTGAGCATGGCGCGTGCTATGCACAGCCTCTGCTTCTGACCGCCCGAAACGTTTACGCCGCCCTGACCGAGGTCGTAATCGTATTTGCCGGGCAAATTCTGAATGAATTCGTCGGCGCACGCCTGTATCGCGGCTTCGCGGATTTCCTCATCGGTGGCGTTTTCGTCGCCCCAACGGAGGTTCTCCGCAATCGTGCCCGAAAAGAGCACGTTCTTCTGGAGCACCATCGCAACATTGTTGCGGAGCGCGTCGAGGTTATATTTGCGGACGTCGACGCCGCCGACTTTGACGGTGCCTTTGGTTGCGTCGTAGAGTCTGGGAATGAGCGAAACGAGGGAGCTCTTGCCCGAACCCGTTGCGCCGATTATGCCTACGGTTTCGCCCGAGGCGATATGAAGGTCAATCTGCTTCAGCACGGCGACGTCAGCCTTCTGCGAATAGCAGAATTCAACGTTGTCGAAATCTATCGAGCCGTCTTTAACCTCCTTTATCTGTTCCTTTGACTTGGGGAGGGTTGTCGTCTCGTCAAGAACCTGAACGATGCGCTCTGCCGAGCCCTTGGACATGGCTATGAAGTTGAGGCACATTGCAACCATCATTACGCCCGAAAGAACCTGCATGGCATATGTAATGAGCGCCTGCATGTTGGACATATCGACGTTGCCCCAGCCGGATATTGCCATATCCGAGCCCATGAGCAACAGGATAATGATGGTCGCATACATTACAAACTGGACCGCAGGCATGAGGATAGTGAAGATCTTTTCCGCCTTTATGGAATAGTTGTAAACTTCCTGGGTGGCGTCCTTCATTTTTTCCATCTGGTAATCTTCGCGCACATATGATTTGACAACGCGGATTGCCGTTAAATCCTCCTGCACCACTGCGTTCAAAGCGTCGTATTTTCTGAACATCGTGCGGAAATAGGGCGTAACCTTTATCATGCAGAAGGCTACAATTACGCCGAGAATTACCGCAGCGATTACGAACGTCATGCCCATGATCGGTTCGAGAAGGCAGGACATGATCGTTGCCGAAATAAAGAGCACAGGCGCGCGGACGAGCATGCGGATAGACATCTGGTATGCCTGCTGCACGTTGGTTACGTCGGTAGTGATACGGGTTATAAGACTTGCCGTAGAGTAATTGTCGATGTTTGCAAACGAGAAGGTCTGTAAGTTGTTGTACATATCTTCTCTTAAATTGTGTGCAAATCCCGAAGAAGCCTTAGCCGACAATTTTGCGCCGATTATGCCGCACAGAAGGGCAAAAACAGCGGCGGCAAGCATGAGACCGCCCCACAAAACTATCTGACCGACGTCCGCCTCGTTGCCTACGGCAATCTCCCTGATTTCATCAATTAAATATTGCATGAAAAAGGGAATTACGATTTCCATGGCTGCTTCGCCGACCATCAGAATGGGCGTAAGTATAGAGGGAGTTTTGTATTCCCTTACACTTTTCAGCAGTTTTTTTATCATAAACTTCTCCCAAAAAAATTATTACTTGTTTAAAATGCTTTTCTGTACCTTTGAAAGCAGATTTTTGAGCTGCACCTGCTCCTCTTTGGAAAGGGCGCCGCATATCTGCTCGTCGCACTTATCCATCAGCTCTTTGTTCTTTTCGCATATCTCGGCACCGGCAGGGCGAAGCTCAATGTACTTCGTCCTCGCGTCCTCCTCCGAGGATACGCGCTCTATAAGATTTGCCTTTTCGAGATTGGTGAGCATGGCTGAGACGGATGACGGGCGGAGCCCCGTCTCCCTCTCTATGTCCCTCTGGCAGACCTTTTGATTGAGCATGGTCTTTATATGCACAAATATGAGCGTATGAAGTTGTACGGAGGTTATGCCGTATTCAGCAAGATTTACGTCGTTGTTTCTGACAAGCGCCCTGTGAAGACTGCATATCGCCCCGAATAGCCTGGTTGTTTGCATAGCCGTTCAAAGAGAGCGAAAGCCCAAAAAAATATTTCGATTTCTAACTGTTTGAAATCGAAATAAATTATATTAATTTATAAAAATTTTGTCAACATTATTGCGCTTTTAAACGGTGAAAAAAATGTGAAATATTTCCGCGGCGCTTTTTCGCACGGAAAGACTTTACCTTTTTAACTCCTTCCGCTCAGCCGGCATGGCTTAGCGCATGCCGTAACCCGTTCCGCGCACTTCTTCTTCATTATATTCTGCGGAACATAAAAATTTTACATGAATTATTTATATATCCCTGAAATTATTTGAAGTTGATTTTCAGTCGCCTTTGTAATCGCCCGTTATCTCCTCCAACCCCTCGTCGTCTACCTTTCCGAAGAGAATTTCCCCGGCAGAGGGCTTGGGCGCGGGCGAAGTTTCGGGAGCCCGGGCGGTCTCGGCGACAGCCGGCTCGCCGGCTTTATTCTCACCTTTCTCCTCTTCCGCGGAGGCAACGGCGACGGCGTGCCGTTCGGCGGGAACCGCATCCTCGTCGTAGACGGCGACGTCATACTCCATTTTTGCAAGGTTTTTGTCGGTATATGCCTTTTCAAGCTCAATCTGTTTGTCTATATTCCGTTTTCTCGCGGCGTCTGCATGCGCAAAGTATATTACCAGCAGCAGAGCAAAAAGCGCCGCCGCGCAGATCATAACGATGTATATAGGTTCCATGATTTTATTTTAACAGAAGTTTGCGGTCATGTCAATAATTAATTTGATTTATCAATCAACTTGTTGTATAATATACATAAAATGATTGTATGAGGTATAATAATGGGTATCGACAAACGCGTGATAAGGACTCGCAAGGCAATCACAACCGCGTATATGCAGCTGGCGCTTGAAAAGGATTTGGGGAAAATTACAGTTTCCGACATTGCCGAAAGGGCTGTGATAAACCGTTCTACGTTCTACCTGCACTATGCAGACGCAAACGACGTGCTTGACGACATTAAAAAGACCATTTCAAAGACTGTCGAAAAATGCTTCAGAGAATTTGACCCTGCGAATATTTACGACAGCACCTACAAGACGCTGTTATATCTGACGGGCGTACTCGACGAAACTCCCGCATTCAAAGATTTTATGCTCAAATCAACTTCGTCGGGATATATAATCGACAGCGTAAAGCAGATCATAACAGAGATGAGCTCCTCGGCAATAGCTTCGCGCAGCGACGACGCGCAGAAGATAAGCATAATGAACGTAACATTCAGTTATATGATATCGGGCGTCGTCGACGCATACATAGCGTGGACGAACAACTTTTGCAAAGATATGGACATAGAGGAATTTTGCAGGCTTATCACCATTCTTTCCGAGGCGACGCTCAACGCCGTTAATTAATTTTACATAACCTCTTCCGCGCCGCATTGCAGGCGCGGCTTTTTTCATAATAATTATTTTTAAGAAATATAATAATGTTATGAAAAAGATAATGTTCTGCGGCGGAGGAAGCGCCGGGCACGTAATTCCGAACATGGCGCTGTGCGACCAGCTGAAAGACAGTTACTCCATCTCATATATAGGCACCGAAGGAATCGAGCGCGATATATGCAGGAGCCACGGCGTTGAATTTTATTCCTTTGAGGGAGCAAAGCTGAAGCGGGGAAAAATTGTGGAGAACCTCTCCCTTCCCCGCAAAATAAAACTGAGCGTTAAACAGTGCAGTGAAATTCTTGAAAAGGTAAAGCCCGACCTGTTGTTCTGCAAGGGCGGATACGTCTCCTACCCTCCTGCAACCGCGGCGGCAAAACTCGGCATTCCCGTCCTCACCCACGAATCCGATTTAAGCCTCGGGCTTGCCAACAGAATGATAGCCAAAAAATGCAGGCGGGTGCTTACCGCATTTCCCTCCACGGCGCTCAAGATTAAAAACGGAGTATATACGGGGTCGCCATTGAGGCGGGAGCTGTTCGGGCGGGACAGAATAATGG
The DNA here is from genome assembly GCA_944346655.1 of uncultured Clostridia bacterium. Lineage (GTDB taxonomy): Bacteria > Bacillota > Clostridia > Christensenellales > Borkfalkiaceae > Coproplasma. Next base: position 19,016 of record CALVMP010000033.1, read on the forward strand.
CTAAAAGACACTTTAACTGCGACCTGCGCCCCACTATACTTGTGCTGGGCGGCGGAAGCGGTTCAAAAATAATCAACGATTGCGTGAGGGACTGTCTGCCCTCCCTGTGCAGAGATTATAACGTGCTGCATATCTGCGGCAAGGGGAACTCCGTCTATGCCGACATAAAGGGATACAGGCAAATTGAATTTTCGGACGACATGGGGGAAATTTATGCATGCGCCGACTACGCAGTGTCACGCTGCGGCGCAAACGCGGCGAGCGAGCTTATAGCGCTGCGCATACCAACCCTTTTTATTCCCCTCGAAAACGCCGCGACACGCGGAGACCAGCTTGACAATGCTATGTATTTTTATGAGCGCGGGCTGTGCAGAATCCTGCGCGAGGGCGTACTCTCTCCCGCGGCGCTCAGACAATCCATCGACGAGCTCATTGCCGACAAGCAACTAAAAAAAGCGCTTAAAGACAACGTCTTCAAGCGCGGCAACGAGAGAATCATTCAGGAAATAAAGTGCGCCTTAAACGAGCCCCTCTATTAAAATTTTCAGTCCTATTCCGACGAGGATGAGACCGCCGATTATCTGGGCGACTCCCGTTTTCTTTTCGAACAGTTTGCCCACCCTTGTGCCGATAAATACTCCGGCGGCAACAATGAGAACGGTTACCGCGCCTATTATTGCGGTATAGCCCCATACCGTCACTTCGGTTATGCCCTCGCCGCGCATGGCAATAAAGCTTATGCCCACAGCGAGCGCATCTATGCTCGTAGCTACGCCCTGAACGAGCACTTCGGCAATATTGAAATGTTTCGGCTCTATCTGTTCGGCAGGTTTTTTCATTTCAAGACAGGCGTCGACTATCATTTTGACGCCGATAAAAAGCAGAAGCGCAAACGCCACCCAGTGATCGAAGCTGTCGATAACGCCACCGTCGATTATCTGTGAAAGACCGAAAGCTATAAAAAAGCCGACGAGCGGCATTGCCATCTGAAAGGCACCGAAGATTAGAGCTATTGCCCCGCCCTTCTTTTTATTGAGGTCACGGTAGCACATTCCGTCGCATATGGAAACGGCGAAGGCATCCATTGCGAGAGATAAGCCGATAAGCAAAACCTGTAAAACTAATTCCCAACTCCACATAGGCTTAAATTATATATATTATCCATTGTTAATTTTTATTTATCACGAAAAAAGGAAGGCTTTAAACCTTCCTTTTTTTTGGTTGAGGTGACGGGACTTGAACCCACGACCTTCTGGTCCCTAACCAGACGCGCTACCAAACTGCGCTACACCT
>CALVMP010000034.1 GCA_944346655.1 uncultured Clostridia bacterium
TTTTTTTATGCCCTGCGAAAAAAGTTGACCTGTCTTGCCACCTTAAAAATGAAATATTCTTACTTGAATCAAAAAAGTAGCCGTAAGGCTGCTTTTTTTGTAGTTGTGGTTATTATTTATTTTTAATCTTATTGTCGCGTTCGATAACTTTATCTATCACGGCTATCGCTTCGTCGACTTTGGCGAGGGCAATGTCGATTCCTTCACGTTCCTCGGGTTCCTTTTTGCCGTACTTATATGCAGCCAGCTCTTCGCGCGCCTCGCCCATGAGGGTTGATATTCTGCCGAGGTCGGCATATCTCTCCTTTTCGCCGAGAAGGGTTGCAACGTACACAAGGTTGTCCGCTCTGTACACCGCGCGGCTTGCCTCCCTTATAAAGTCGATGCGCTTTGCGGCAGGGTCGAGTGCGGAAATCTTTTCCCTGAGTGCGGTCAGCTGTTTTTTTAGCTCGGGGTGCCTGGGCAGCCTCGTGTGTTTTCTCAACACTACCAAAAGCACTATGCTTATAACTATTATTACGCCGTAGGTTATATACTGCATGGCAAGGTTCCAGCCCTGCGTGCCCGCCTGGGCGGAAAGCAAAAACTCAATCATTGCTCTGCCTCCTTTCAACGAGCTCAACCCGGCTTACGGAGGGCTGTGCCGAAAATTCGCGCAGCGTGGCGTATACAATATCCTTTGCAGCAGTCTTTGCCGCGCCGTATCCGCTGTTGGTGCCCCACGCGTACGCCGTGCATTTTACGGAGCTTTCGCCCAGTTTATCTATCGAAACGGCGGGGGCGGGGGTGGCGAGAATGTCGTCGTGCGAGCAAAGTCTGGAAAGTATTGTCCCGTTGACTTCGTTTACGTCCGCGGAGTAGGATACGTAAAATTCAAGCTCCACCCGCCTTAGCGGCAGGTTGCTTTCATTGACGAGGGTGTTCGAAAGTACGTCGCTGTTGGGGATTATTACCTCCTCGTTGTTAAAGGTTATGATCTTTGTGTTGAACAGCCTTATATCCTCGACCCTGCCCTCCATGCCGTTGATTATAATCACGTCGCCCTTTTTAAACGGTTTGGTAAATATGATTATCACGCCGTTGGCAAGGCTGGCAAGGCTGTCCTGAAGGGCGAGCGCTATGGCAAGGGCTATGGCTGAAAACGCGGCTATTATGCCCGCCGTGGAGATGCCTAATGAGCTTGCAACAACTATCACGAGGGCAATGTATAACAGCACCGTGATTATGGAAATGACAAAGGTTGCGGCTGCGTTGTCGAGCTTGCTCTTAAGAGTCGCGCGGCGGACGATTATGCGCACTATTTTAAGTATTACCAGCCCTAAAAGGGCAAAGGCTATGGTGCGCACTATGGTTATTCCGCCGTCGTACAAAAAGTCGGAAAAGAATTGCTTTACGCCGTTTATAAAATCTTCCACCGTATTCCTCCGGTACATATTTTCGCCGTTTTCCGGCGCTTTTAATCATTGTACCACAAAAGGCGCTGCGTGTAAATACCGTGAAAGTAAATGTCCGAAAAATTCAATATTTTTCATTGTATTTTTGCGCGCAGTGTGTTATAATTAAAGTGTTCAGAAAAAAATACCAAACAAGGAGAATACTTACTATGAAAATGGAAGATTTCAGGTTAGACGGTAAGGTTGCCTTAGTCACGGGCGGCACCTACGGCATAGGCTATGCCATTGCAAAGGGGCTCGCGGCGGCGGGCGCAACCATCACCTTCTGCGACATCAAGCCCGAGCTCGTCGAAAAGGGACTCGCGTCCTACAAGGCGGACGGCATCAAGGCTTACGGCTACGTATGCAACGTCTGCGACGAACCCGCCGTTCAGGAGATGGTCGCAAAGATCGAAAAGGAAGTGGGAGTCATCGACATTCTCGTCAACAATGCCGGCATCATCAAGAGAATTCCCATGCTCGAAATGTCAGCCGCCGATTTCCGTCAGGTAATCGACGTCGACCTCAACGCACCCTTCATCGTTGCAAAGGCGGTTATTCCCTCGATGATCAAAAAGGGTCACGGCAAAATTATAAATATCTGCTCCATGATGAGCGAACTCGGCAGGGAGACTGTCTCCGCATATGCGGCTGCAAAGGGCGGTCTTAAAATGCTTACCCGCAACATATGCTCCGAATACGGCGGCTACAACATTCAGTGCAACGCCATCGGTCCCGGCTATATTGCAACTCCCCAGACGGCTCCCCTCCGCGAGCGCCAGCCCGATGGTTCGCGCCATCCCTTCGACTCCTTCATCTGCGCCAAGACTCCCGCAGGCCGCTGGCTGGAAGCTGACGAGCTTGCAGGTCCCGCCGTGTTCCTCGCTTCCGACGCGTCCAATGCCGTAAACGGTCACATTCTCTATGTCGACGGCGGCATCCTCGCCTATATCGGCAAGCAGCCCCAGTAATTTAAAATAATTCCGTCAAAGCCGCCCCTCGGGAAAACTCTCAGGGGCGGTTATTGCGTTTCTCCCGCAATATGTCTGATGTTTTGCAGCCTCGGCGGGGAAAATCGGCAATTAAGAGGGGGCAGGGTTATGTATGGAAAAAAATTTTTATTTCTGCACAAAATATTTGGGGCGTACAGCGTGCTGAATTGCGTTTCGTCAAGCCATAGTGCGGCACCATTTTAAAATTTAAATCCAAAAAGGTTGAATGGTTAAATTTGCAGATATGTATGTCTTTGCCCCGTACAATTATTGACAAATGTCCTTTTGAGTGATATTATGTATATAGCATAAATTTATCCGGCAAACCGCGAACCCGCTCAGCGCATAGGAGGACAAATGGCTGCGTTGATTTCGGCGTGCGCGTCGCTCGTTCTTGTCGCGGCGTGCATAATCATAAACCCGATAGTATCGAAATGCAAAGCCCGTCTTAAATTAAGACGCGCCCTTTTGGCGTTCTCCTATTTTGCAGCCGTAAACATAATCTGTTTTGCCTGCATTTCAATAAATTATTCGTCGCCGTGCGAGTCGGCGGATAAATACCTTTCCGTACACTCCGCCGGCGGAATGCGCTTCGCTCTTCAGTATGTTTTCAATGCCGACGTAGTAGAAACATTCAGATTTGTCTGCGCGCTTGCCGCGGGCTTGTTCGGTTTTGCGGTGTGCTCGGCAAATGTGGCTCAGCCCGAACTCAAGTCGGGCGGTCGCTCCCGTTCGGACGTTCGCCGTCCGCTCAGACAGGGTGTGTTCCACCGCCGCTTTTTTGCCTGCAAGGCTTCGGCGCCCGTTTCAGCTTCGGGCAAGTTTATCTCCTGAAAAGTTAAATATATGCTCGCGCACGCGCGCGGGCTTTTGCTGCGTACAAAATTTGATTTAAACATATCGTCTTTTTGTGCGCAGTTTTGTTATATTTTGCAAACAATTTCAACGGAGATACTTATGAAGCCGAAAAAGAAAGTTGAAAGAGTCAATGCTTGGCTTAAAAATTTTTAATAAGTGGAGAAAAATATGAAAGGAATAATTTTAGCGGGCGGGGCGGGTACAAGGCTCTATCCCCTCACAATGGTTACGAGCAAACAGCTTTTGCCCGTGTACGATAAGCCCATGATCTATTATCCGCTTTCAACTTTAATGTTGGCGGGCATACGTGATATATTGATAATTTCAACGCCGACAGATCTGCCTAATTTCGAAAGGTTGCTGGGCGATGGCGGCAGCTACGGTATCAAACTTTCCTACAAAGTTCAGCCCTCGCCGGACGGTCTTGCGCAGGCATTCATTCTCGGTAAGGAATTTATAGGCGACGATCCCTGCGCTATGGTGCTGGGTGACAATATCTTCTACGGCGGCGGCATGAGCAAAATTTTAAAGGCTGCCAAAAAGGACGCCGAAGGGGGAAGGGCTACCGTGTTCGGTTACTACGTTCCCGATCCCGAAAGATTCGGCGTCGTCGAGTTTGATAAAAACGGCAAGGCGATATCCATTGAGGAAAAGCCTAAGGAGCCCAAGAGCAACTACGCCGTAACGGGCTTGTATTTCTACCCTGCGGGCGTCTCTGCAAAAGCAGAACAGGTAAAGCCCTCCGCAAGGGGAGAGCTTGAAATTACAACGCTCAACGAAATGTACTTGAACGAGGGACTCTTGGACGTACAGGTTTTAAGCCGCGGCTATGCATGGCTGGATACCGGCACAATGGACAGCCTCGCCGAGGCAACCGATTTCGTACGCATGGTTCAGAACCGGCAGGGTGTTGAAATTTCCGCCCCCGAAGAGATAGCCTACATAAACGGCTGGACGACGAAAGAAGAGCTCTTGGCAGCCGCAGAAAAATACGGCAAATCGCCCTATGGCAAACATTTAAAGAATGTGGCAGAAGGTAGACTTCAATACTAAGGAGAGAATTTAAATGACCATTATTGTGACCGGCGGCGCCGGGTTCATCGGCAGTAACTTCATATTCCATATGCTCAAAAAATATCCCGGATATCGAATAGTATGTCTGGATAAACTGACATATGCGGGCAACCTTTCAACGCTCAAGGGTGTAATGGATAACCCCAATTTCAGATTTGTAAAATTAGATATATGCGACAGAGAGGGCGTGTACAAACTCTTTGAGGAGGAGCACCCCGATATCGTCGTTAACTTCGCTGCCGAAAGTCACGTCGACAGGAGCATCGAGGACCCTTCTATATTTTTACAGACAAATATAATCGGTACTTCGGTTCTGATGGACGCCTGCCGCAAGTATGGGATAAAGAGGTATCACCAGGTATCTACGGACGAAGTCTACGGAGATTTGCCGTTAGACCGCCCTGACCTGTTCTTTACGGAAGAAACGCCCCTGCATACAAGCAGTCCCTATTCGAGTTCAAAGGCGTCGGCGGACCTGTTGGTTCTTGCATATCACCGCACCTACGGTCTGCCCGTGACCATTTCGCGCTGCTCTAATAACTACGGACCTTATCACTTCCCCGAAAAGTTAATTCCTTTAATGATAATAAACGCCCTTGCAGATAAGCTCCTGCCCGTCTACGGTACGGGCGAAAACGTGCGCGACTGGCTGTATGTTGAGGACCATTGTAAAGCCATTGACCTTATAATCCACAAGGGCAGAGAGGGCGAAGTTTACAATGTCGGCGGGCACAACGAAATGCGCAATATCGACATTGTAAAGCTCATCTGCAAGCAGCTGGACAAGCCCGAAAGTTTAATAACATTTGTTGCTGACCGTAAGGGTCATGATATGCGCTATGCAATCGACCCCACCAAGATACACAACGAACTCGGCTGGCTGCCCGAAACCAAGTTTGCCGACGGCATAAAAAAGACCATTCAGTGGTATTTGGACAACAAGGACTGGTGGCAGGAAATTATTTCGGGCGATTATCAGAATTATTATAAAAGAATGTACGGTGACCGTAAATGAAAGTACTTGTAACAGGCGTCAAAGGTCAATTGGGCTATGACGTGGTAAACGAACTTAAAAAGCGCGGTCACGAGCCCATAGGCGTCGATATTGCTGAAATGGATATAACTGATAAAAACAGTGTTGATGCGGTAATATCCCGCGTTCAGCCGCAGGCTGTCATTCACTGTGCCGCATGGACGGCGGTAGATGCGGCGGAGGATGAGGAGAATATTCCAAAAGTCCGCGCCGTAAATGCAACGGGCACGCAGTATATAGCCGACGCCTGCAAAAAGATAGATGCCAAAATGATGTACATTTCCACCGACTATGTGTTTGATGGACAAGGCACAAGCCCTTGGCAGCCCGACTGCAAGGACTACAAGCCTTTAAACATTTACGGACAGACCAAGTTGGAAGGTGAGTTGGCTGTCGCCAACACTTTAGATAAGTACTTCATCGTTCGCATAGCATGGGTATTTGGCGTCAACGGCAAGAACTTTATCAAAACAATGCTCAATGTCGGTAAAACGCACGATACCGTACGTGTTGTGAATGATCAGATAGGCACGCCCACTTACACTTACGATCTTGCTCGTCTTTTGGTAGATATGATTGAAACGGATAAATATGGCTATTATCATGCCACTAACGAGGGCGGTTATATCAGCTGGTATGATTTCACAAAGGAAATTTACCGTCAGGCGGGTTATACAACAAAGATCATTCCCGTGACCACGGCGGAGTACGGACTATCTAAAGCCGCGCGGCCATTCAACAGCAGGCTCGATAAGAGCAAGCTGGTAGCAAACGGTTTTAAGCCGCTCCCCACATGGCAGGACGCGCTTGCAAGATATCTTAAGGAGATAGGTTACTGAAATGGGACAGATAAAGGTAGAAAAGAATGTTGGTGGAATCGAGGGGCTCTGCGTAATAACCCCCGCCGTCCACGGCGATAACCGCGGTTATTTCATGGAGACATACAGCCAGCGCGATATGGATGAAAACGGTTTTAACATTACCTTCGTACAGGATAACCAATCCATGAGTACAAAGGGCGTACTCCGCGGTCTGCACTTTCAGATAAACTATCCTCAGACCAAGCTTGTAAGAGTAATAAAGGGTGCCGTGTTCGACGTTGCCGTTGACCTCCGTAAAGATAGTAAAACTTACGGCAAGTGGTATGGCGTTGAACTTACCGAAGAGAATAAAAAGCAGTTCTTAATCCCCCGCGGGTTTGCACATGGATTTTTGGTGAGGTCGGATATTGCGGAATTCTGTTATAAGTGCGACGATTTTTACCATCCCAACGACGAGGACGGGCTTGCGTGGAACGACCCTACAATAGCGGTAGAGTGGGGAGTATGCGGCAAATACCGCGGCTCCGCTTCGGCAGAAGGATACACTCTCCCCGACGGCACTCCCTTAAACCTCTCCGACAAAGACCAGAAGTGGCAGAGTCTGAAAATATAATTTTTTAACTGAAAGGAGTTGCTATGAGCGAGTTGGTTACTAATGAGGGGGGCGGACAAAACGGCAATTTTTCGTCCACAAAAAAGAGAAGTAAATCGGGGTTGGCGGTTTACGCCTTTTTAAAACGGCTGTGTGATTTTATTTCGTCGTTTTTGCTTAGTCTTGTCATACTGTTGCCAATGATAATTATCGGACTCATCATCGTCTGTAAAGATAAAGGAAGTCCGTTCTACAAGCAAAAGAGATTGGGCAAAAGCAAGAAAAACGAGCTTTACCATGTCATCAGTATTTATAAATTTCGCAGCATGAAAAAGGGTGCCGACAATCTTGAGGCAATGCTCACTCCCGAGCAGCTCGAAGAGTATAACCGCGAATATAAGCTCAAAGATGATCCCCGTCTTATAGGTTATAAAAAGGCGGGCGACGGCGAAAGCGGAAAGTGCTTCGGCGCAAAAATCCGCCGCATGTCCCTTGACGAGCTCCCCCAGATACTATTCAATATCTGTATTCTCGGCAATATGTCTGTTGTCGGTCCCAGACCTATTTTACAGGATGAGCTTGAAAAAAATTACACCGAAGAAGAGCGCAAGCTTATTCTTTCTGTAAAACCCGGGCTTACGGGCTACTGGCAGGCGTACGCCCGCAACAATGCCACATATGAAAGCGGGGAACGGCAGAAGATGGAGCTTTATTATATTCAGCACCGCTCGTTGTGGCTGGATGCAAAAATACTATTTAAAACCGTCATTTCAGTTATTAAGCGTGACGGCGCGGAGTAAGGCATAAGGTGGGTCTGGCAGATGAATGTTGATGTTGTGTGCCCGTTATATAAAGCCGACAGGTATATAGATGGGTTGATAGATGGTCTACGAGATCAGTTGGATGTTACTATAACCGCTGTATTTCCTGTGACGGATACCGGTGATTGTGATGAAGTAATAAATAAAATTGTTCGAGCAGGATATAAGTATTTTTTAGTAAAGCCGGAAGAGTTTTCTCATAGTCTTACAAGGCAAAAGGCGATAATGGAATACACATCAGCCGACATTATAATAATGATATCACAGGATGTAGTTTTCTTGGATAATAAATGTGTTTCAGAACTTGCAAAAGCCATAACTGATGATGTTGTGTTTGCGTTTGGTAGGCAAATTTGCAGGAAAAAGACTGTAGAATATTATGTTCGTAAGAAAAATTATCCTGAAAATTCATATGTGGTTACGGCTTCAGATATTAAAGAACTTCAGTTGAAAGCATTTTTTGCTTCTGACGCTTTTTCTGCATATAGTAGGAATACTTTTGTTGCCCTTGGAGGGTACGACGGCATCCATATGATGATGAATGAAGATATGTACTATGCAAAAAAAGTTTTGGATAATGGATTTGCCAAAGCTTATGTATCAACTGCCGTAGTTGAGCATTCACATAAGTTTACTTTAAAACAGCTTTATAAAAGATATTTCGATACGGGTGTTTGGTTTAAAGAGCATAGTGAGTTTGATGAATATAAAACAACAGACACTGGGTTGAAATTGGCGATATATGTTCTTATTCGGGCGTTGAAAGATTTTAATCTCCCTGTATTGTTCAGATGGTTGCCGGATATGACGGCAAGATATTTGGGAATGCGAAAAGGTAAGCATGGTTTAGATATCGATCAAAAATAATGAAGATCATTTTTAAATAAGTGGAAGCATGGCGGGGGAAAGGGTAGACACTAAATGTTAAAGAATGCAATTATAGTCTGTGATTACGGATATATTGAGGGCGGCGCGGCGCGTATTGCTCATGAGACAGCAATGGCGCTGAAAAAAGAAGGTCTAAATGTCGTGCTCTTTTGCGCTGTAGGTCCCGTCTCAGAAGATTTGGAAAAATCAGGCGTTAATGTAATATGTCTGAATCAAGCAGATATTTTGCATGAAAAAAACCGCATAAAAGGCGTTATGCGCGGCATAAGCAATAAGGCAGCAAAGATAAAATTTGCAGAGTTATTGGATAGTTTAAATAAAGATGAAACCATAATCCATGTCCATACTTGGACAAAGGGTATTTCAAGCAGTATTTTCAAGGTTGCAGAAAAAAAGGGCTTTAAAGTAGTTATTACGGTTCATGACTATTTTTTAATTTGTCCCAATGGCGGATTATTTAATTATCCACAAAAGCACATCTGCAATCTTAAACCCATGTCACTGAAATGCGTTCTAGGCAATTGCGATGCCCGCAGTTATCCGCAAAAGTTGTTCAGAGTGTTGCGGCAACACATACAAAATAAAAATATTCGCAGGCGAAAAAATATCTCCTATATTTTTATATCCGAGTTTTCAAAAAGGGAATTCTTAAAACGTTATAACAAGATCCCTGAAAGCAAACAATATTTCTTGCCAAACATGATTAACTTTCCCGAAAAAAGGGAAAGGGTTAAGTGCGAAGAAAATGATGTATATCTTTTTATCGGCGGACTGACCGAGGTTAAGGGTATTCGCATCTTTTGCGAGGCAGTAACTAAAGCTCAGGTAAAGGCAGTTGTGATTGGTCAGGGTATATTACGCGACGAACTTGAAAAGCGGTATCCGGATATCGAGTTTGTCGGATGGAAATCCAAAGATGAAATGATACCTTATCTTCACCAGGCAAGATGTTTAATTTTCCCTTCTATTTGGTATGAGACTATGGGATTGACTGTATTAGAAGTTATGGCATATGGCATCCCGGTAATATGTTCTGACCAATGTGCCGCTTCTGAATATATTGTTGATGGAAAAACCGGTTATATCTACGACGGAAGATCAATTGAAGCATTAAGTGAGAATATTAATAAAATAAAAAACATAACTAATGTCAAACAAATGTCATCAACAGTATATTCGATGTTTGATGTGAATAATTTTTCGCCCGATAAATATGTGAAAAGCTTGTTGGATATATATGGTGAAATATAATATAAAAGAGCATTTGAATATGCTTTGAAATACTTAATTAGTAGATTTAAATATAGCTGGGTAAATTTTAATGCAAAATTTTAGGTCGCAGGTTAATTTTAATAGTAAAAGATATATTGCTAAAAACAATAGAATAGACGCCAGCTTTATATCTTCGCTAATTGTTATATTGCTATTTTTATCTTACTTATTTATTGTTAGCGATGAAAACGTCAGTCAAGGTGAAGTTTATGTAATTCATATTAATTTCAATAAAAATTATGTAATAGCATTATTACTTGTGCTTGGATTATTAATAGCAACTAAGGGAAGTGTTTATTTTGATGCTATTACTCTTAGTTTAATTCTAAGATTTGTTTTATTCTTATTGTTTTCTTTATTATTAGTTGTTCTTGGCTGGATAGAAACAGATTATCAGAATGGCATAATGTTGACTTATTTTGTTTGCATTATAGCATACCTATGGGGGAAAGAAGTTAATAAAAATTTGATAGCAAAAATACTATTTTTAAGTTTGATAGTTATATTATTTCAGCTTATAGTTACTTATATCGGACGTGAATTATCTTTTCAAAACATTACAAATTTGAAATGGTGGATGTGGATTCCAATTGGGCAGACAAATACTATTGGATGTTATGTAATTGGAATGGTAACATATATCTGTTCAAGTAAAATTAAAAGAATAATCAAATATTTTGCGTATTTGATTGCTTTAATGTGTATAGTGTTTACTGTTTCAAGATCAGGAATTTTATTTTTTGGGTTATATACTTTATATATTATTGTAAAGTGGATATTAAGAGATACAAAAAGATTAGCAATTAGAATGCTTGGTGTTTTTACATGTGCGATTCTAATTCTATCAATTTATATCTTATCTGATAGTAGTCTATTTGAGAGGTTTAATTGGGATAGTTTAACCAGCTCACGTTTTCAGGTTTATAAAGAAGGCTTAGAACTTTTCTTAAAATACCCGTTAACAGGAGTATCAGCATATAGTTTTAAGATTTATGATGCTGTAAAAGCGCATAACTGGATTTTAGAATCACTTATTGAATCTGGCATCTTCTGTTCAATCATACTTTTTTATGTAATTTATTTAGTTATCAAAATTGTATCAAAGAGAAATAAAGAATATTTGCCGTTTGTAGCAGTATACCTTCTTCAGGGGTTAGTTGAACCAAACTTATTTACTATAGGTTTTGATGTTTTTTTCTGGCTTCTTATTGGTACACTTACAACAAAAAAAGGTTTTTATGAAAAAGATATCCGTAATAATAGTAACTTATCAAAAAATTGATATTGTTCGGGACTGTCTTAATTCAATAGAAAAATATAACGATATCGGCGATGAGCTTGAGGTTATCGTGTCGGACAACAGTGAAGATAATGTCCTTTTCGAAACAATAAGCAAAGAATATCCTTGGGTTAAGACTATAAAGAATAAAAATGAGGGGTTTGGTGCAGGCAATAATCGCGGTTATGAAATATCAAGCGGAGAATATTTATTGTTCTTAAATCCTGACACAATTTTAGTTGAGCCAATTTTCAAATTTACAATCGAACAATTTGAAAAGAATAAAAATTTGGCTCTTTTTGGTGTACAGCTTATAGATAAAAAACTAAAAAGAAACAGCTCGTTTTTTATAATGGACGGCTATGGGATAATAGCGGCAATATGCGGAAAAGTTAGCCGATTATTTGGTCGGTATGTTGATGGCAAAATGTTTATTGCTGGGGCGGATTTGTTTGTGAGAAGGACAAGCTTTGAGCAGGCTGGACTTTTCGACGAAAGCATTTTTATGTATAAGGAGGAGGCCGATTTAATAAAAAGAATTAAGCTTTACTCCAATGCAAAGGTAACAAGATTTTATAATGATAAAAAAATAATACATTTAGAGGGTGGAACAGAATCTGATAGTAGGCAGTCTGTTTCGCAAATCAAAAGACTTTACGAGGCTGATAAATATTATGTAACCAAATGGGGCGGAGACATAAAACACATATATAAGTCAAGGCGCAGACAAGCTCGATTAAAGCTTATTGTATGCAGTATTTTCAATAGAGATAATATAGAGCATGTAAAAAATAACATTAGTTATTATAGCAAAATAATTAAAGAGGATTAAAATATGGAGAGAGTAAGAGAAATTGATTTGGTTGAGCTAAAAGAACTCCAGCTTCAGATTTTAAAGAACGTCGCGGAGTTTTGCGATAAAAATAGCATTAACTATTGGCTGGATTCCGGTACTCTGCTTGGTGCTGTTCGACATAAAGGATATATTCCTTGGGACGATGATATTGATATTGGCATGTTAAGACCAGATTATGATAAGTTTTTATCTTTGTTCAATGGGGAAAGTGATGTTTACAAGGCTTACTCCGTTGAAACAAACAAGGATATTTTATACCCTTTTGCAAAAGTATTCGATACAAGGACAGTTTTATATGAGCCTGATGAAAAAGGTGTTAAGTCTCATGTTTATGTGGATTTATTTGTATATGATAATGCTCCAGATGACGATAGGCTTGTAAAAAAATTATATAGAAAACGTGATTGGTATAGATTTTTATATAACACAAGGACTCGTATTAACTTTTCTAAAAATAAGCCCTTTGTACACGTTATAAAAATCTTATTATATCCGTTTTTATCGGTATTCCCTAAATATTACTTTTGCAAAAAAATTGCTTTAAATTCTCGCCGTTATGCGGATATGGAATGCAAGCGTGTGGGTAATTTTACTGCAGTTACAAAAATGATATGTGATAAAGATGTTTTTGAGGAATTTTTTGATGTTGTTTTTGAGGATGGGATGTTTAAAGCTCCTATAGGTTACGATAAATGGCTTCAAGCATTTTATGGTGATTATATGACTTTACCGCCTGAAGAGAAACGTGTGCCGCATCATAAATTTAAAGCATTTTTTTATGATAAAGGAGATGTGTTATGAAAGTAGGATTGACATTTGGCGTGTTTGATTATTTCCATTACGGTCATTTAAAATTGTTTGAAAGGTGTAAGAGCTATTGTGATTACTTGATAGTTGCGGTTCAAAAGAGTGAGGAAATAAATAAAACAAAACCAGATGCTAAAATTTTATATACAACAAAACAGAGAATTGAAATGGTATCTGCAATTAAATTTGTAGACAAAGCTATAGAATATACCAGTGTTGAAGATGATATTGCTAAAATAGACTTCGATATTTTTATTCTTGGTGGTGACCAAAATCATTGCGGTTTTGTTAACGCAATAAACTGGTGCAAAGAAAATAATAAGGATATTATTCGGTTGGAGAGAACCGAAGGAATTTGCTCTTCTAATTTAAAAAGGTCATTGATTTAAGTTGTTTGTATAGAATAAAATTGTTGTTGATAATTTTTATATATACAAGAATTTATTTAAGATGTCAAAAGTAATCTCGTCTAAAAAACTTGCTAAAAATTTAATACTTTCAATAGCGGCGCAGGCGATATCTGTAATTACAAGCTTTGTACTTGGATTTATCGTTCCGAAATTTATAGATAATTACCAGTATTCATATTGGCAGACATATGTTTTATATGTGGGTTATGTAGGCGTACTACATTTCGGATTGCTTGATGGTATAGTTTTGAGATATTCGCAGTACGATTATGACGAGTTAGATAAACCCCGTGTCCGTTCGCAGTTTCAACTGCTTTTGATGTTTACATCATTTTTAGCTATTATTGGATGCTTGATTCCTTTATTTTTAAATGATAATATTACTAAAGAAATAGTAATATTGGTATCTGTTGGTATAGTTATCAAAAATATTTTCGGATATACTTCTTATTCTTTTCAGATAACTAACAGGATTACAAAATATGCCGTGCTTATAATTGCCCAGCGCGCGGCGTATGCTGTGTTTGTTGTTGTTCTGCTCGCCTGCCGCGTAAATAATTTCTACTGGTATTGCATAGCTGATTTATTTGGCGAGGTGTTCGGGATAGCTCTCGGTGCAATTTTTAACCGCGGAATGTACTTTGGCAAAACTATACCTATTAGGGATTGCTTCAAAGAGTGTTGGTTTAATGTCTCTGCGGGCATAATGCTGATGGTAGCCAATTTATCGTCAAGTCTTCTTGTCGGCGGAGCTAAGATGGTGATACAGTGGCGGTGGGACGAACTGGTGTTCGGACAAGTCTCTTTCAGCTTCAGTGTGTCGAATATCTTTTTGACCTTTGTCACGGCAATAAGCGTAGTGCTTTTTCCCTCCCTCAAGAGAATGGAGGAGAGCGAACTGCCCGATGTTTACGGCAAAATCCGGAATGCAATTTCTCCGCTGTTGTTTTTCGCGATGATACTGTATTTCCCCGGCTGCTGGATACTGGATATGTGGCTGCCTAATTATGCCAACAGTCTTGTATACCTCGGCATATTGCTCCCGATAATAATATTTTCTTCAAAGGTCAGCCTGCTTACCAATAACTATCTTAAGGCATACCGCAAGGAAAAGCTCATGCTTGTTATCAATGTTGCTTCGGTGGCTTTGGGAATGGCGATGTTTGCCTTAGGGGCATATGTATTCAACAGTCTCGAGCTTGTGCTTTACTTCGTCGTCGCGATAATCATGTTGCGCTCTATAGTTTCGGAAATTGCCGTCATGAAGATAATAAAAAAGAACATAACGCTCGACTTTATAATTGAACTTGTTATGACGGTAGTATTCATAATTTCTGTAAGATTTTTGAGTCGCTGGTGGGCATGTCTTGCATACGGCTGTGCATTGATAGTTTATGCCGTAATTTATCGCAAAAGTATAGCTGCTCTGTTCCGTTCACTTGGCAATATGCTTAAACGGAAGAAGACCGAGGAGCAAAGCGTTAACATACAAGACAATGCGGGCTGACCACTATAATATAAAATAATTCAATTAAAAAACAATCCCTTTCGCAGCATTGCTGCGGAAGGGATTTTAGTATAGGATTATATAAAGTTATATGCTTTTCGGGCGTAGAGTATAAATTTTTAGTGCAGGAGTTAGATTTATGCTTTTCGGAAAAAGATTATAAAATAAATAATCCGTCGGGGTCGGCGTCGAGGGTTATCGTCGTGCCGGGCTTTGGGTTGCCGGAGACAATGAACTTTGCTATCGGCGTTTCGGCGTGGGTCTGGATAAACCTCTTCAAAGGGCGTGCGCCGTAAACGTTGTCGTAGCCGTTGTCTGCAATATAGTCCCGTGCCTTTTGCGTAACTTCGAGCTTTAAGTTGTTTTCCTCAAGCCTGGAGGCAAGCCTCTTTAAGAGTATGTCGACAATGCCGCCGATGTTCTCCCTCGTGAGCGGCTTGAACATGATAATCTCGTCCAGCCTGTTCAAGAATTCGGGGCGGAAACTCTTCTTTAAAATGGCGTTTACCATTCTTCTTGCGTCGTCGCAGATCTCGCCGTCCCGTATGCCCTCGATTATATCCGTCGAGCCGAGGTTGGAGGTCATGATTATTATGGTGTTCTTAAAGTCCACTGTGCGCCCCTGCGAGTCTGTAACTCTGCCGTCGTCGAGAATCTGCAGTAAAATGTTGAACACGTCGGGGTGAGCCTTTTCGATTTCGTCGAAGAGCACGATGGAGTAGGGTTTGCGCCTTACCGCCTCGGTGAGCTCGCCGCCTTCGTCGTAGCCCACGTATCCGGGAGGCGCGCCTAAAAGACGGGACACGGCAAATTTTTCCATGTACTCCGACATATCAATGCGCACTATGTTCCTTTCGTCGTCGAACAGATTTTCGGCGAGCGCTTTGGCAAGCTCGGTCTTGCCCACGCCCGTGGGGCCGAGGAACAGGAAGGAGCCTATAGGTCTCGCAGGGTCGGATATGCCCGCCCTCGAGCGCAGTATTGCGTCCGAGACCTTGGCGACCGCCTCGTCCTGACCGACAACGCGCTTGTGCAGGTCGTCGGCAAGGTGAAGTATCTTTTCCCTCTCGCCCTCCTTGAGGCGGGCGACGGGAATGCCCGTCCAGCGCGATACTATTTCGTTTATCTGCTCTTCGGTGACTTCGTCCTGTAAAATGGCGTTGTCGCTCGAAGTCTTTTTCTTTGCCTCTTCAAGCTGTTTTTCAAGTCCCGGCAGTTCGCCGTACTGAAGTCTTGCCGCCCTTTCAAAGTCGCCCGAGCTCATCGCCGAATCTATCTCGGCTTTCATGCCGTCAATCTTTTCCTTGAGATCCTTTTCGGCGTGAATGGCAGCCTTTTCGTCGTCCCAGCGCGTCTTCATGGCAGCAAACTGTTCCTTGTCGTCGGCGAGCTCCTTTTTAAGGGCTTCGAGCCGCGCCTGCGAAAGGTTGTCGCTCTCCTTAGACAGCGCCTTTTCCTCCACTTCGAGCTGTAGTATTCTGCGGTTGAGCGTATCCATTTCGGAGGGCATGGAGTCGATCTCCGTCCTTATCATGGCAGCCGCTTCGTCGACGAGGTCGATGGCTTTGTCGGGCAGGAAACGGTCGGTTATATACCTGTTCGAAAGGGTCGCGGCAGCAACCAATGCGTCGTCGTGAATGCGCACGCCGTGGAAGATTTCAAACCTTTCCTTCAGACCTCGCAGTATGGAAATGGTATCCTCAACCGTCGGCTCGTTTACCGTCACAGGCTGGAAACGCCTTGCGAGAGCGGCGTCCTTTTCGATGTATTTTCTGTACTCGTCCAGCGTGGTCGCGCCTATGCAGTGCAGTTCGCCGCGGGCGAGCATGGGCTTTAACAGGTTGCCCGCGTCCATTGCGCCGTCGGTTTTTCCGGCGCCGACGACGGTGTGCAATTCGTCTACGAACAGAAGAATTCTGCCCTCCGACTTCGAAACTTCGCCGAGGACTGCCTTTAATCTCTCTTCAAACTCGCCGCGGTATTTTGCGCCCGCAACGAGGGCGCCCATGTCGAGCGCGAAGAGCGTTTTATCCTTCAGCCCCTCGGGCACGTCGCCCTTTACTATACGCTGCGCAAGCCCTTCGGCAATCGCCGTCTTGCCCACGCCCGGTTCGCCTATTAAAACGGGGTTGTTCTTGGTCTTTCGTGAAAGAATACGTATGACGTTTCTTATCTCCTCGTCGCGCCCGATGACCGGTTCGAGCTTGTGCCGCCTTGCCGCGGAGGTAAGGTCGGTGCCGTATTTTTCAAGCGCCTCGTAGGTGTCCTCGGGGTTGTCCGTGGTGACCTGCGTGTTGCCGCGCACCTGCTTCAAGCCCTGCAAAAAGTTGTTCCTGTTCACGCCGAAGCGGGAGAAGAGGGACTTCACCGTTCTGTCGTCGCAGTCGATGAGCGCAAGGAAGAGGTGCTCTACCGACATATACTCGTCCTTCATGGAGGAGGCGATCTTCGCAGCCGAGTTCAGAAGTGCGTCCGTTTCGCCCGAAACGTAAACTTTGCCGTCCCCGCCCGAAACTTTGGGCAGTTTTTCTATTTCTTCTTTGGCGGCTCTTGCAAGCCCGTCGGAATCTATGCCCGCCCTCATTAAAATGCGGGGGACAATGCAGTCTTTATCGAGTAATGAATAGAGAATATGCACGGGGGAAATGTATGTGTTGCCGTATTCGGAGGCAAGGTTTTCGCTTCGCCTGAACGCCTGCAACGTACTCTGCGTGTATTTGCTGTTGTCCATATTTTCACTCCTTTCCGCGGTAGCCCGCGGCATCTGAATCCTTTCGCTTATTTTATAACCCCGCCGCAACAACTTAAACAATTATTTAGTAAATTTGCGCCGACGAAACGTCACGTTGTCCAACTCTACTAACGGTAGAGTCGGGAGTTTATATGGTAGAGTGGGGTTTTTATGCGGTGGAGGGCGGGCGGCAAAAGGGAGAGGGGAAAGATAAAGAGTAGGTGGATTTTTTTGAGCGCTTTGGATATAATTAAAGTACAGAGCAGCCGTCGCAACGGTTGGTTTATGCAGGTCAACCAGCCGTATTATTTATCAACCAGCCGTCTCAGTTAATAAAATTCAGACTTTCAATCTTACGGTTAAAATTAAAGGAGGCTAAAGTTTATGGAACAGTTTGCGGTAATAAATCCCAAGCGCGAAAAAGTGCGCACGCCCGAACCCTTCTATCCCAAGGGCGAGGAACTATTCAATGCGATATCCCACATAGTCGGGGGCGGGCTGGGGCTCATCTTCGGTATAGCCTGCATGGTTGTCGCCTCGTTCAATCCTACGCCTAACAAGTTTGCCGCGGCGGCGGTCTACGCTTTTTCGATTGTAATGCTCTACACGATGAGCGCACTCTATCATTTTCTCCCCCAGGGCAAGGCAAAGCGCGTGTTCCGCATATTCGACCACTGCACAATCTTCCTTTTAATCGCGGGTTGCTACACGCCCTTCTGCCTCATCTCATTCTGGGGCACTACCATAGGATACATCATACTCGGAGTTGAGTGGGGTCTTGCCGTGCTCGGCATAACCTTCAACGCCGTCGGCATGCGCTGGAAGGCGGTAAAAGTACTCTCGATGATAGCTTACGTCCTAATGGGCTGGATGATAGTCCCCGCAATCCCCCTGCTGCTCGAAACCGTTTCCACGGCTTGTTTCGTGTGGCTTCTCGTCGGCGGGCTTGCCTACACTGTGGGCATAATTTTCTTCGCGCTCGGCAAAAAGAAAACTTACATGCACTGCATATGGCACCTGTTCGTGCTCGCGGGCTCAATCTTTCAGTTCATAAGCGTTTTAATGCTCATGTAATAATTTTATGCTTCTCTTTTTCCCTCACGGCTTGTCCGTGAGGGAATTATTGTGTAATTATTTAACAAATCAGTGTTAATAATTTACAAACATTGTAAAAACGCTTGCCTTTGACAAACAGGTGTGATATCATATAATCGCCAAAAAAGTTGCATGTTGCATGCGGCAGACATTTGGCGTATTCAAAGCGGTAAGAGGTATTTATAAATGAAAATCAAAAAGCTGTTTATGATAATAGCTTCGGTCGCCGTCAGCCTTTCGTGCGCCCTCAACGCGGCGTGCGTGACTGTTGAAAACGGCGGCAACACGGGGAACCCTTCCGAAGGAGGAAACGGCGAGCAACAGGAGCACACTCACGTGTGGGACACCTTTTATACAACGGACAGCCAAAAGCACTGGAAGGAGTGCTCGGGCTGCGACGAGGTCGACGAAGAGGGTAATCACGAGTTCGGCAACTGGATTGTGGAAAAGGAACCCACCGAAACGGAGGCAGGCTTAAGGTACAGAGAGTGCTCAATCTGCGACTACAGGCAGGAGGAGAGCATCTCTCCCACGGGACACGAGCACGTTTGGGAGACTACATGGACTTCGGACGGGGACTATCACTGGCACAAGTGCGAGGATTGCGACGCCGTGGAAGAGGGCACGAAAGCTCC
>CALVMP010000035.1 GCA_944346655.1 uncultured Clostridia bacterium
GCGTGGGCGTTTATGCAGACCGCACCAATAACGAAATAACTTCTCTTACCGGCAACGACAAGATAGATTTTACCTACGACCACAAGCGCCGCCCTAAAACCATAACCATAGCGGGCAACACGGGCTCTAAGACGTTCTCCTATTCCGAGGACACGGCAAAACACGTTGTTACCGCCACAAACGAAAACGGAGAGGTTGTAAAGGTTGAAAGCGCTAAGGACGGTTCATACGAAAAACTATACTACAACAATACTTTACAGGTGCAGACAAACTACGACGCCGAGGGGAAAGTAACCTCCGTAACCGACAGCCTCTCGGGCGAAACCGCAGCATACGGCTACAACTCTCTCGGTCAGCCGGCTTCGTACTCAGAACAAAAGAACGGTGCGGTAAAGCTTGCGGAAAGTTATTCATATGACCTATACGGCAACCTCAGCCAAAAAAATCTCACGGGCGGAACTACCGCCGCATACGCCTATACCTATTCGGACGACCCCGAAATGAGGCTTAAGGGCATGTCGTTCGGCAACGTGCGCGAAGAGATCTGGTACGACGCTTTAGACAGACTCAGCCAAAAGACTATCTATGTAGATAACGTTAAAGTAACGGATAAGGTGTACGGATATGTAAACTCTCACCACGCAACCACCATTCCGGCAAATATATGGTATAAGGGCAAGGATTTCGCGACAAATAAGTACGTGGCAAGCTATGAATATTACACGGCTACGGGGCAAATGAAAAAGCAGACGGTGTTCGGCAAGGATATTACTTATAACTATGCAGACGGCAGACTGAGAAAAGAGACAAATGCTCTGTTAAATAAATCTTGTCAAACGTCCTACAACGACGAGGGCAATATTCTTTTTAAAAGCGTGCGCAATTATCCGGACGATTCTTCCGGCAGCGACTACAAGCATTTAACATACGAAGGGGATAAGCTGACCAAGTACGGCACGGAAACTTTCGTCTACGACAACATGGGCAATCCCACCACCTACCGCAGTAAACCAGCCACATGGAAGGGCAGGCAGCTTACAAGCTATAACGGCAATACCTTCACCTATGATGGGCGCGGCAGAAGAACAAGTAAGAATTCCCTTACATTCCTGTATGATGCCGAAGGCAACCTTGTAAAGCAGAGTAACGGACTTGAATTCTACTACGATTTCGAAGGCATAGCGGCATGCAAGTACAACGGCAACACATATATTTATATCACCGACGGACTGGGAAATGTTATTGCCCTTATTGACAGCAACGGCAACGAGGTGGTACAATACTGGTACGATGCATGGGGCAACCACAAGGTTGTGGATTCTAACGGCAATGAAATCACCAACGCAAACCATATCGGCAACCTCAATCCTTTCCGTTACCGCGGATATTACTTCGACAGGGAAACGGGCTTGTACTTCCTCCAAACGCGCTACTACGACCCCGAAATAGGAAGATTCTTAAACCGAGACAGCGTAAATTATGCCGATCCAGGAACCATTAACGGGCTCAATCTCTACGCGTATTGTTTGAATAATCCTGTAGCATATGTAGACCCCACGGGACATTTTGTTATTTCTTCTATAATAATTACAATTGCGGGAATAATTGCGGGTGCTACGATAAGTGGCTTATTTGCTGGAGTAAATGCGTCAGAAGGTGAAAGTTTTGGTTCTGCGTTTTTAGGCGGGTTTTTAAATGGATTATTAAGCGGTGTAGGGTTAGCGGCTGGCTTAGCTGTAGCTGCTATTGGAACTATTCCATCATTGGTTGTTGGTGGCGCCTTAGCTTTATCTGGTGGCTTTATGGGAGGCTTTTTAGGTAATGCAGCTACTCAAGCTATTTCTTACGGAGATGTAGACTGGAAAGTTTCTGCCATTGCAGGTGGAATTAGTTCAGGAAGTAACTTGCTTTTATTTACAGGTTTGTATTCGGCAAGTATGTACGCTGTAAATCCAAAGTTTATTAGTAGATTTGTTAACAATCTTAAATTTGACATAGTACCTTTAATGTTATCTTTTTACTTAAGTACTTTGCCTATATTTAATCCTAATGCTCTACGAGGTAAAATTTGAAAAATAAATTTTTTGTATCTTTAGAAATTGTTATGGCATTACTATTTTTATGGGTTTGTGGCTTTGCCGGGTTTCTTTGGTTTGCATTAGATGCCTTTGGCGAAGATATAATTCTAACAATAATTTTGACAATAATGCTTTTGGTCTTACCTACAGCATTGTTAATTGGTGGGATATACGTTTTTGGTGCACAAATTCAAATAGATGAATCTGGTATAACAAAAAGATTGTTTGGATTAAGACAAAAAATTTATCATTGGAAAGAAATTGATCATTTAAAGTTAAATTGTACAGGGATAGCTTCGACTCTACTAATTTATAAAAAGCGTAAAGAAAATTCGTTAGTTGCACACTTCTCACAATATGATAAAATTTATTTCTATCTCGACGAGCAAAAACTCACAATAATAGAACTTTATGCCCCTGACTATATTAAGGAGATGATACGGAACAATTCACTTAAATAAAAAATTTCAAATAGATAGGTTAATGTTTTAAAGACTAATACTCACTGATTTAAGCAGATATGCAACAGGTGCGCAAACAAATGGAATGGCGGCTTTAAATAATCTAAATATTTTATATATGGTAATTGCAGACCGGTTGTATATTTAAAAAAAGAAGGTGAAGTTTTATTAGCTTTTGAAGATGGAAAAGCCTGTTATCTTGATTATATCCGTAATAACTTATAAAATCTGCAATTAACTTAATTAGCAAAAAGATTCTATCCTATCTCTCTCCGCGGCGCGTGCGCCGCGGGGAGTTTTTGTTTTGGCGATATTGACAGCAACGGCAACGAAGTGGTACAATACTGGTACGACGCGTGGGGCAACCATAAGGTTGTGGACTCAAACGGCAATGAAATTACCAACGCAAACCATATCGGCAACCTCAACCCGTTCAGGTACAGGGGTTACTACTATGACCGCGAAACCGGCTTGTACTTCCTCCAAACGCGCTACTACGACCCCGAAATCGGAAGATTCTTAAACCGCGACTCCGTTGCATACGCCGATCCTCAAACAATTAACGGGCTCAACCTGTATGCGTATTGCTTAAATAACCCGATAGCTTATACCGATAATTATGGCTGTAGTTCGTGGATGGACTCATGGTGGGGTAAAGCACTCGGCTGGCTTACAACAGCAGTATTAGTTGTTGGCGCCGTGGTAGCTATTGGTGCTGTTGCCATAGGTACTGTTGCCTCAGGAGGGTTATTAGGTGCAGTTCTTGTTGGCGGAGGAGTTGGGGTTCTTGCGGGCGTAACAGGGAATATTGTCTCACAAGGAGGATTAGCAAATTTAGGCAATATAAATCCATGGGCAGTTGCTTTGTCTGGTACCATTGGTGGTGTAGTTGGCGTTGCGAGTGGCGCGCTCTCTTTTGGGCTTACCCAAATAGGGCAATTTATTGGACAACAGGTCGGATTTGCGCTAAGTAATGCTACCCACTTAAGTTCTGGTGTCAATATTGCTAAAACTTTTGGGTTTTCTATAGCTGGATTAATGAGTACAGGTTCCCTTATTGGTGGAGCTATAGGTGGTACTGTTGGCGGCATTTTAGCAAATGATTCAGTAAATTACTTTGCAAAAGAAATATTCGGTGAAGAATATATAGTCAATAACCCTAATTATATTCGCTCCAGCTTATTAAAAATATTTAATTGGTTAAATTCTTTTATATAAAATGAAAATATCTGACGTTGAATCTTCGTTAAGTTTAGGGAATATTTTAAATTCAAAACAATTAGTTGGTTTGTATTTTGCAATAGGAATTTGTTCGTTGTTTCCCGCAATTACCCTCCTGCTTGTAATAATTCCCGAGGTAGAATGGACAACACCGTTAATTGTTCTGTTTTCTTTAGCAGATACAATAGCTGTTTCTTTCCTTGGTGTTTTAATTTATATTAAAATTAAAGACACACGTGTTAAAAATAAAGTGGCTAATTGGCTCAAAGATTCTATTGTGCTTTTGGCATATTGCAAAATAATAGATGAAATCAGATTAGGTATTCAACCAAAAGCAACTAAAATTTGAATTGATTTTAAGTTCGCTAACAAAAAGTATTCCAAAGAAAGTACAGCTAAAGTATTTGGAGGACAACCCGGGTACTTAGGAATATTTAATAAATATAAAAATAAAGCTATTAGAATTGCATATTCGCCCAACTTTGACGAAGTAATGATACTTAAGGATAATTTAAACTAATTTCTTTCTCCCCGCGGCGCGAGCGCCGCGGGGAGTTTTTGTTTTGGCGATATTGACAGCAACGGCAACGAAGTGGTACAATACTGGTACGATGCATGGGGCAATCATAAAGTCGTAAACAGTTCGGGAATGGAAATCACAGACCCCGACCACATAGGTAACCTCAACCCGTTCAGGTACAGGGGTTACTATTTCGACCGCGAAACCGGACTTTATTTCCTGCAAACGCGCTACTACGACCCCGAAATAGGAAGATTCTTAAACCGCGACAGCGTAAATTATGCTGATCCAGGAACAATTAACGGGTTAAACCTCTACGCCTACTGCTTAAACAATCCTGTAGCATATGTTGATCCGACGGGGCATAGTATTACTGCTGTACTTTTAAGTTTGTTGGTTGCCGGTCTTGTAGGCGCTACGATTGAAACGGCAGGAACATTTGTATCAGATGTGGTCAATAGTGTAAAATCCGGTGAGTGGCAATGGTCATCATGGGAAACATACGTTGGCAGTGTGATAGGTGGTTTTGCCGGAGGAATGGTATCGTTAATACCTGTTGTTGGTATTTATGCCGCACCTATTGTGTCAGGAGGTCTCGGTACTTTCTCAGGATTAGCTTTGGAAAAAGCAACGGGCACCAGTGATATGTCTTGGGAAGAAATCGGTATATGGACATATGTTTCTATAGGGTTTAGTGCTTTAACATTGGGAATGACTAAATATGCTAAAATTCCCGGTATTACTAAAGGAAGCCATAGTTGGCAACAGGTATTCAAATCGGCTTGGACAAAAACTTTGAAATACGGTTATAACATGTCGGCTAAAACCTTAGGTAAGGAAGCTGGATACTTACTGGTCTCAGGATTTAATACAGGCTTTGCTTTTACTGCTTTTATGGGAGGATTAATGGACTTATTATTTTAATTATGCAAACAATTATGATTAAACCTAAAGGTGGATTATATATTTTTGGAATAATATTTTGGTATATATTTTTTATGTTTTTTCTAATATTCGAATCGGTTTTTTTAATAATTGACCCTTATGAGAATATAGAAATAACCAAAATTATTTTAATAGTAGTTTTTGCTTATGTTATCCCAATTATAGCAATACTACTCGTTACAGTAGATGTGTTAAAATATACTATCAGAATTACCAATGATTCGGTTATAATAAGCGTGAGTCATAATTTTATAGAAGGTTTGACAATAAAATATAAACAGACCAAATATCAATTAGCTGGACTAAAATCAGTACAGCAAAAGAAAGGAATCACCGTCTTATATGGGTATTCAACTCACCTTGTTATGAAGTACGAGAATAAAACCCGCCATTTAGATTTATCAAGATTCAGCAAAAACCAGATTTCAATCATACAAAAGACAGTTTTAGACCGAGCACAGGTGCTTAACGGTTATGAAGTAAAAGTTTTGGATTCAGCAGATAAAACTTGGCTTCTAAATTAAGTTGAAACTTATACTGTCCTCCCCGCGGCGCGAGCGCCGCGGGGAGTTTTTGTTTTGGCAAGCCTGCAAGTAAATGCAGACTTAAGACGCAATTCAAAGGCATTGCGCTTAAAAAGGGACGGAGGGATTTAAAATTTTAAAAAGCTTTCACATTTTTACCTTTTAAATTGTTGTGAATATCGCGCACATTTGCTATAATTTGTAAGAATAAAAGTAAAAGGAACATTAGATGCAGCAGGTTTCACAGGCGGAAAATACCTTGCAGGAGGATTTTACCGCGCTAAAGTTCGACAACGTTAAATTCTGGTATCCCGAATCGGAGACGCCCGCTGTAAACGGGGTTTCGTTCGAGGTGAAAAAGGGCGAGTTCGTTTCGGTCATCGGTCACAACGGCTCGGGCAAGAGCACGGTTGCCCGCCTCATATGCGGTCTTCTTCAGGCGGACGAGGGCAAAATAGAGGTGTGGGGGCTCGACCTTGCCGACAACAAAAATCTGTTCGAAGTGCGCCGCCACACGGGCATAGTTTTTCAGAACCCCGACAATCAGATGGTCGCCTCCATAGTCGAGGACGACGTCGCTTTCGGACCCGAAAATTTGGGAGTTGAAAGGGAGGAGATAGGCAGGCGCATAGACTGGGCTCTCTCCGCCGTCGGCATGAGCGAATACCGCCATTCCACGCCCACCCGTCTTTCGGGCGGACAGAAACAGCGCATAGCCGTCGCGGGCGTGCTTGCAATCCGCCCCGACATTCTCATTTTAGACGAATCGACCGCCATGCTCGACCCCCGCGGCAGGCGGGAGGTGATAGAGGTCGTCAGCCGCCTCAACAAAGAGGAGGGCATGACAATACTTTTAATTACCCATTTCATGGAGGAAGCCCTCCTTGCCGACCGCACTATAGTCATGAACCGCGGCGAAATTGTAATGCATGGCACTCCCGAGGAAATTTTCGAAAACGGCGACGCGCTTTTGACCTACAACCTCGCCCTGCCCGACATAACTGTTATCGAAAACAAACTCAACGCCGCGGGCATAGCCGTTCAACCCTCGCTCCGCCCCGAAGAGCTGGCAAAATCCATTGTCGCATGCGCGGAGCAAAAGGGGCTTAAAAACCTTGTATCCCCCAGCATATCACGCGACGAACGCGAAAAGAGGGGTCCGTGGGATATCGATATAAAGAATCTCACCTTCATCTATTCCAAAAAATCCCCGTTTGCAACGCAGGCGCTGAAGGGCATAGATCTTCACATAGGCGACGGCGAGTTCTTCGGCATAATCGGGCACACGGGCAGCGGCAAATCGACGCTCATACAGCACCTCAACGCGCTCATAAAGCTGCCCCAGGCAGAAAAGAAATATAAGCCCAAAAAGGTAAAAAAGGGTCAGACGCCCCCCGTTCTGCCCGAACTCAGGGTGGGTGAATACGACCTCGCGGATAAAAAATGCAACTTCATCTCCCTCCGCGCCGACGTTGGTATGGTCTTTCAGTATCCCGAATACCAGCTCTTCGCCGAAACGGTGTTCGACGACATCGCCTTCGGACTCAAAAATTTCTTTAAGGATTTAAAGGAAGAGGAGGTAAAGGAGCGCGTTCGCGCCGCCATATGTGCCGTCGGATTGGATCCCGACGAAGTGTGCGACAAGTCTCCCTTCGACCTTTCGGGCGGGCAGAAGAGGAGGGTTGCGATAGCGGGCGTAATAGTCACCCGTCCCAAAATTCTGGTTCTCGACGAACCCGCGGCAGGGCTCGACCCCGTGGGCAAAAAGGAGATAATGGAGCTATTGCACAAGCTCCACTCCGAGTGGTGCCGCACGGTCATAATCGTTTCGCACGACATGGACGAAATAGCCTGCAACTGCACCCGCGCGTGCGTGGTGTCGGACGGCAGAATTTTCGACTGCGCCACGCCCCACATGCTCTTTTCCCGGGCAGAAGAGCTTCTTCCGCTCGGGCTCGACGTGCCTTTGACCGCCAAAATCTGCACGGCTTTAAAGGAATACGGCATAGATATCGACTGCGACTTTACTCCCGAGGGCTTCGCTTCGGCTGTAATCCGTGCGTTCGAAGGGGGTGAAGGCAATGCTTAACGACGTCACCTTCGGTCAGTACTACCCCGCGCAGTCATTTGCGCACAGGCTCGACCCCCGCGTAAAACTTTTAATGCTCATAGCCTTTATCGTGGCTATATTCCTCACCGACACCTTCTACGGGCTCGCCGCGTGCGCACTGTTTTTAGTTGCCGCAACAATCTTTTCGCGCGTGCCCTTCGGTTCGGTGCTGCGCTCGGTCAAGGGCATAATTTTCCTGCTCGTATTCACCTCGCTTTTAAACCTCTTTCTGCACAGCGGCGAACACCTCTTGTGGCAGTGGGGCATAATCCATATCTATCTCGAGGGCGTGCTCTTCGCGGTATTTTTAATGTTCCGCCTCGTCTTTCTCGTGCTCGGCTCGGCGCTGCTCACATTAACCACAACGCCCGTCGCGCTGACGGACGGGCTCGAAAGCCTTTTAACGCCCTTGAAGTGGATCAGGTTCCCCGTCCATGCGCTCGCGCTCATAATGTCGATAGCCCTGAGGTTCATTCCCACCTTGATGGACGAGACCAACCGCATAATCTCCGCGCAGAAGGCGAGGGGCGCCGACTTCGAAACGGGCAACCTCATAAAGAGGGTAAAGGCGATAATTCCTATTCTGATTCCCCTCCTGATTTCGGCTTTCCGCAGAGCGGAGGAGCTCGGGGACGCCATGGACGCCCGCTGCTACACCAATTCGCCCCACCGCACCAAGTATAAAAAACTCACGCTCGGCTGGCGCGACCTCGTCGCCGCGCTCATAATCGCCGCGCTCATTGCCGGGGTGGTGCTTTTAAATATCTACGCCTACGACATATGGCCCGCGGCTTATATGTATGTGGTGGTGCTATGAGGTACGTTTTAAAAGTCGCCTACGACGGCACGGACTTTGTCGGCTGGCAGATACAGCCAAACGGCATTTCCGTCCAGCAGACCCTGACGGACGCGGCGCGCGCGGCGTTCGGCGAAGAGGTAATATTCACCGCGAGCGGCAGAACGGACAGCGGCGTGCATGCGGCAGGTCAGGTCTGCCATGCCGACATAAACTGCAATATCCCGCCCGAAAAACTTGCCGACGCGTTAAACTGCCACCTACCTCCGCAGGTAGCCGTGCAGTGTTCCGCAATTGCGCCCGAAGGGTTCGATTCAAACCGCTCGGCAAAGAAAAAAACCTACCGCTACAGCATGTATTTTTCCCCCCGCCGCAACCCGTTAAAGGACAGGTATTCGGTGCATATTAAGGGGGCAATCGATATAAACGCGCTAAAAAAGGCAGGCTCCCTCTTTGAGGGCGAGCACGATTTCAAAGCCTACTGCGCCTCACGCTCGCAGGTAAAAACCACCGTGCGCACGGTGTATTCCGTAAACGTCGAGGAGAGGGGGGAGGATATAGACATCTTTGTGTGCGGCGGCGGATTTTTGTACAACATGGTACGCACCATGGCGGGCACCATGCTCGGCTGCGCCGTCGGCGCTATATCCCTTTCGGATATCTCCCGTTCGCTTGCGGAGGGCAACCGTTCGCTTGCCGGCAAAACCATGCCAGCCCGCGGGCTGACGCTCCTCTCCGTCGATTACGGGGTTTCCCTCTTTAAAGAGTAAATTTTATCAGATTTTCACAAACCTGTTTCAACATTTATATAAAGCCGGTTTATACTGTGTTTTGCAAAAAATAGAGAGCAGATATGGATTTTTTCGAACTTTTATCTTACGGCAACTCAATCTCGCAGCTCATACCTGTAGAAATGGACCCTTTCACCACGCTGTGGGTCAGCATGGTAATCGCGGGCTGTCTCTTTGTCGTCCTCTTTGCCCTTCAGGCGGTCGCTCTGTACACGATAGCAAAAAGGGAGGGCTACAGGCATAAATGGATGGCGTTCATTCCCTTCTTCAATACCTACTATATAGGGGTCGTCTCGGATAAAAACAAGTTCTATAACTTCCCCGCAAAAACCGTCTCCCTTGTTCTGGCGATTATCGAAACTCTGCTCGTCGCGGGCTTTGTGCTCTATTATGTCGTCGCAGGCATTGTCTACGCGGGCGGCTTTTATGAGGTCGTAACCCAGACCACTTCCCTCGGCATAACCTATATTGTCGGCTACCAGTCCTCCGCGCGTATAGCGGGCACGTGGCTTGCGTGGGTTTTCGACTATCTCGACGCATACGTTCTCTCCTATGTAAACCTCGTATACATTTTGATTCACGTCGTAGTCGTAATCACCTTCTTCCAGACGTACTCCTGCCGCAGATACGTTCTTCTCTCCCTCGCGTGCGTCATTTTCCCCATAAAGGGAGCGTTGATGTTTGCGGTCAGGAACAACCGCGCCATGAGCTATAAGGATTATATGCGCGGCGAACAGCGCAGAAGGTACGAAAACTACCGCCAGTACAACAACCAGAGCGGCACTCCCTACGGCGGTTACAATCCCTACTCCGGCAGACCTTCGGCGCCTCCCGACGAAGGTGCGTCGGCTCCCCCGCAGGGCGAGGATCCCTTCGGCGGTCTCGGCAAAACGGACGGCGACTCCTCCGCTCCCGAAGACCCCTTCGACGAATTTAAAAATTAATTGCTCAATATTCAAAAGCGGCGCCTTGTCGCCGTTTTTTGTTTGCCATAACGTGCGGTATGTGCTATAATCAGGTATAAGTACAGATTATATATTCTGAATATAAATTTGACGTATGACAGAACAGACAATCGCAGCAATCTCCACGGGTCCGGCAACGGGCGGCGTGGCAATAATCCGCATAAGCGGCTCGGGCGCACTCTCCGTTGCGCAGAAGATGTTTGACCCCGCGGGCAAAAGGGGGGTGGAGAATTTTATTCCCAACTACATGTACCCCGGGCGTATTCTGTGCGACGGCTTTTCCGACTTCGGCTACGCCGTCTACTTCAAGGCGCCCCGTTCCTTCACGGGCGAGGATATCGTAGAATTCCACTGCCACGGCGGGATTGAAATTTCCCGCGCAGTGCTCAGGGCGGCGCTTTCAAACGGCGCAAGGCTTGCCGTCAACGGCGAGTTTACCAAGCGGGCTTTTTTAAACGGCAAGCTCTCCCTCGCCTCGGCTGAGGGACTTGCGGACATGATAAACGCCTCCTCTCTTGCCGAGGTCCGCGCGGGTTGCATGCTGTATGCCGAAAAGCTGACCGGCGAGGTGAAAAAATTCCAGTCCGAGCTCAAGGATATTCTTGCCGGAATAGCCGCCGATATCGACTATCCCGAGGAGGACGTCGCCTCGACCGAGCTTTCCGACCTTGTTTTAAGGCTTCAGAAGGTAAACGGCGGAATAGATATCTTGATCAAGGGATATTCGCGGGGCAAAAAGATAAAGAGCGGCATAACCTGCGCCCTCTGCGGTGCGCCCAACGCGGGCAAATCCTCCCTTTTAAACGCCCTTCTGGGGTACGACAGGGCAATTGTCTCTCCCGTCGCCGGGACCACGCGCGACGCGGTGGAGGGAACTATTCAGATAGACGGCGTAAACTACAACCTCGTCGACACGGCGGGGCTAAGGGAGAGCGCCGACGAAATCGAGTCCGTCGGCATCTCCATCGCCAAAAAAACGGTGCGGTCCGCCGACCTCATCCTCTATGTCTGCGAGGGGGAATACGTTCCCCTCGACGGGGTGGAGGAGGACGACCCGAGGCTGATTAAAATTTTTAATAAGTGCGACATATCCCCCGTCCGTTCGGATAAGTTTGACGTGGTAATCTCCGCGCGCACGGGCGAAAATCTTGACTGTTTGAAGCGCATAATGAAGGAGAGGGGAGCGGGCGGCTCTTCGCTCGAGGGGGCGTATCTCATTGAGGAGCGCCACCATGCCGCGCTCTGCCGCGCAAGCGTCAGTTTAAATAACGCAATCAACGCCGCAGGGCTCTTTCCTCTCGACCTGATTTCCCTCGACATAACCGACGCATGGTCTGCGCTCGGCGAAATAACAGGCGAAACGGCAAACGAAAGCATCATATCCGAAGTATTTTCAAAGTTCTGCGTAGGAAAATAAGGAGCAATTTTTATGGTAAACATCGAACTGTACAGGGTATTTTACACCGTTGCCAAGTGCGGGAGTCTTACAAAGGCGGCAGACGAGCTGTTCATCTCCCAGCCCGCGGTATCGCAGGCGATAAAACAGCTTGAAAGCCAGCTCGGCACGTCGCTGTTCAACCGCACCCACCGCGGCATGGAGCTCTCCGTTCAGGGCGGCAAGCTCATCTTCAAACAGGTAGAGGAGGCTCTGGCTCTTCTCGACAGCGCCGAAAACAAATTAATCGAACTCAAAACGACGGCAACGGGTACCGTAAGGGTGGGCGCCACCGACTCCATTTTCTCATATGTGCTCGTCGATAAAATCGCCGCATTCAACGAAAAATATCCCGCCGTTCATATCGAGCTTATAACCGGCACCACGCCCGAAACGCTCGTGCAGCTCAAGGAAAACAAGTGCGACATCGGCTTTATAAATCTTCCCATCGAGGATAAGGACGTCAACTTCACCGGCACGGTTTTTCACCTCTCCGATACCTTTGTAGCCTCCCCCTCGAAGTACTCGGAGCTCATGGACAGGCAGGTCAATTTAAAGGATTTACAGCAGTATCCCCTCTTAATGATGGAAAACAACACTGTCGCCCGCCACACTTTCAACTCCTTCACCCAGTCGCTGGGCATAACGCTTACGCCCGATATCGAGGTTGCCAACTGGGATTTAATGTTAAAGTTTGCCCGCCGCGGCATGGGCATCGGCTGCGTCCCCCGCGAATACGCCCAGAAGCGCATAGACGCGGGCGAACTCTTCGAAGTCAACGTCAATCCCCGCCTGCCCGTGCGCGGCGTGGGCATGGCTCTCCCCAAAAATGTGCCCGTGCCCTTTGCCCTCCGCGAATTCATCTCTCTCTTCAACTGAAATGGGAGCATGAATTTTTACAAAAATATAAAGTGTGATGGTATGGAAAAGGAGATAAGGTACTATTCCGACGAGGTCCGCGACGACTTCGCCGGCACAAAAATCAACGTGCAGCCTCTGCCAAAGGGTTTTAAATTTCACAGCATGAACCCCTTGGTGGTTATAAGGCGCTTTATCGTCTACCGCATAATTGCCACTCCCGTGGTGCACATTTACATGAAGCTCATAAGGGGGGTAAAGTATGTAAACAAAAAATGCCTTAAAGGCTACAAAAATCAGGGCGCCTTTATATACGGCAACCACACCACCTTCGTGTGCGACGCCTTCAATCCCACCGTGCTCGCCTTTCCCCGTCCCGCAAAGACAATGGTCAGCGAGGATTCCACTTCTATAAAGGGTCTCCGCTGGCTTTTAATGGACGCGGGCGCCCTGCCTATTCCCTCGGGGCTTCACTTAATGCCCGACTTTAACAGGGAAATCGAACGCGCAATCGCCAAAAAATTGTGGATAGCCATCTATCCCGAAGCGCACATCTGGCCCTATTACACGGGCGTTAGAAACTTCCCCGCCGTTTCTTTCCGCTATCCGGTAAAGCTCGGCGCGCCCGTTTTTTCGTACACGCTCTGCTACACGAAGCGCAAATTTTTTAAAAAACCTAAAATCACCGTCTATGTCGACGGTCCCTTTTTTGCCGATAAGTCCCTGCCCTTAAAGCAAGCCCAGCAAAAGCTGAGGGACGAGGTCTATGCTGCCATGAAGGCCCGGGCGGACGAACACTCCGACTACGAATATAAGTACAGCTACGTTTATAAACCAAAGGATTCCAAAAGCGATTGGCCCGCACATATGCGCCAATTATCGCAATAGTAAAATAAAAAAGAGGCTTTGATTGCCTCTTTTTTTGTTTATGATTTATTTAAGAATATCACAGCATTGTTTTATGATTTAATATAAAATATCGCCGAGCACGTCGTTCATGTCGTACATACCGCTTTTTTTGCCTGCGACCCACTTTGCCGCCTTTATCGCCCCGACGGCGAAAACGCGCTTTGACCGCGCCGAGTGGGAGAGGGTGACAATCTCGTCCTCGCCAGCAAACATTACCTCGTGTTCGCCCACTATCGTGCCGCCGCGCACGGCGTGAATGCCTATCTCGTTGCCGCGCCTGCCCACAATGCCGCTTCTGCCCTCAACGTATTCGCGCTTTTCCTCTAACGCCTGGTTCATTCCGTCGGCGAGCATCAGAGCCGTTCCGCTCGGTGCGTCCACCTTTTTGTTGTGGTGGCGCTCTATAATTTCAATGTCGAAATTTTCGCCGAGGACTTCCGCAGCCTTTTTTGCAAGGCTCACCAAAAGGTTTACTCCCAGCGAAAAGTTTGCCGTCTTGAATATCGCCGTCTTTTCCGAAGCTTTCTTTATCTCTTCAAGCTGTCCCTCTGTGTAGCCCGTCGAGGCGAGCACGGCGGGCACTTTATTTTTAACCGTCCACCCGAGTTCACTCTCTAAAACAGCGGGGGAGGAAAAGTCTATAACAACGTCGACATCCTCCTTAACGTCGTTGAACGAGGCATATACTGGCACCTTTATATCCTCGGGTGCGTGAATGTCCACGCCGCAGACTACCTGTGCTTCATTGTCGTCCTTCAGAAGGTCGGTTATGTTTCCGCCCATCTTTCCGCCTATTCCGCAAACAAGAACTTTTAACATACCGTCTTTATCCCCGCCGATTTAATGCATTTTTTCATAAGTTTTTTGTGTTCTTCCTCAAGTTCCGTCAAAGGAGCGCGTGGAATGCCCGCCTCAAGCCCTATCATGTTGCAGCCCGCCTTTACCGGTATGGGGTTTACCTCAACGAAGCATGCGTCTATTAGGGGAAGAATTTTTTCGTGAATTTTGTTTGCCTTTTCAAGCTTGCACTTCTGCATGCATACGGCAACTTCCTTCATCTGCCTGGGCGCTATGTTCGAAGCCACCGAAATGAGCCCCGCTCCGCCTATAGCCATTATGGGAATGTTTAAGTTGTCGTCGCCGGAATAAAGGTCCATTCTCGGGCGGATGCGGCGCATGGTCTCGCAAATCTGCTCCATGTTTCCGCAAGCCTCCTTAATTCCCGCCATGTTTGGTATGTACGAAAGCTCCTCCGCAGTCGCGGGCAAAATGTTAACGCCCGTGCGCGGGGGCACGTTGTATGCAATAACCGGCAGGGTGGTGGAGGAGCAGATCGCCCTGTAGTATTCAACAATTCCCTTCTGCGTGCACTTGTTGTAGTAGGGGGTGACGGCGAGTATGCCGTCGGCGCCCAGCTCCTCGGCGCGTATGGTTGCCGCGACGGCTTTTGCCGTAGAGTTGGAGCCCGTGCCGAATATCAGCTTTACTCTCCCCGCAATCCTTTCCTTTGCAAACTTCATAACGGCAACCTTTTCCTCCTCGGTCATGGTTGCGGGTTCGCCCGTCGTGCCCAGCACCACGAGCGCGTCGGTGCCGTTTTCAATCTGGTATTCAATCATGCGGGCGAACGCGTCAAAGTTCACTCCGCCGCCGTCATAAAAGGGCGTAATCATAGCCGTAGCCGATCCGCTGAAAAAACCTTTCATAAAAACTCCTTAAATTCTTTAACGCAAGTTGTTTACTGGGGGACGTAAACTAACTTGGCGTTATTTTCGGGGGCTTCGCTCCCCGGTGCGCAATCTTCAGGCGCCCTCAATTATATAATTGCGCACCTCCCCCTCAGGTGAGCCGCAGGTATGCGCAAATTTGGGCTGCTTCAGGGAAATGAATTCCCCTCGTAACGAAAAATAATCAGAAAATAACCGCGGCAATTTTTCGGGCTATAATCAGTCAAAATACCCTTTAGCCGCAAGCAGCTCAGCCAAAAGCACGGCGCCGCCCGCCGCACCGCGCAGGGTGTTGTGCGAACAGCCTATAAACTTATAGTCGAACAGGTTATCCTCCCTCAGTCTGCCCGCGCACACAGCCATGCCGTGTTCGGTGTTTCTGTCGAGGGCGGGCTGGGGTCTGTCGTTTTCTTCAAAGTAGTGTATAAACTGCTTGGGGGCGGAGGGAAGGTTGAGCTTCTGGGGTTCTCCCGAAAATTCGCTCCACGCCTTAAGTATCTCCTCTTTCGAGGGCTTTTTCTCAAAGGAAACAAAGCATGCCGCCGTGTGACCGTCGGAAACGGGAACCCTTAAGCACTGCGCGGTAATAACGGGATCTTCCGCGGGGACAATCTTTCCGTCCTTAACCTCGCCCCAAATCTTTAAGGGTTCAAGCTCGCTCTTTTCCTCCTCGCCGCCGATGTAGGGGATGATGTTGTCGATAATCTCGGGCATGGTCTCAAAGGTCTTGCCCGCGCCCGAAATCGCCTGGTAGGTCGTAACCGCCGCGCACTTTATGCCGAATTCCTTCAAAGGGTGCAAAAGGGGCACGTAGGACTGCAGCGAGCAGTTGCTCTTAACGGCAATGAACCCGCGCTTTGTGCCCAGCCTTTTCCTCTGGGCGGCAATAACTTCAAGGTGGTCCGAATTTATCTCGGGTATTACCATGGGCACGTCGGGCGTTCCGCGGTGGGCGGAATTGTTGGAAACTATCGGGCACTCGAGCTTTGCATACGCCTCCTCAAGGGCTTTAATCTCCTCCTTTTTCATGTTGACGGCGCAGAAACAGAAGTCGACCATGGATGCAATTTTTTCCATGTCGGCAGCCGCGTCCATAACCGCCATGTCCTTAAGCTCTTCGGGCATGGGCTCCGTCATGTTCCACCGCTTTACGGCGTCTTTGTACTTCTTTCCCGCGGAGGAAGAGGAGGCGGCAAGCACCTTAACCTCAAACCACGGGTGGTCTGCAAGGAGCAGGGCGAAACGCTGCCCGACCATGCCGGTGGCGCCTATTATGCCCACAGAATATTTCTTCATAACTATATTATTCTCCGTAAAATAATTTTGATTTAAAAAATACGCGGAGCTCTATCGCGCCGCGTCGTGTAACATTAAAAATGCAGATAGCGCAACACTCATCGTGACAGTCGCAAAGGTATTAACCCCTGCGCCC
This sequence comes from uncultured Clostridia bacterium, assembly GCA_944346655.1. GTDB lineage: Bacteria > Bacillota > Clostridia > Christensenellales > Borkfalkiaceae > Coproplasma. The sequence continues at coordinate 16,773 of CALVMP010000035.1, forward strand.
AGCGCAAAGAAAATAAGGCGCTCTTTACGCTTCGGCGGCGATGCCCTTTTGCCTGCGGGTACATTCCGCGCCGCCTTAAAGCGCACACCCCGCGGCTACTCATGCTCAACCGCTCCTCTATTCAGCAATGGAATAATAACATATACAAAAAGAAAAGTCAAAGAAAATTTGCTTTAATCTCGGGTAAAATAATTGAATTATTTCTCTTTATACTGTATAATGATATAAAACTTAAATTTTCCAAAAAGGAATGCATATGGCAGAATCGAAATTGCAAGCTCTCGCCGGTCACGAAAACGCCGACGACTACGTCCGCACATACGTACCCAAGGGCAGGTGGAGCGACACCTGGAGCTTATTTAAATCCAACTTTGTAAAGTTCGTCATCATCAACGTAATAACGCTCGTATTTTTCGTGCCCATCGCGGCGATCATATATCTCCGCATAGCCGCCGTTGCTGGGCTTGCCACCGTATATCCCTTCTCGGCAAACGTCGGGCTTTCGGTGTATACCCCCTCGACCGTAGGCATGGCTGAAAGGCTGACATTGTCCACGGATATAATATTCTACGCCCTGTTGATCCCTGCCGCGCTCATTGCGGCTGTCGGGCTTGCGGGCGGAATGTATTCGGTCAAAAAAATGATAAACGCCCACGGCGAATTTTCCGTAAAAGGATACTTCCACGGCGTAAAGGTGTGCTATTTCAACGCTCTTCTGCCCACCGTGTTAATTGCGGTGTTCATGTTCGCTTCGCTTATCATAAGCGACTGGGCGGCAATGGAAATCGCCTACGGCGGCTCCGCCGCCGGTCCCGTGGCTGCAAAGGTGTGCATAATAATCGCCACCGTGCTTGTCGGCATGTTCTGCATGTGGCTGTACGCCGTCGGCATAAGCTACAAGGTGAAATTAAAGTACCTCTTCAAAAACTCCTTCGTGCTCTTAATCGGCACGGTAATCCAGTCGATATTCATGATAGGCTTCGCCCTCATCCCCGTCTGGTTGCTCGTAATCGGCATATACGTTCAGTTCTTCCTCGTAATCGGTCTCATATTCCTCATCTTCCTCGGGTTCTCGTTTTTAATGCTCTCGTGGATGGCGTACACGCAGTGGGTGTTCGACTCGTTCATCACCCCCGCGGTCGTCTCCGAAAAGCAGGCGGCGCGCGCAAAAATGACCCCCAAACAGCTCGAGCAGGAGAGGCTGGAGGAAGCCCGCTCTGAGGCGCGCGACCTTTTAGCCGCAGGCAAGTCGGAGCTCGCGTCCAAGCCAATAAGCCCCATAGACCTTGAAAGTTCTCTCTTTCTGGTTCCCGCCCGCTTTACCCGCGCCGATGTAAAGGCGGCTGCCGACGGCAGAAAGAAGGTGGAGGGAGAGGTCTCGGCGTACTTCGAAGAGCACAAAAACGATGCGCGTTACGTTGAGTACAACAAGCTCTTTGCCGAGCGCGAAAAGTCGCTCAACTCCACCGACAAAAAGGGCAAAAAGAAGAAGATCTCTTCGGACAACCTTCTTCATTGAAAGTAAATGGACTCCTATTCAACCCTCGGAAATTTTTTTGAATATTTGAATGCAGACTGCGACTATCCCTCATGGTCGCAGTATTTGCTATCGGTGCTTAAATGCTCTGGCGCCGGGCTTAAAGGGCTGGATATCGGCTGCGGCAACGGCTATTTTACCCGCGCCCTCTACAGGGCGGGTTACGATATGACGGGCATGGATATCTCCCCCGCCATGCTCAACGAGGCAAAGCGGCTGGCTTTAAACGAGGGAGTGCCCTGTGAATTTTTACTCGGCGATATAACCAAACTTAAAGTGAACGCAAAGTACGATTTTATCGTAGCCGTAAACGATTGCCTCAATTACGTGCCTCCCCAAAAGCTCAAAAGCACGTTTGCAAAGGTATATTCGGCCCTCAACAGGGGCGGGGTGTTCCACTTCGATATCTCCTCCGCAAATAAAATTTTAAACGTTCTCGGCTCCAACATGTTCGGCGAGGACGGGGAGGAGGTCTCCTATCTCTGGTTCAACACCCCCGAGGAGGACGGCGTCACCATGGATCTCACCTTTTTTATAAGGGAGAGCGACGGAAGGTATTCCTGTTTCCGCGAAAGTCATCGCCAGTACGCCCATTCCGAGGAGGACGTGGTCTCCGCCCTGGAGGAGGCGGGCTTTGCAAACATAAAAACAGGCGGGCACATGGGCACGCCCGACAAAACGCTAAGAATAAATTTCACCTGCAAAAAGATATGAACACGCTATTTAAATGTCTCATTTACGACAAACAGGTCTCGCTTTCGGTGCTCGACACCACCGACCTTGT
>CALVMP010000036.1 GCA_944346655.1 uncultured Clostridia bacterium
AATGAGCCCGGTGCAATACCGAACTCATTACCAAACAATTTAATTAAATTTTGTCCAAACTTTGGGGTTCACTTCATGAACGCAGCCGCGCGGATAATTTTTTTATTTTAATGAGGTAACCTCTGCCGCAACCCCCTCCTGCGGAAGGACGGAGCCGTTGCCGCCTGCGATATCTTCGCATATCTGCCTCATGGCGACGCGGGCTTCGGGAATGGGATAGACAGGGTAAACGTGGTTTAGGTTGTTGCCCTGTACGAACTTGCTGTTTACCCCGCTCTTTAAAAGTTTTTCGTGCAGGAGTTTACTGTCGGGATAGAGGAGGTCTCGCGTGCCGGTGTACTGAACGACGGGCGGAAGCCCCGTGAGGGGACCTTTGATAGGGCTTAAAAGGTAGTTTCCGAGGTCCTCTCCCCCTGCCCACGCCCTGCCCCAGATTGAGGCGAGCCAGCGGGAGTTGCGCGGGTCCTTTTTTTCATATTCGGGGATTTCGGGGTTGGTCATGGCGATATCCACCCACGGCGCGAAGAGAATGAGCTTTTCGGGAAGGGGTTTGCCCTCCTCCTTGAGTTTTATCGTAAGCCCGAGCGCAAGCCCACCGCCCGAGGAGTCGCCTCCGAGAATGAGCGAAGAGGGATTGCCGAGGGAGAAATAAAAACTTTCTATCGCGGCATAACCTTCGCGGAAGGTAGCAAAGGGCGCCCTGGGGAGAATGGGCATTATTATGCGGCAGTCGCTCTTTGCCACAAGTTTATCGAAGAACTTAATGTGGTATTTAAGCGGTCTGTGCACATACCCGCCGCCGTACAGCCATAAAAGGGTGCCGCCTTCGCCTTCGGGGTTGAATTCGAAAACCTGAAGATTGCAGCTTTTATACTCCTTTACTTCGCACCTGACGGAGACGGGCAGTTTGTATGCCGTCTCGCCGGTGCGGGAGAGTTTGTCGAGTTCCCTTTTTGCCGCTTCTTCATCAAAGCGGGCGCGTTTAACCTTCATGTACCACTCGGCAAGAGTTGCCATGAGGGATCTGTTGTATACCTTGCGCAGCACCGCCCATGCCACGAGCAAGACCGCAACAGCAAGCAGAATTGCCGAAACTGCATATAGTAATCTGTCCAAAACTTTTTATATCTCTCTTAATTATTTTGTAAATTTTCGCGCGCGGTCGAAATCATCAGCTTGATGCGGTTCTCCTGATTGACTTTTGTGGCGGAGGGGTCGTAGTCGACGGCGACGATATTTTCGTGTTCGTACATATTCTTTAAGGTGCGGATGGTGCCCTTGCCCACTATGTGGTTGGGCAGACAGCCGAACGGCTGGGCGCAGACTATATTTTCGGTACCCGTTTCGGCAAGCGCAGCCATTTCGGCGGGAATGAGCCAGCCTTCGCCCATCTTTACGCCCTGATTGATCACTTTATCGGCGCACTTTCTGAGGTGTTCGAAGTCGTGAATAGGCTCGAAAGTTCCCTCCCTTTCGAACTGTTTTATGATGTTTTTCTGCATGCGGTGAAGCACTCTGTATAAAATGCGGTTTGCCGTATAGAATAAGCCCTTTTTGCCGTAGAGGTCGGAATCGTTTATGTTGTTGACTATGCAGTAGAGCACGAAGTCCATGAGGGCGGGAACGACGGGTTCGCAGTCCTCGGAGAGAAGAAAGTTTTCAAGGTGGTTGTTGCCGAGATAGGAGTATTTGACGTAAATTTCGCCGACAATGCCCACCTTTACCTTTTTGATATCCCTACGCTTTACGGCAGCAAAAATCGATATTATGCGGGCGTTTATCTTTTTATACTTTGTATACCTGCCGCCTTTATACGCCCCGATGACTTCAGCCATTGCCTCATCCCTTGCGGCGTCGGTCGCACCCTCTTCCTCCTCGTATGGCTTGGTCTGGTTGTAGCACCACATTATGCTGTCGCCGTAAAAGATTGCGTAGGCAAGCTTTAGCAAGAGCTTTAAACCTATTTTTAAGGAGGAATCCTTTTCAAGCCCCGAAAAGTTTAAGGAGATGACGGGCACGTTGGGGAACTGCGCCTTTAACGCCTTGCGGATTAACGGCACATAGTTGGAAGCCCTGCACCCGCCACCCGACTGACTGATGAGCACTGCGGTGTGGTCAACGTCGTATTTGCCGCTCTTTAAGGCGTCGATATACTGTCCGACGACGCACAGACAGGGGTAGCAGGTATCGTTATGAACGTGCTTTAACCCTTCGTCTATGACGGAGCGGGAGTCGTTTTTTAAAATTTCGACGTCGTACCCCTCCATTTTAAGCAGTTGTTCGATTATGGCGAAATGCCACGGGAGCATATCGGGGACGAGGATTTTGTAGGTCGATTTGTACTCGTCCTTCCAGCGGGGGTAGTCGTCGGTGTAGTCAATAATCTTTTTATCTTCCATCTCTCTCCTCCCTTCTCTTGCTCTCCTCAATGGCTGCAAGCATGCTGCGGAGACGTATTTTAACGACGCCGAGATTGTTTATTTCGTCTATCTTTATCTGTGTGTAGAGCTTGCCGCCCTTTTCTAAAATGGCGCGCATCTGATCGGTCGTGATTGCGTCTATGCCGCAACCGAAAGAAACGAGCTGGACGAGGTTGACGTTTTTATGCCTTGTGGCAAACTCTGCCGCGCGGTACAGGCGGGCATGGTAGGTCCACTGGTTAAGAACGTTTATCTTGACGAAATTGCCCTTGTCGAATACCGAGTCCTCGGAGAGGACCGCCATGCCGAGAGTGGTTAAAAGCTTATTTATGCCGTGGTTGATTTCGTTGTCGAGGTGATAGGGTCTGCCGGCAAGAATTATAACCTGCTTGCCGTCAAGTTCGGCTTTTTCGAGAATCTCCTCACCCTTGCGCCTTATATCCGACTGGTAACTTTCGAGCCTTTCAAAGCCTTCATTAAGCGCGGCGCGAACCTGCTTTTTGGAGACGCCGTACTTTTTGAATATGGCGTACAGCTTTTTGACGGTGTTTTCCTCCTCGTTGAGGTCGAGGTAGGGCATGATAAAATTATTATCGTTAAGCCGTTCGTTGTTAGCCTTTAAAAGCTCGGGGTAGTATGCGACGACGGGGCAGTTGTAGTGGTTGGTCGAATCGTGCTCGTCGAGGTTGTAGCTTTCGCAGGGCATGAAGATAAAGTCGACGCCCATGTCGAGCAGGCTCTCTATATGACCGTGCATGAGTTTGGCGGGGTAGCAGGCGGTATCGGAAGGAATTGTGTGCTGACCCTTGAAGTAGAGCTGCCTGGAAGATTTTTCCGAAAGCACGACTTCAAAGCCCAGACTTTCGAAAAACCCTGCCCATACGGGGAGTTGTTCGTACATTCCGAGCTGAAGGGGAAGCCCCACACGTGCAAGACCCCTGCCCTTATTTTCGTCCTTTATACATTTGAGGAGTCGGTTCTGCTTGTAGGTATAGATATCGAGATCGGCAGAGGCGGGTTTTAAGCCTGCGCCGCGCTCGCATTTGTTGCCCGATATGTACCTTGAGCCGTCGCCGAAGGTGAGTATGTTTATGTTGCAGTTGGAGGTACAGCCGCGGCAGTTGGTGGAGAGCGATTTGTAGGTGAACGAGGAGAGCTCTTTTTCGTCCAAGGTGGTGCTTTCGCCCGAGATATTTTCCTTGGCATAGAGGGCAGCCCCGAAGGCACCCATGAGTCCCGCTATACCGGGGCGGATGACCTCCTTGCCCGTCTCCTTTTCAAAGGAACGGAGCACGGCGTCGTTTAAAAACGTGCCACCCTGGACTACTATGTTTTCGCTCAGTTCGTCGGCGGACGACGCGCGGATTACCTTGTAAATTGCGTTCTTTACTATGGACGAGGAGAGACCTGCCGAGATATCCGGCACGCCCGCACCCTCCTTCTGCGCCTGTTTTACGGCGCTGTTCATGAATACCGTGCAGCGCGACCCGAGTTCGACGGGGTTCTTTGCAAACAGTCCCTCCTGCGAGAACTTGTCTATCTCCATGCCCATGGCTTTGGCAAAGGTCTGAATAAACGACCCGCAGCCCGAGGAGCATGCCTCGTTGAGCATTATGGAATCTATCGCGCCGTTTTTGATTTTGAAACACTTTATGTCCTGACCGCCGATATCTATGATGAAGTCGACTTTGGGATTGAAGTGCAGGGCGGCTTTGAAATGGGCGACTGTTTCAACTATGCCGAAATCCGCCTTTATAGCCGCCTTTATTAAATCTTCGCCGTAACCGGTGACGGCGCTGCCGCGTATTTTTACGCGCCCTTCGGTAAGTTTATAAATTTCCTTGAGTTTTTCGATTACAATGTCGAGGGGCTGTCCGTTATTGGACTGGTAGTGTGAATAGAGTATGCGGCAGTCGGGGGTTATTAAAATCAGTTTTGTGGTTGTGGAACCCGAGTCTATACCGAGGTAGGCGTCCCCTTCGTACTCGGTTATATTGCAGAACTCGAGGTCCTTTGCGCGGTGGCGGGCGACGAAGGCGGCATACTCCTCTTTACTTGAAAAGAGGGGCTGACCCGTGACTATGCTGTCGCTGTCGCGCACATTGGAGAGCTTTTGAATTACAGAGGAGAGACTTTCGGGTTTACAGGACACGGAGTGCAGGGCGGCGCCGATTGCCATGAAGCAGGGGGCGCCCTCGGGGAACACCGCATTGCCCTCGCCGAGTTTCAAGGTGTCGACAAACGCCTTCCTCAGCCCCTTTAAAAAGTAGAGCGGTCCGCCGAGGAAGAGCACTTTGCCCTTTATTCTTCTGCCCTGCGCGAGACCGGACACCGTCTGGTCGACGACCGCCTGGAATATGGAAGCCGAGATGTCCTCCTTCTTCGAGCCCTGGTTTAAGAGGGGTTGGATATCCGACTTGGCAAACACGCCGCAGCGCGAAGCTATGGGATACTTCTTTTCAGCCCTTAAAGCCATTTCGTCCATTTCGCCGACGGTGACGTTTAAAAGGGTTGCCATCTGGTCGATAAACGCGCCCGTGCCGCCCGCGCAGCTGCCGTTCATGCGCTGTTCGGTGCCGCCGGTGATGAAGATGATTTTAGCGTCCTCACCGCCGAGCTCGATTGCGGCGTCGGCGTCGGGATAGTACTTTCTTATGGCAATGAATGCCGCCTGAACTTCCTGAACGAAGTTTATGCCGCTGCGCTGGGAAAGCCCCAGCCCCGCGCTGCCCGTGATGGACACCGCATAGTCGCCCGGGTGGTCTGCCTTTACCTTTTCAAGCTCGGCAATAACCGTCTCCTTTACGCGCGAAAAGTGGCGGACGTAAGATTTATAGATTATGTTTGACCGTTCGTCTATGGCAACAACCTTTACCGTGGTTGAGCCGACGTCTATTCCTAATAATTTGGACATATTTATGCTTTGCGTAAGTTAGTATTGTTTAGATTATATCATAAGCCGGGGAAGTTTTACAAATTTTTTGCGCCGAGTAAAATTGTAAAAAATATGAAATGTTGGTGAATATGCAAGTACGCTTCTGATGTCGTGCGGCTTTCAGATAATTTTTTACACATTAAAACTCCCGCGCCGGCGGGAGTTTTATATTATTTGTTTATATAATTTTCGAAGAGTTTGTTTACGTCGCCGCACAATACCTGAGCTATGGCGTCGCGGTCGAGCCCCTCCTCCTTCAGTGCATGGGCGTAGCATGGTTCACCCACCACAAGCTGCCTGCGGCGGGCGTCGCAATATATGGGATAGACGGGAATATCCTTGCCCGTCCTGCGGTAGTACGCTTCGGCAAGCATAACAAAGCCGGGAAAGAAGTGCTCCATTTTCTCCTTGTAGCCGCCGTCGGAGTCCTCGGGGAAGACGAGAACAGGCATGCCGTTTTCAAGCACCTGTACGCTCTCCTTTATGGTCTTTGAAAGGCGGGCGTCGGGATATGTGGGCAAAAAGTTCATGCCGCGGTAGATAAAGAGGGAAAAGAACGCCTCGAAAAACGCCTTAAAGGAGGCGAGTTTTCTGCCCATGCCCTGCTTTTTCATGTAGAAGATATCGCGGAGATATATGCGGCGGGTGTTGTAGTCGCAAAGCATCTGATAGGCGCCCCACTTTGCCGTCTTTATGGGAAGATACAGCTCGCAGGTTACGGGACCGCGCTTGGCGTCGTGATTGCACACGAAGATGCAGGGCTTGGAAACTTCGCTTAAAAACGTGACCGAGGGCTTACGGTAAAAGGTGCGCATGAGTACGGCGCGGAATACGGCGTACAGCGGGCGGCGTTTTATTTTAAAGGGCTTGGGCTCTCTCAAATTTCACCTCTCATGCCTTGAAAGCGACTTCGTCGCCGAAGCAATATACGGCTATGGTGCCGGGACCTACGGTGGCTCCGACGATGGGACCTATGTAGTCGACAAGAATTTCAACCGAACTGTCGGGCATGGCTTCTTTGACCTTTGCCTTTAAGGTTTCAGCGTCCTCTATGCAGTCGGCGTGGGCTATGGCAATCATCTGGTAAGGGAAGGGCTTGTAGTGCTCCCTGAAGAGCTGAATGAGCCTGTTTATGGATGCCATTCTGCCCTTTACCTTTTCGGTGGCGACGTTCTGTCCCGCGGCGTCGGAAATTATTATGGGCTTAATTTTCAAAAGCCCGCCGAAAAACGCGCTCGTGGGGGCAACCCTGCCCGCCCTCTTTAAATAGACGAGGTCGTCGGCGGTGGCAAACTGGTTCATTCTGAGCTTGTTTTCCTCGATATAGGCGGCGGTCTCCTCTATGCTCTTGCCCTCGGCGCGGAGCTTTGAGGCGGTAATGCAGATAAGACCCAGACCTATGCAGGCGTTTAGCGAATCTATGCAGTAAATTTTGGAGTCGGGATGCTTTGCAAGCACCTCTTCGCGGGCGACGGTGCTCGCCTTATAGGAGCCCGAGAGGGCGGACGAACAGGAGATCGAAAGCACATCGCAGCCCTGAGAAATGTATTCGTCGAAAGCGCGGGCATAGTCAGACGAGGTTATCTGCGAGGTGGTAAAACGGACGCCTTCGCGCATTTTGTCGTAGAAGGTCTTGGCGGGAAGAAAGTGCCAGTCGAGGTCGGCGGGCATGTCTACTATGCCTTCTATTACGCGCATGCAGAGGTAGTCTATATCGTACTTTGCGCGGAGGTCTGCGTTGAGGTCGGCGCAGGAATCGGTGACGATTACAAATTTTTTCATTATCTTTCTCCCCTTTATTATGAGTATAAATATATTATACAATAATATGCCAAAAACTGCAACGCGATTGAACAAAAAATTACAACAAATGACAAAAAAATCATGCCGCATAAAAAATCCCCTCGCCTTAAGGGAGGGGAAATCCGAGATTAATCTGTAAGCCGAGTTCTGTCGAGTGCGGTTATCTATCTACGCTTACAGTCGCCTGCAAGCTCAAGCGATGTTGACGGACGGCGGCGGACGGGCAGCCCTTGGCATTTAAGCCTGCCGTCGCCCCAATCTTGCATCCGGTGGGGTTTAACTGGCTGGCGGCGTTACCGCCGCCACGGTGAGCTCTTACCTCGCCATTCCAACCTTACAGCAAAAACTGCGGTATATTTCTGTTCACTTTCCTTGAAGTCGCCTTCACCTGCCGTTAGCAGGCACCGTGCCCTGCGATGCTCGGACTTTCCTCATGCAAATTTCTTTGCCCGCAACCGCACGATTAACTCGGATTTGAAAATATTTTAGCACATTTTATTTTTTTTGCAAAACTATTTATTGTAAGTTATTGCATTTTGCAGAATTTTGTTTTAAAATATATTCGGATAAATTTGCATTGGGAGTTTTGTTTATGAAGAAAACCAAAATTATATGTACTCTCGGTCCTGCGAGCGAGAGCGCCGAGGTGCTTTCGAAGATGGTCGAAGCCGGCATGAATGTTGCCAGACTGAACTTTTCGCACGGCACGCATGAAGAGCACCTTAAAAAAATCAAGACCATAAAAGAGGTGCGCGAAAGACTTAAGGTTCCCCTTCCCATCATGCTCGACACGAAGGGTCCCGAGTTCAGAATAGGCACCTTTAAGGACGGAAAGATTACGCTTAAGGACGGCGACAAGTTTACATTCACCACCGAAAATATCGAGGGCGACCAGAACAGGGTTACAGTTTCTTTTAAAGGCATCTGCGAGCAGATGAACCCCGGCGACAAGATTTTGCTCAACAACGGGCTCATTATATTTGAAGTTATAAAGGTTGAAAAACCCAACGTTATATGCAAAACGCTTATCGGCGGAGTGCTCTCCAACAGAAAATCAATGTTCTTCCCCGACAAGGAACTGGACATGGTTTACCTTTCCGAACAGGACAAAGCCGACCTTAAGTTCGGCGTGGAAAACGGTATAGACTTTGTGGCATGCTCTTTCGTTTCGAAGGCTCAGGACGTTCTGGACGTGAGAAACTGGCTGAGGGAGTGCGGCGATACCGACGACGAGATTGAAATTATTGCAAAAATCGAGAACAGGTCGGGCGTGAATAACCTCGAATCCATCATAAAGGTATGCCAGGGCATAATGGTTGCGCGCGGCGATTTGGGTGTTGAAGTGCCCTATGAAGAGTTGCCCGCCATTCAGAAGCAGATTATAAGGGCATGCAGAATAAACGGCAAGCGTTCGATTACTGCAACGGAGATGCTTGAATCGATGATTCACCAGCCCCGCCCGACAAGAGCGGAAATATCCGACGTTGCGAACGCCGTTTACGACGGTTCCTCCGCCATTATGCTTTCGGGCGAGACTGCCGCGGGAGAATTTCCCGTTGAGGCTGTAAGAGCCATGGCAAGAATTGCCAAGCAGGCTGAAGCCAATACAAACTATATTGCCTACATTGAAGAGTCGGAATACCGCATAAACAGCCTTTCGGAGGCATTGGCTCACTCGGCATGCACGCTGGCGCACGACATCGGCGCAAAGGTCATCGTCGTTTGCACGAGGACGGGCGGCACGGCGAGAACTGTTTCGAGGTTCAGACCCATGATTGACATAATAGGCATGACGACCAACGAGAGAGCTTACAGAAAATTGGGGCTTTCGTGGGGCGTCATCCCCATTATGAGCGAGGAGTTCTACTCGGTGGACGTACTCTTCCACTACGCAAAGAGGGCTGCGATTGGCACGGGGCTGGTTTCGAAGGGCGACAAGATTGTCCTCACGGGCGGTACCCCCAACGGCAAGAGCGGAAACTCCAATCTTATAAACGTTGAAACAATTCAATAACCTGTTTACATTTTTTAACCTTATAAATTCCCCTGTCTGATGAGACAGGGGAATTTTGTTGCGCGGAAAATTTTGTCATGGAGATAGGCGACTGGGCATTTAAATTGGCAAGCAATAAACTTTATGCGTACAAAATAAAACCGATGGGCTTTGCCGCCCATCGGTTTTGATTTTAGATAAATTTGGGTTTATCTGTATTTTTAAGACAACATTGTGTTATCTTAAGGTCATGTAAGGTGCCTGCTCTGCGTTGAACTGCCAGATGTTCGCGATATCGAAATCCATCGATATTGTCCAGAAGCCCTCTCTTGCAAGGTCGCCGCCGGGATTATCCGTTGTGCCGGGATTATAAACGCTTACAAGGTAATTCGAGTTATCCTCTTCGAACTTTGCAAAGCAACCCGACACTGTTGTGGCAGAGGTTGAAACATATCCGCCGAAGATACCGGAGGCGTTCTTTTCAGCCTGGATAATGGGAGCGTTAGTGTTGACATAATAGATATCGCCCGCGCTTACGCAGTTCCTTACGGTTACTGCCGTAATGCCCTGCTGATAACCTATGATACCCGATACACGGTTGCCGCCTGCCGTTGTTCCCGTGAAATAGCAGTTGCTTATAGATAACGTGAAGTTTTCAATATAAGCCGCACCGGTCGAGGAAGCATCAAACGTACCGACGATACCGCCGAACTGTTCGCCCGTAAACACCGTGGTAGTTGTATCTGTTCCGTTGAGAACATTGACAGCAGCTCTGTCTCCGATTAAGGAATCTACGTAGCAGTTGGAGATTCTGATATCAACAAGTGCGGAGTCGGGCGAAGAATTGACCTGAACAAATCCGAGTATGCCGCCCGCGCGCCTGTCTGCCGCAGTAATGGCGTAGCCATCGTCGTTTATAAGCGATACCCTGTCGATAATGAGCGGCAATGTGCCGTTTGCCTCGAATACCTGACCGATAAGACCGCCTACGCGCTGACCTGTGGTATGAACGTCGATATTCCTCATTTTAATATTGACGAGATTACCGCTGTATGCCTGACCGATGATACCTACCTGGTTGGTCACGGGGCTGGTACCTGTGCCGCGGATTACAAAATTCTCAAAGTTGAGGTTAATTATTGTTCCGCCGTCAAGACGATACATCAAGCTGGCTAATCCGTTGCTTGTACCCGAGGCAGTAAGATTCTTAACTGTGTGACCATCACCGTCGAGATAGCTTGAGAACACATAGTTGGTAGTGGTGATCCACGTGACATTGGAGAGATCGATATCGGTGGTCAATCTGTAAATCACATCGCTTCTTGCCTGAATACCGTCGTTGTCTTCCTCCGGACTATTGATAAGGTTGGTGAAATCAGTTACAGACGAGATGTTCTGTATGGTTATATCGGTTGAGTATATTGGTGACGTTGCATCGCCGTTGGGATTACATACTACGTAGTAAATTGTATACTCTTCCTCATTGGTAGCTTCAAAGGTTGCCGTTACCGTATCGGTTGTGATTGCGTATGCCTCGCCGTTCTGCCTTATGTTTCTTGCAAACGCAGTGTACTGGGGAGTTCCCTGTTCGGGGATGGTGAGATCTGCATCGCCAATCATTGAGTAGAGAGTACCCGAAACGTTATTGAGTTCGCCCGAAATTATGTAACTGTTATAGCTTACTGTAATTGTGGGATCCTCAACAAAGTCAACCGTTGCATGCTGATCGACGACATATATAGTATATGAATAGACATTTTCAACATGGTCGTCGATAGAAACACGCAATGTTATCGTGTAAACGCCTGCATTAGAAGTAGTGAAACGGGGAAGTTCAACTTCGCGCTCGCCCTTTGATGCGGCATACATGTATGTCTTTGTAAGCTCATAGCTGCCTTCGGGAAGCGTCTTGCCGTTGTAATCGGCAGCGTTGAGAACTGTTACATCGGGTTCTCCGATAAGACGGTACTGGGTTGTTATGAGAGAATTGGTTATAATGCTCACCCCGTCTACAACTATATCGCCGACAAGATACTCGTTCTGCTTGACCGTGAGCTCAAATTCCTTTTCAACAGGTATTCCGTCTATTTCGGCAGTCGCTGTAAGGGTGACTGTCCTGTCTCCCTCTATATCGCGGTAAACCGTGGCGCGAGCCTGCCTTACGCCCGAATCTGCACCCTCAATAGGGTTGACGCTGCTGTTTGCTATTGTAATGATATCGGGATCGGATGATCTCCAAGTTACATTCACGCCGTAGAAATGCGACGCAAGGTCGAAGTCCTGATATACGGCATTGGTCTTGACGGGCACATAGATAGTATCCATAAGAGCCTGTGCCCTTGCCTCGGCAGAAGATGTCGCCGAAGTGAGGAATGTATATAGGTCGTAATCGGAGTATTCTGCCTGGGAAGCTTTTGATAGATCTGCACCTATCTCACCCTCTTCAAAACCGAGAACGGAATAGTCCTTAATTTTAAGGATATTGCCCATATTGACGGAGTAGTCGTCGTTTCTGAGCGCTTCATGCAGATCACTGCCGTATGCGCTTGTAGCGAGACCAAGTGTTACCGCGGGCAACTCCTCAAATATCTCGGTTGCCGCGGGCTGGGTTACAATCTCCTCGCCATACTTATCCGTATCTATTACAGTATTGGCATCCATAGGCGCGGTTATCTTATACCAGCCATCCTCGGCGGTAAGCAAGCTGTTTTCGGCAGAACCTATATACGCATCATGCGTTTGACCTGTACGACCGTTGAATACCGAAAGCACGCCTGTGAAGTTATTATAACTGAGTTCCGAGCGGGCTAAGTCGATATTGTTATGCACCGTGTCGCAACCGACAATCTGTCCGAAAGTTGCTGATGCAGGATCGTTGTCGATAAGCGCCGAGTTGTTGTAAGAGATTGTGTTGTTTACCGAGATGACGCCTGGGTTGGAGTTATCCGTGACGCCATGCATCCTGTTGTTGAACGCATAGCAGTTGTACATGAACACGTCGCCTTCGAGCGTCGAACCGCCGAGTTTGAAGCCGTTGCCGTCTCCGTTTGCCGTTGTGTACGAGTTCTGAACCGCTTCAAGCGCCGCAGCATTGGTTGTAACTTTGCTGTTGAACACCTCCTGGGTAGTTTCAAGGAAGCCGTTTTCAAAGGCAACGCAGTTTATCATGTAGACGGTGCCGATGATGCCGGTATCCGCCTTACCGTAGAGATCCCAGCCGTCGTCCGAGTTGCGGTAGGCTATGCACCCGTCGAAAACGTTGTGATAGCCAACCGTCAGTTTTGCTGCAAAGCCGTCGGCATTTTCACCCTTTGTCTCGTTGTCGTAGTTGTTATGCGACGTACAATTGCGGATAATATTGTAATTGGGCCACACATCTACAGTGCTGTTGGCGGAGAAGTTACGACCGAGCTGGAGACCCGTATCGCGGTTGTTGTAGAATTCACAGTTTTCAACAACATTGTAGTTGCCGCCTATATACAGACCGTTGTCGCCCGCGCCGCAGACATCTATATTACTCCAATAATAGTAGTCTCCATAGACGTGTACGCCGCGGTTCGTCGAGGCGAATGTCATTTCGCTGAAATCGAGCACGGTCTGCTGGTCGGGATCATATGCAGTGAAAATGATATAGTCATCATAGGAGCCGTTGACATAGACGCCCGTATTCTCAGAATCACTGGCTCTGCCGAGCGCCCACGTAGCAACCAGCTTATGTACGCCGGGCATGACATAAACTATATCTCCGGGCTTTAATTCTGCAAGACGGGAGGCAAAATTATTTGCAGACATGGGATCTTCAGCCGAAGTTCCCGTGCCCTCAGCCCCCTCGGCGGGGGTACCGACGTAGTACTTTGTCGCATCCTCTTCCGAGGTTTTGTTGACTATGGTTGCATCGGCATAAGCTATGGGATTGAATGTATTACCCGTAGCAGAACCGTTAAACATTCCCAGTCCGCCGAGCGTTGCCGTGGCGGCGACGGCGAGCAGAGTTATTGAAGATAAAATTCTTTTCTTTGTTCTATTCATTTTATTTTAACCTCCCCGCCTTAATTGTAGATAATTTCAATGCCGTAAACATTGACGCCGCTTCCCTGGCTTGCAAAGTAGTAAGTGCTTGCCGCCGTAACCGTAAACTCTACAAGATACAGCTTGTCGCCCGCAACATTCTTTATATCCCCTACCATTGCGGTGGGAGTAACCGTCTTATCTACGAACGTATTGTCGTACAGCGCGACATCACGCGTCTCCTGTGAGTTCGACGCCATGCAGTAGATTCTGATAGTTGCGCCAGGAGCGATTGTATTTATCTTGATGGATCTGTGCTCGTTCGTACCTTCGCCGCCCAGCTGAATTCTATAGGTAAAGCTGTATTCGCCGTAAGTTTTGCTGTTTGCATTGATATTTACTGCGCTGCCTTCCTCTGCCGTTATGGAGACGAAGTCGTTTAATATGAACTCCTCTGTATAGGTCGAATTGAGCTGAGAAACAATATCGGAGTCAATAAATATGTTCTCTACCTCGTCCGCAGTGACAGCCTCTACGGTATACGTAACTTCAGTAGTTGCAGTCATGACTTCACCCTTTGCATCGTAATCGGTAAAGGTTACCGTAGCAATCTTATCGGTGCCGATCGCAGTACTGCTGAAATTCTCAATATTTATTCTGCTGTCGTTTGCAGAAATTACAGCTGTATTTCCGCTCCCGTAGGTTGCTGTAAACGACCATGTATTCCTCATGATATTTACGCCCGCTTTCTGTGACGTGATGGTTCCTTCAGCGGTTGCGTTGAATGTTAAGGATACAAGTTTGTCGACCACGTAAACCAAAGTAAAGCCATCGATTTTATCGACCTGCGTGCCGGACGGCATTGTATAATTTTCGTAATCGGCATAGATGGCGTACGTACCGCCGACGTCTGCAGTAAACTTGTTGTTGGTAATAGGATATTCCTTCTGCCCGAGATATGCCGAGAATGTTAGGTCGCTGTGGTTAACAGGCTCTGACCCCTCTATTATGCCGTTGGCGTCGGCAACATATACAGATATACCTGATACGTCTATCTCTGCCGTAGGCGAATCGGAAGTAAGGGTATATGTATCCTGCGGCTGCTCTTCAACCGAAGGAAGCTGTAAAACGAGACCTGCGGCAGTGATTACCTGCACGGTAAAAGTGCTCTCGATTGTTACGCCGCGGTCCGTATAGCTGACTACGATGGGATACTCGCCCACAACGTTCTTATTATAGGCGGACGAGTCTATTTCAACTTCGTCGGAGACGTCATAGGGATCCGACGCCTGCTGGTTAATATAGTCATAGTCTATAGCATACGCCTCGAGACCTTCGGCAGAAAATTCCTCGCCGTCGTTATATACCAACTTTTCAACACCGCTTATATCGATATTTAATCTGTAAGGTCTTACTGAATACCGACTTGTTACGGTGTATGTGGCCGACTGTGTGCCGTTGTCATAGGAATAACTTACCGTGATGGTGTATGTGCCGCCCACGTCCTTGTTGTACTGCGAAGAATCGATTACGCAGTCGCTCAAAGGAACTTCGGTAACAGTCAGTCCCACCCCAGACGCATTGCGCGTACTGCGTGTGACTACAAGCCCTTCGGCAGAGAATTCCTCACCGACATAGTACTCTGTTTTTGCCCCGGATGCATCGACCGAAATGCTGACGAGCGAAGATGTTGGCGTTCCGCCCTGAGACTGCTCATTATTTACGCAGCCTGCAAGAGTAAATGCCAAAACAAAAACCAACACTGCGGCGAGCAGAGCTTTGAGTTTTTTCATTACATTCCTCCATGTTTTTTTGTAACGGGCGCAATACGCCCTAAATACGTATTTATTTTATCACATGAGTTTGGAGTTGTCAATTGC
The DNA here is from genome assembly GCA_944346655.1 of uncultured Clostridia bacterium. GTDB lineage: Bacteria > Bacillota > Clostridia > Christensenellales > Borkfalkiaceae > Coproplasma. Next base: position 15,040 of record CALVMP010000036.1, read on the forward strand.
AAATGAAAGAAATTTACGCCTTTGTGATAAATATTTTCAGCGTCGGGGGGCGCATAATGTTAAAAATTCTTATCATTTGAACGGGGTTTAAATTTATGACTATTTCTGTCGGTCAGCCCCCCCACACCGCCGTTACAAATGCCCATTTGATTGCGCTTCGCGGCGGTATAAATACAACTTATATTATTTATGTTGATTTTTTTCCGGCATAGTGATATACTATATTTAAGGTCTGCTGTGTGCGTGGTATGGGAAATTCGTAATCCACAGATATTTTTAGGGAGCGGCTTGTTCGGCGGAATAGGCAAGGTCTGTAAATTTTACGGAAAGTCCGAACAGTTCCGCCTTCGGCGCACCCACCTGCGAGAAGCGGGTTAATACTTTTTCATAACACGGCATAAGCGGATTTTATTTTGTCTATTCCTTTATAGTTTAAATAATGAACTTTCCCCCGGCTGAACGCTCCGAAGGGGAAAGTTTTTTAATGGGGCTATTTATAAATAATGGCTGTGCAATTGCTTGATTTTTGCAAGCTTTTACAGTAAAATTGTTTTTGAAATTAATTTTTGAGGTAGACATATGCAGGATATGACAGGCGTTGTGCCCGTAACGAGCATGCCCTATTCGCAGTTCAAAAACCACATAGGCGAACAGGTTACGATAAAGGGCGCGATTCACAACATAAGGGACATGAGCGACTTTGCGTTCATTATAGTAAGAACGGCGAGAGAGCTTATTCAGTGCGTTTATTCCCCCGAATTTTCCGACTACAGGCTGGACGACAAGGTTGTCGAACAGTGCTCGGCAAAGGTAACGGGAAAGGTCGTAACCAGCGAAACCCGCGACGGCAGCGAGAGATATGAACTTCAGATTTCAAACATTGAAGTTCTTTCCACCCCCGCCGCCATTCCCCCCGTTGTAATCTCCAAAAAGCAGATAAACTGCGATTTGAACGTAAATCTTGACTACCGCCCCGTTACCCTCCGCAACCCCAAGGAGAGGGCGATATTCAAAATCCAGGAGGGCATCCAGAGGGGTTTCCGCGAATTCCTTACGAGCCAGAACTTCACCGAAGTTCACACCCCCAAGATTAACTTTGCGGGAGCCGAGGGCGGCACCAATGTGTTCAAGCTCGATTACTTCGGAAAGACGGTTTATCTTGCGCAGAGCCCCCAGCTGTACAAACAGGCTCTTGTGCCTGTATTTGAAAGAGTTTTCGAAATCGGTCCCGTGTTCAGGGCGGAACACCACGATACCTCACGCCACCTCAACGAGTACATCTCCATGGACTTCGAGATGGGATTTATAGAGGACTTTACCGACATAATGAATATGGAGACTGGTGCGCTTCAGTACATTATGAACCTTTTAAAGACGGAGTACGCGCCCGAGGTAGAGCTTTTAAAGGTCGACATTCCCGAAATAAAGTCCATTCCCTGCGTTAAGTTCAAGGACGCAAAGGAACTGTGCGTTAAAAAGCTCAAACACATAACGGATATGAAGGACTTTGAGCCCGAGGAGGAAGCTTTCCTCGGCAAGTGGGCAAAGCAGCAGTTCGGCTCCGACTTCCTATTCGTCACCCACTATTTAAGCGCAAAGCGCCCCTTCTATACCATGGACGACCCCGAGGACCCCGAAGTCACCCTCTCCTTTGACCTTCTTTTCAGGGGACTGGAGATAACCTCCGGCGGTCAGAGAATTCACGACTACAACATGCAGGTTGAAAAGATGAAGAAGCTCGGCATGAACCCCGACGAGTTTGAAACCTACCTGATGCTCCACAAGTACGGAGCCCCTCCCCACGGCGGACTGGGACTGGGACTTGAGAGGCTGACGATGCACCTTTTGGGATTCAAGAACGTGAGATACGCCACCATGTTCCCGAGAGACATAAACCGCGTTACTCCATAAAACGACATAAAAAAGGGACCGCGTAAATTGCGGTCCTTTTATCTTGAATTTATAAGTAAGGAATTCCTTATCTTATGAAATTGGTCATAGCTTTTTTGATTATGACGGGCTGTTCGAGTTCGGTGCCCTTGGCGTTTGCAAGCAGTTTGACAAGCCAAGCCATGTTGGAACCTATTGCGCGCATGATAGATACGCCTTCCTCGTCCTTCATTACGTCCTCGGGGGTGTAGCCGTGAACCATGTTCCAGTAGGTTGAGGGAACCTGAATCATAGATGTGATGCCGATATATTTGTTGAGGACGTCGTAAGAAGCCGTCGTGCCCGCCCTTCTTGCGGAAACGACCGAGGCAGCGGGTTTGAACTTCATGTATCTGCCGTGGGAATAGAAGAGCCTGTCGAGCACGGCGATAAACCCGCCCGCGGGCGAAGCATAGTGCACAGGCGAGCCGAACACGAAACCGTCTGCATCCTTGCAGAGTTCGCCCAGTTCGTTCACTATATCGTCGTTGTACACGCACTTTCCCTCCTTTCTGCAGTATCCGCAGCCGAGGCAGGAGTGAACGGCGCCCGTACCCACCCAATAGATTTGGGAGTCCACCCCCTGCGCCTTGAGTTCGTCGGCGATAATTTTTAAAGCCGTTGCCGTGCAGCCGTTTTTATGAGTGCTTCCGTTTATAAGCAAAACTTTCATTTTTAAGCTCCTTGTATTTTTTATAAATATTTTAATCGCGAAAAACCTGCCTGTCAATAGAATTGACGGAAATTTATAAAAGCGGTATAATATGCGCATGCTTAAATTTTGGGAAAGAGATTTTTTACAGAACGTTATAGTACACTCATTTTTCAGGCGGGGCGCAACCGTTATGAATGAGAATGAGGGCGCAATTTTATTGCGCGACAACGAGAGCGGCGTTTTGTGCGTTTCCGCTACAGATTTTGATTGCGGTAAGGAAGTCCTTACAGTGCTTGATAACTGCCGGTTAATAATACTTTCGCAGCCGCTCATGCTTGAATACGTAAAGGAGAGATATAACCTTGTAAACGAGACGGCATGTTATCAGGCGGTTTACACGAAGAGCGAGCCGCTGCCCATGCCCCGCAGGCTTGACATTAAAGTTGCGGACGATGACGAGCTGGAGATAATAGAGAACACATATAATTTAGCCAACCCCGCCGAATTGAAAAGAGCGCAGAAAAATGGCGCAATTTTTGCCGCGCATGCAGAGGGGCAGTTTTGCGGCTACATTGGCGAGCACGGCGAAGGCAGCATGGGAATGCTGGAAATTTTTCCCTCTTTCCGCAAAAGAGGATATGCCGCAGAGCTTGAAAGTTTTCTGATCAATAAGAAGCTTGAAGCGGAAGCCATTCCCTACTGCCACATAATAGAGGATAACGTTGCCTCGTACAACCTGCAGAAAAAGCTCGGGTTGGAGATTGCAGAGCAAAAAATTTACTGGGCGTTTAAGGAGTGACATAAATTTGTTGTACGGGCATATATTATTGTATGCTCTTTGACAGGCGGAAAAACTTTGAAAAAGAGTAACCCGCCCCCGCGGCTTGCCGCGGGGGCGGGTTTTTGTCTTTCAATTTGCGTAAATTAAGTGTACAGGAAACGGTGGCAGTTTTCGCATTCGATTACTTTGCCCGAGGCGGCGTTTTCCTTGGAGGCAAGGGAGAGCGAAGTGCCGCACATGGGGCAGACCTCCCCTACCATTTTGCAGATTATGGGGAACACCCTTTCGCTGCGCTTTGCCTGGTATTTTTTTAGGACGTCGGCGTCGATATCCTTGGAAAGACTCTGAAGTTCCTTGTTTAT
>CALVMP010000037.1 GCA_944346655.1 uncultured Clostridia bacterium
CTTTCGGGCGGCTTTTAAGGGTTTTTAAGCTGTTTGTTTTATCTGTACAAGCGGCTGTTAAGGGCAATTAAATTGTTTCTTTTGTCCAGATAACAGGCGTAACACCGTCGTCTGCATAGTGCCAATAATTGTTTTGCATATCGGTCGGCTCGGTTTCAGAGTAAAAATATACAGTTGCCTCTGGCGAGAATGCATCACTTAATGAATTATTTGTCCACTCTTCAACGCTACCCCGATAGTATATGGTATTGAGAGCCGTATTATTTGCGAACGCTCCACTTCCGACAGTGCTGACATTCTTTCCTATAATAACCCAATTAAGCTTGCAACCATAAAATGCATTTTCTCCTATCGTGGTTACTTCGTCGCCTAATATCAGATCAGTTAAAGAAGTGTGCCCTTTGAGTATACCTGAAGATATCTCAGTCACATTATTTATGGTCAATGATTGAAGATTTTTGCACTCCTTTAACTCATTTAATCGGACATTGTTGGCAGAATCTCCACTGCAACCATTCATAATCACCGTTTTAAGACTTCTGGGGACAGAACCTTCAAACCAAGTTGCAAATGTGTCACTCAATATAATCGTCGGAACGGTAAATGTAAATTTTTCAAGGGCGGAAAGTCCTGTGAGAGAACCGTTTCTAAGCCATGTCACTTTTTCCCCGAGAGTAACTTCTTTCACGTTTTCCGCCCCTGAGAACGCACCATACATCAATGTACTGAAAACAGAATTACCCCTCACAGTAACGGATATTAAACTTTCCGGTATGTACTCTGAATAATCATCAATTGGTCTGTATTGATCGAAAAATATATGTCCGAAAACTGAAAAACTATAATTAGTATCTGCTTTATCTCCAACAAAAGGCAGAGAGAGCTCCTGCAAGCTATTGCAACCATTAAACACACCGTACTGCATAGACATAACGCTATCAGGTATATATGCTGAGGTAATCGGTGTTTTTGCAAACGCATTCTCTTCTATTTCCTCCAACCCCTCAAACAGCTCTACCTTAGTAAGCGCCGTACCCATAAAAGCACCTGCCCCTATCTGCTCCAGACCTTCATTAAACATAACCGACTGTAAAGACAAACAGTTTTCAAATGCTCCTGAGCCTATAGTATTGAGAAAACCATTAAGTACTACTGTCCGTAATGAGGAGCAATTTTTAAACGCATAATCGCCTATACTAATTACTCCGTCAGGCATTGTAAATTCGGTAAAAGCAGCTCCTTCAAAAGCATAAGATGCAATACTTGATATATCATCCGTAAAAGTAATTGATGACAATGACGAGCAATTTTGGAATACGCTTGACGACACAGCACAAGCATCCCATTGTACAGTCGTTAATAATGCTGAGCCTTTGAATACTCCATTACCAAAAATCGTAACTGTACCTGGAACACACAGCGATAAAATGCCGCTATTTTCAAATGCCTGAGAACCTATTTCTTTTAATCCATTGTTAAGTTTCAATGTTGTGAGCGTAGGTATATCTTTAAAGGCATAGTCATCTATCCGAATCACGCTGTCAGGGAAAACTATTTCTTTAAGTTTGGTATTTTCAAAAGCATTCGAGTATATTTCAGTCAAACTCTGAGGAAATAAAATTGAAGTAATTCCCGAATTTTTGAATGCACTGTTATAGATTTTCTCAACAGATGTACCCAATTGAATTGAGGTAAGAGAAGAACAATTTTCAAAAGTTCTTGATTCAATATACTTCACCAAATCCGGTACAATAAATGATCGCAACGAAATACAGCCATAGAACGAATTATATCCTATCGATTCAATGCTGTTGGGAAGCTCCACTGAAGTTAAACCTGTTCTATTCATGAAAGCCTTTGAAGGAATTTGGGTTACGCTTTCAGGAATAACCACTTCACCAACTATATCGTTTGGTATAGCAAGTATGGTGGTAAAGCTATTATCATACAAAATTCCATACGACACAGCAAATGCCTCGTTACCTTCAGCTACATATATCACAGAAACATTCTCACCCATCCAGCCATCGGGCAAAGCAGTAATATTCTTTCCGATTGTCACATTTTTCGCATTGACTACTACCGACGAAGCCAATGCCGTTATGGGAACTGTAGTTACACCAAATGTAACAATATCCGGAATAACTATGTTTTCAGTCTCCGAAGAATTGATTTCGGTAACAGTCCCCACTCCCTCAGATACTACCACAGTAAAAATACCGTTACGCACTGTTGAGCAGGCGTTGGCTTGATTGGTATAAACCTTGAACAATTCCATCTGCCCGGGAACGCGGTCCCACCCGCTGTTTGTATCGGGATTGGAACCTTCGCAATATACCGTCAGCTGGTCATACAAATCTGCCGAGAACATGGAGCCGCTGCCGTCTATGCCGGTTACGGAAGAGGGAATGGAAACGCTCTTTAATGCGGTACAGCCGTTCAGGAACATTCCTGTAGGAAGGGACGTGAAACCCGGCTGGAATATTACGCTTTGAAGAGCCGAGGCATTGTAGAACGACCGCGACGTCAATTTTACGGCGTCGCCGTATATGGCTGAAGGAACAACTATGCTTGTTTGCGCACTGTCCGTTTTATATGAAAGCTGCCAATAGGGATTACCGCCGAAATTGATGTTGTACGTCAGATCGAAGATATCCTTATATAAACCCGCTTCTTCCTGTTGAGCGTTGTAGTAGCCTTCGTCCGCGGCAAGGAACGTGTATGTATTGTCGGAGATGACAGGATAGGTATAATCGCCTCCCCTTTCGTATAAAGCATTGTCCTCGCCGAAGATTATCTTATCGTCGGGCAACAATTCATAGAGCACGTCGATATTAAAGTAGTCGCCCTCTACAACCTGGTTTGCAGGTAAAAGATTGGTATATGAAGGATAATTATAGCTGCCGTCGCCGTTGCTTTCAAATCCGAGCAAATCTATTCTTATAGTGCGCACGCATGATATATTTACGTTGTAATCCTGCGCAACGCCGTCGGTATTCCATGTGCGTACGTAGTAACGGTTATTGCCTGCTTTAACCTCCTGAGTGTACCAATTAAACCCTGTAATGGGGTCATTGTTGTTTTCGCGGTCGCTGTCGCTCTTGTAGAACGCGCCGGTAACACCCTCCGGAAAACTGACATACTTGGAAAGATTGTAAGTTATCTTGTCCGTACCCTGCTCTAAAACCTGCTCGATAAAGATAAAGTCTTCGCCGTCAAGAGTGCGCATGTCGGAAAACGCGCCGTCTATGACGATGCGGTCGTCGCTATAGGTCGTGCGCACGAGAGAATAGCCTGAATTGCGGTTAACCACTATAAACGAATCGCTGTCAACAGCAACGTCCGTGCCTATCGTTTCGCCACCTATATTTTCGGACTGATATTCATAGACAATCAGCCGGGCGTAATTTTTGCCATAGGCAAGCTTATTCCCGTCTGGTAAATCTGTAAAATCAAAAACACCCGTCTTTGCGTCGATATCGTATGTTTTTTCTTCCCCTGATATGGTCACTTTAACGGCATATTTAGATGCTATTTCCAATCTGTCCCAACTGAGAACGCCGTCTTTAAGCTCTACGTTTTGCAGTTCGCGTCCTTCGACCAGATCGGGGTCGTCGGGTTCGGGCTCAGGTTCAGGCTCGGAGGGATCGTGCTCTCCGCACCGCAAACAGAAGCCGTCCTGAAAGTCGTGCCCCAGAGCCGGAATTAAAGTCGTCGAAACCTCGTCAGAGCCGTTTCCGTCAGCAAAGTTTTTGCCGCACCCCGAACATGACCAATACTCGATGTTGCCGTTTTGCGTGCAGGTTGCGTCCACCGCCATGTGATACGACAGCGAATGTGTGTGCGTGGAGGTTTGATTGTTTTCCCCGTCGTTGCACGCGCCAAGCCCGACCACGCATGATGCAGCCGTTAAAGCGCAAAGCAATATGGCTGCGAGTTTCTTTTTCATACTTCCTAATCTCCTTGAATTTTTTTGCAGGCCAAAATAAAAGCGTGCCTTCAACCGAAGACACGCCCTGCACGCAGTATCTCCGATTGTTACCACGCAACCAGTCCCAAGGAGATATAGAGATACGAAATGCCTGTTCGTACCCCCCTTGGGATTATAATTTAGTTGCGTGGTACATACAGTATATCACGTGCACCCAAAAAAAATCAAGGGGGCAAAGCTCTCTGCACCTCTATTTATAAACAAAAAATCTATCCGCGGGGATAGATTTTTTTAAGATTAATTGTGTTTGTATATGAGAATTTTCTCGTCGCCGCTCAAGGGATATTTTAAGCCGGGGTTTGCCGAGGCAACCTCTTCCGGCGGGAAGTTGAGCGCCTTTGCCGCCTCGTACAGCCCGTCGCCGGCAGAGGGAATTATTATCCTTATGGCGCAATTTTTATCCTGTTTTTCGCCCTCCTCTTCCACCGCGACAAGGCATTCGCCCGAGCACACCTTGGGATAGACGGCGGCAACCTTTATTAAAGCCTCGCCCTCGAGCACGCCCTCGGAGGGCTGTTTTACGACTATCGAGCACACCCCGGCGGACGCGGTTATGCCCTCGCCCGAGCCCACCCTTACGGCAAAGGGCAGGGTGATTTCCGTCGACTTTATATCTCCCCCCTGTTCATACAAAAGCACCGCGCATATGCCGCCTTCGACCGAGCCGCTTGAAGGCACGTATTCATATTCCGCCTCGGGGCGCGTGACGGCAATAAGGCGGCAGGAAAAGTCTAACTTTGCCTTGGAAGTCGCGACCGACTGCGTCCGCTCGGAAAATACTTTGCGCTCATAGGGGAAGCTTACGCTTTCGGAGGACTTGGTCAAAAGGAGGTTGTGGGTGGTACTGAAGGCGTCGCATGCGACAGTCTCCTCGGAAACCGTTGCAACATATCCCCGCGCCGCGAGCGTGCAGGAGAACTCCACCCTGCACTTGCCCCTGTCCTCCTCGACCGTGGCGTTTACCGTCATATCGCGCAGCTCGGCGCACACCTCGGGCAGGGCGCCCGTCGCGGCGTTTTCGCAGGGGATTACGCACCTGAACGGAATTATCCTTTCAAGCCCGGCGGGGAATGCGCCGCGCATGGCAAGCAGGCTTAAAGCAATTTCACCGCTGACCTCCACTTCGCCCGCGGAGACGGACGCGGAAGTCACTAAAACGCCCGCATAGGGCACCAGAATGTCGTCCACGCCGTCGGCTTCGAAGTCGTCCTCCACCTCGCACTCACCGGAAAAAGTTGAAAACGACACATACTGGCGAACGCAGCTTTTAAGATACGCGCCCTCGCACGAAGTTACGCTTGTGCGCTCCGCGGGAGCGAATATCGTTATATTTGCCGACACAACGGCGGTGAGCACTATTGCCGAACCGTCCCTGCGCGTAGACACCCTCTGGCAGTCGAGGGCGCAGACAGCCGTCTGGGCGGGGGCAAGTTCGTCGTCATCGCAATAGTGTGTAAACTCAACGCCCTTCTGCATGCGGCAGAGCTTGCCTTCCTCGTCGCAGTAGAGAATGGTGAAGATGAGTTTGCCGCCGTAGTTCACCCTGCCGGACGAAACTTCGGCGGAGGAGAGACTTATCTGCGGACTGACAGAGAGAATTTCCGAAACGCCCTCGCTCTGCGACAGGCGGGTTGCAACCTGCGACTGGCTGACGAGCTTTTTCAATAATTTTGTATAGCTTGTTACGTTGAACTGGGGCTTTATCATATAGGGTACTCCTTGACTTTCTTCAAGGTATAATATGCCCGCGCCCGTAAAATTATGCCTTATTCTTTTGGCTCTCTTCCCCTGCCCTTGAAAGGCTTACCCTGCCGCAGAGAATTTCAGAATAGGAATAAGCCGTTTTGCCCAAAAAGCCTTTGTCCGCAGGCGCTACGGTAAAAATTGACGGGTATACACCCGAAAGCGTTGCGGGAAATGTTATAAATTTTCCCCGTCCCATGTTGAGCTTTACGCATATTTCGCCGCCCGCAAGCCCGCACACCTGCTTTTTTATTTCCTCGATGGTGGTTGAAGTTTTAATCATGTACCTGTTATTGACGAAAAACCCGAAATTTATCTGCCTTTACCGTTAAAAAATTTCCGCCGCGGCTGCGCCGCGGCGGATTGGTTGTAATAAGCTTAAAATTTTAGAAAAGATCGTCGTCCTCGTCGTCATCCTCTTCCTCGTCGTCGTCAAAATCTTCGTCGGAAAGGTCGGAAAGGTCGTCGTCGAAGTCGTCGTCATCCTCTTCTTCCTTGTCCTCTTCCTCCTCTTCGGCAAACTCCTCCTCGAGTTCCTCGTCGTCGAGGGTGAGGTCATCCATATCATCATCGTCGAGGTAGCTCTTCCACTCCTCGTCCTTTTCGGGGTCGACTTCCTCTTCCTCGTCGTATTCCGATTTGCGGCGGCAGGATTCGCACATGCTTTCGCCGTAGCGGATATGGTTTACTCCGCACGCGGGGCAGAGCTCGGTTGCGTCGGCTTCAAGCTCCTCCTCGAGTTCTTCGTCCTCAAGGTCGGCAAACTGTAACTTGTTGCCCTTCATTTCGGCAATGCACACGTCGCAGTATTCCTGTTTGTCGCCGTCGATGTAGTTGAGTTCGCACCTCGGACACTTGATATATCTTACCATATGATTTTCTCCCGTTTCATACAATGCAGCGCACAGCTGTTTTTTACGCGTATCATTATATTAATATTTACAGCGTTTGTAAACTGTTTTAACAAAAAAATTTTGCTTTTTTTTAAAAAATTTAGGTGAAATTTCAAAGGCTCAAAAACGGGGCTTTAATCTATTCGTATTCGCCCAGATCCCGCCTGTCGCCCTTGGGTCTGCACGGCGGCGGGCAGCCTTCGCCCTTCTTACCTTCCCTCCGCACGAGAATAACGTCCTCGCCGAATTTTACAATCTGATGCAGGGGAATAAAAATTTCCTCGTGCAGAAATCTCAGCCCCCTTCCCCCCGAAACGGTTATGCCCTTTATTTTATTTTCGGGCAGACAAAAAGAAATATCCGTAACTCTTCCGAGATTTTTTCCGTCGGTTAAACAAATCACCTGCATTCTTTTAATCTGACTGAAAGATAATTCCATACTATAATGTTATGCAGGGCATTAAAAAAGTTGCCTAAATAAAAATAAAACGCGCCGCAAGGCGCGTTTTAAATTTTTTGTTCGGATTATGCAGCCGTGAAGTAGTCGACCATCGTTCTCAAGGGGTTGTTGTCGTAAACCCAGTCGAGCCTGAGCAGCGAGCCTTCGAACGCCTCCCTCACCGTTTCGGCGGTTTCGCCGCCCACCCAGTAGATGACCTGAAGGACAATGAGTCCGAGCGCGGCAACGACGGCAGCCATAAAGATTATGCCGAGAAGCTTGTTTAAAAACTTCATGAAGCCGTTGTTTATTTCAAACAGCCCGACTAAGCAGCGCACGATTATCGCGCGGAGAATTTGCACGATTATGAACAGAATGACTGCCAAAATAATCTGGTCGACGACAGCCGCGGCGGTCTCTTCGATGCCCATTGCGTCGTTGAGCCTGGCGAGAAGGTCTATGACGAACTGCCACGAATTTACCACGCCGAGCAGGAAATAGGTGACGACGACGGAAATAACTATGCCGAATATGCCGCAGGTGAAAAATTTGAGTCCGCCCGAGAATCCGGCGACGAGACCGAGTATTATAACCACGGCAATAACGCCGATAAGTATCCAGTCAGCCAATACCAAAGGCATAAACTTTTACCTCCTTTACTTTTCTCCCGTATATTATATCACACACAGCGCCTAAAAGTAAATACTTTGCGCGTAAAAATTTTGCGTCCCGCGCAATACCGTTTATTGCCTCTTTTTCCTTAAATTAACCCTTTAAAACCCGAGCCGGAGTTTAAAGTTAAATTTTATGTTTTAAGAGATAGTCCTGCGCGTCGAGGAGTTCGCCGTCGGTGACCACCTTGCGGTATTTGCCGTCGGGGCAGAGCTTTCTCGCCTTTACATTGTCCGAAAGCATGATGCGCAGAATTTTTAAAATGCGCTCTTCAATCTTTTTGTCGAGGACGGGGGCGGCAATTTCCACGCGCTTGTCGACGTTCCTCGTCATCAGGTCGGCGGAGGATATGTAAGTTATTCTGTCCTTGCCCTTGCCGAAGGAGTAGACGCGGGAATGTTCCAGAAATCTGCCGACAATGGATATTACGGAGATGTTTTCGGTTTTGCCCGCAACGCCGGGAAGGATGCAGCATATGCCGCGGATAATGAGCTCCACCTTTACGCCGGCGCAGCTCGCCTCTTTAAGTTTATCTATTATGACCTTGTCGGTGAGGGAGTTCATTTTAGCTAAGATATAGCCGTCCTCCCCCTTGGCTATCTCCCTGTCCATGCAGTCGATAAGCCCCGATTTCAGGGTCTTGGGTGCGACCAACAGCTTGTTGTAGCTGTACTCGGTGTTGCAGATTGAAATGTTGCGGAAGAACGCGGCGCCGTCCTCGCCTATCTCCCTGTCGGAGGTTATGATATTGAGGTCGGTGTACTGCTTGGAGGTGCTCTCGTTGTAGTTGCCCGTGCCGAGGTGGGTTATGTAGCGCACCTCCTCGCCGTCCTGCAAAACAATGGAGATTATTTTGGAGTGCACCTTATAATTTTCCATGCCGTAGATTATTGTACAGCCCGCGTCCTGCAATTTGTGGGCGAAGTACATGTTGTTTTCCTCGTCGAAGCGGGCGGCGAGCTCTATGACTACGGTGACCATTTTGCCGTTTTCGCTGGCGCGGCAGAGAAGGTCGGCTATGCGCGAGTGGTGGGCGAGACGGTAGATGGTTATTGAAATTGCCGACACCCTGTCGTCGCGCGAGCATTCGTCGAGCAGAGTCTCCAAAGGCGTCATGGCGTCGTAAGGGTATGACATGAATACATCGCGCTTTAAAACAGTGTCGATGAGGTGTGCGGAATATTCCTCGTCCACCCTGCCCTTGAAGGGGTAGTACTTTAAGGGCTCGGCAAGCTCCGCGGGCATGTAGGAGGAGAGCTGGAATAAAAATTTATAGTCGAAGAACCGCTTGTCGGTAAAGCAGTACTTGGAGTCGACCTTTACGAGCTTTAAAACAAAATCCTTGAGCTTGGAATTTTCGTTGTCTGCCTCCACCCTCACGATATTCATTCTCGCGCGGGAGGCGACCTTCTTTTTCATGATCTGCGAAAAGTCGGTCTCGAGGTCTGAATCGTCTATGAACATGTCGAAGTCGGCGTTGCGCGTGCAGCGGACGAGCAGGCTGTCCCTTACGTCGTAGCCAGTGAACGCCATGTACCCGCAGGCGCGGATGAGCTCTTCGAGCACAATAAGTTTTACCGATTCGCCCGTGCCCACCCTGTAGAGTTTGGGCAGGTTTTCGTTTAACGCCATTACGCCTATCATGTTCCTGTCCCCCTTGGCGAGGTCGTACAACATGTAGTTGCGCTTGTTTTCGAACTGCATCATGGGGTGCTTGGCGTCGAGCACCATGAGCGAAACCTGCGGCAGAATGTTTAATTTGAATATGTTCTGGCACTCCTTTAATTGCCGCGAGGAGAGCTGCGAAGCGCGGAGGATTTTTACGCCCGCCGCAGCGAGGTCTTTGACGAGCAACGAGTAGCAGTCCTCACGCTCACCGTACTGTTCGGCAACTATCTGGCAGATGCCGTCTATCTGTTTTTGTGAAGTCAGCCCCGTTTTGTTCTCCTTCTGCTCGGGATTGGCGAGAGCCTCGTTGTACAGACTCCCCACCCTGACCATGAAAAATTCGTCTAAGTTGGAGGCGAATATAGCCAAAAATTTTGCCCGCTCCAGAAGGGGATTATCCGCGTCCGCAGCCTGGTCGAGCACGCGCTTGTTGAAGAGCAGCCAGCTGTATTCCCTGTTTATGCAAATATCCTTTATAAAGGCGCGTTTAGCCTTAATTTTTTCCGATGCCATGTGTCACCTGTTTATTATTTTTATTGTTATAATTAAGCCCGTTACCCCCGGCATATGCGGGAGTCACGGCGTTTACTCTCCCAAAAAGATGCCCAGCTCCCTCGCGCACTTTACCATGCGGTCGCCGCGGGTTACATACTTGTATTTGCCTGCGATATCCTCGAGCTTGTTTGCCACCAGCCTGTTGCCCTTTACGGCAACCGTTACGCCGAAAACGCCTTCAGCCACATAGTTTGCAGCCGCTTCGCCGAGTCGGGTGCACAGCAACCTGTCGTAAGCGCAGGGCGCGCCGCCGCGCTGAACGTAACCGAGCACCGACGTGCGCGTGGCATAGCCCGTTTTTTCCTCGATGTATTCGGCAAGGTGGGGCGTTACCGTCGCCTCGTTGAGCTCCGAACGGACAAAGGCGCGTTTCTTTCTCTTTACCCCGGCGTCCGACTTGATGTGTGCGCCCTCGGCGACGGCTATTATCACGCTGCGCGCGCCCGTAGATTTTTTTGAGGCGACGAAGGCGCAGAGTTTATCCTCCGAAAAGGGAATTTCGGGAATGAGGATTGCGTCGGCGCCCGCGGCTATGCCCGAATGCAGCGCAAGCCAGCCCGCCTTGTTGCCCATTATTTCCACCAGCATTACGCGGGCGTGGCTCTCGGCGGTGGTGCGTATGCGGTCCATGCAGTCGGTGGCGACCTCCACAGCCGTCTGAAAGCCGAAAGTTACGTCCGTGCCGTATATATCGTTATCGATGGTCTTGGGAACGCCCACGACGTTGCAGCCTTCGCGCTTTAAGAGGGCTGCGTTTTTATGCGTGCCCGCGCCGCCTATGGCAATGAGGCAGTCCAGACCCATCGCCCTGTAGTTGCGCACCATTTTGGCGAGCTTGCTTTCGCCGTCGTCGCCGACAATTTCCATCTGCTTGAAGGGCTGGCGGGAGGAGCCTAAGATAGTGCCGCCCTTGTCGAGAATTCCGGCGAGGTCGTCCCTGCCGAGAATTTCGCCCTCGCCGCGGATGAGTCCGCCGTAGCCGTCGGGAATGCCAACGACCTGAACGCCCTTTACGTTGTTGAACAGCGAAATGCCTGCTGCGCGGATGACGGCGTTGAGTCCCGAGCAGTCGCCTCCGCTCGTTAAAATACCTATTTTCATATATATGCCTCTCAAACAAAATTTAACTTACATTAGCATTATACCACATAATTTGCTTTATAAAAAGTATAAAAGGCGGGTTAAATTGTAAAATTTTCACCGTGTCGGTGTACCGTACTCCGCAATAGGGCTTTTGTTTTCTGCCGTTATCGTCCTGCGGACAGCAGATTCCGAAGCCACGCTGCGGTGAGATGCCGTGCGCCCGCTGCGTTCTCTCAAAAAAAATCCTCCCTGAGGGAGGATTTTTATGAATTGGTAAATTAATAACCGGACGCGTCCTTCATGATATTGCCGAGCAGAATGCCGAACACCGAGTAGATTATCACGGGCAGAATGCGAACCCTGAGAAGGGAAAATACAGAGCCTATGAAGCTCTGCGAAAGGGAGAACGAGCCTCCTCCCGCGGCAATTCCGATGCATTGAAACACGGCGTCCACTGCGGCGAGCACGAGTATGAAGATGCAGGCGCTTTTTATGAAATCGCCGTCGTTGCCCGTGCGCCTGCCGTCAGGCTGGTAATACCAATGCACCGCCCGTTTAACTACGCCGAGGAAGGTTGCAACGGACACAATAGTGATTACGGGAGAAAAGATATATGCATGGACCATCTCCATCACCCCGTCGCCGCCGAGCATGCCCGACCCGATTAGCTTTACTGTGTACACTAAAACCGTGCCCGCCGGCACGACGAGACAGGAAGCAAAACAGCTGATGAAGACAATTATGAGCGCATGGATTATAAAGCTGAGCCCGTAGCCTGCCATGTCTGAAGATGAACGCACACATACGCCGTCCTTGCCGGGCTTGCCGACGGGAAAGGAGAACAGTGCCGCGGAGCCCAATTTAAACATGCAGCCTATTACGACAACCGCCCAGCCGCCGGAGGTGAGCCCGTCGCCGCACAGCAATCCGCAGATAATTATGAACGCTAAAATTTTATTGAACACGCCGAGAGCCGCGTCGTTTATCGTCCGCGTCGTCTGGTCGACGGGTGAAACCGAAAACTTTTTGCGGCTGAACACACCCTTGAGGGCAACCACCAGCGCTTTGATTATAAGAACTACCCATATTACGTACAGTACGCCCATGGCGCATTCGACAAGCGTTCTGTAAATTTTGCCCGAACGGATAAAGAAGATATTGATTATGTGTTCTATCGCCGAAACGGGGTTCATTGACGTTCCGAAAGTTGAAGCCGCGCCCGCCAGAAAACATATGAGCGCAACGATAATAAACGCGACGTCAATCCAGCGGAGCGCAATCATTCGGGCGGAAATTTTGTTGCCTTCGCCGCTTTTATTTTCAATCGCTTTAACCTTTGCCATAGCTTACGACACCTCCTCTGTAAGATCGCTTATAAGCAGCGCGTCGACGTCCGCGTCAAAATTTATGGCTGCGTTGCCGATGTTTGCAAACCGCTTTGTATCGCGCACATACGCCTGACCTGAGGAACTGATACCGCCTGCGGGAGACGAACCGCTTCCGCTTGCGCTTGCCCCGTATTCGGAGAATACAAAAGGCTCGGTCGACCTGGAAAGGTCTATGTAATAGGTTGCAAAGAAATCGGAATCGCCGTCGCCATTGTCGCTGTAGCCGTATAATTCCGCAAGGTCCGCCTCGCTTACCTCGTATCTGTCGCCGCTCTTTTTAAGATAGTCGCCGCCGTCCAGCGAGCGTTGGATAAAGGAATACAGACCGCTTATGCTCTGGGCGTCACCCGTGTACATGAAATTATTTATAAAGCCGTAGTCCGAGGAGACGTCTATCCACTCGCCCACGTGGTTTGCAGCCGCCAACACTCCTTCGTCGCCCTGCCCGTCGCCGCTGTCGTAAAATCTGTATATGAGCTTGCTGAAGCGGACGAGAGTTTTGGAGTCCGCCATATAACATTCGAGCGAAGCGTCTATAAACGACTTTACCGTGTAGGTCTCGGAATTGACTATTGATTCCCTCTCATAGAGCCTTGTAACGTCTATCTGGTAATAGTACGCATCCTCGCCCACCACCGCCGTTATCGACTGGGTTAAAGACGAGGTCGAACTTGTTTCGCTTCCCGAAGAAGAATAAGCAGTTTCCGAAAAGCTTTCGGTCTCCTCGTTCATAACCACCGTTGCGTACCTCTCCTCCGACTCGCCGTCCGACGAACCTCCGTAACCGCACAGCACTCCCGTCATGTCAGCCATTTCTTCGAGGGAGGTAACGGACGCATCGCTCCTGCCCGCCTTTCCGTACGATGCAGACTGACTGTCGCAAGAACATACCGCCGCCACGATGGAGAGCACTACGCAGCAAATGCTTACGACAATTGTTTTTGCAATTTTCATTTGTCTCCTGCCTTTGAGCGCAACCATTTCCGCGCGCCTCAATGTATTTTTAAGACTATTGTCTTATATAACAGATTATATAGTACACAGATATATTTGTCAATATAATTTAACTATTTTTGTCTAAAATGCTTAAAAAATTACTCATACGCCGTCCGGCACATAAAAAATTCCGGGCGCAGGCGCCCGGAATTTTTGATTAGGAGCATATGGAATGTCTGAACAAACCGCCGTTGCATGAGCCGAATGAAAACGTGACGGGGGTCTGTCCCGCGCCCGTAACATAGCCGTATTCCCCGCGGTCGGGGTGCATGGCGCAGGCGTACAGCGTTGTCTGCCAGCCTACGTTTGCACGGCAACAGCCGCGCGGGACGATAACCGAGGACAGAATGCCGAACATTGTCCTTGCGCCCTCTCCTCCCGCAGGGAGATAGTTGCCGCGCACGAACGCGGCTCTCACAAAGCGTGACATGGAGGAATAGTCGCCCGGCAGCCCGAAAGCGCCCAAACCGCAGCAGTACGGCTTTAAGTCCAGCCCTTCGGAAAAGGTGTTCATGCCCTCACCCGGAGACAGCGACATGTAGTTTGCAAGGTTTAAAAGCTGACTTTCAAACGGAGGATTGTTGGTGAGCACGCCCGCGGGATTTTCATACACGCGCATATGACCGCCTATGCACTCTGCGACGATATCCCTCTTCCCGTCGGAGAGCATCCAGTGCAGGGGCGCGGGCGGCAGGGAAGGGGAAAACGGCTCGTCGGTGAGATTGACGGTTTTTATGAGGCGCTCCGCCTCGGAGACATCCGAACAGGTGCCGAGAATGTAGGGCAAGAACTCGTACTGCGCGATATTCAAGGCGCCGCTTTTGGGCTTCGAATAGCCGGCGTTGCCGTCGAAGTTGAGCCCTGCCATGCAAAGCCCCCTTTCGTTCATTCCGTCATAGTACAGGGGCAATCCCTCTTTCACCGTCGCCATGCCGAGGATGGCAAAGTGCTCCCCGCCTCCCCTCCACAGGGGGAAACTGCGCGGCGTCGCAACAAATTCCTCGTTAAAACTCTTGTCGTTGTCAAGGGTGCGACCGAAAAGACTCACACCCCTTCTGAAACTTACAGCAGTGCACATATCGCACAAATTATTGCCCGCCGCACAATCATTTATCCCTAAAAATTAATTCCGCCCCGCAATACTGCGGGGCGGAAGATTTTTATAGCTGTGCTTAAAAATTATTACCAGTCGGTATCGGGTTCGTCATACTGCCATCCAAGACAGGGATAATTGTTCGGATGACTGTTTTCGCACCAACCCATATCGCTGTCCCCTCTGCGCGTGCAGTTTGAGCAACTTGCGCCGCTATCCCTGAGAGCACGGATATCCTGACCGCAATTCGGGCAGGAGTAGGCATTTGAAGAAACTTGCCTCCCGCACTGCGAGCACCTTATCCAAGCCATATATTTTCCTCCTTAACACAGTAAAATTTGTAAGTTTATTATAGCACTCAAACCTTCATAAGTCAATGCCAAATTTAAACTTTTTTGTAAAATTTCCGTCACTCAGAAATAATTTTAAACTTTGACTATCGTATATTCATGCCCCGTCGCGGGGAGGAATACGTTGAACACGTCGCTTGTCCTGAGCCGCAGGCTCGAGGTGTTCACGCAGGGATGACAGCCGAGGTATTCGTCCGACAGTATATCGCCGTCAACGAGAAATTTTACGCGCAACGATTTGTCGTACATCAGACCCATAACCGAAGCCGAACCGGGGTGGGTGGAGAGCAGTTCCTCCATCTTTTGCGGCGAGCCGAAAGAAAGGCGGGTGGAACCTATCTGCCGAGCCACCTCCCTGCCAACAAACCGCTTGTCGCCCCGCAGCATTAAAAGGAAGTATTCATCCCCCTTGGAGTTTGTCAGAAATAAATTTTTGCACACTGCGGCGGGTGCGAGGAGTTCGTCAATCTCCCTGCACGCCTCCATTGTCTCCACCGCCTCGTGATCGATGCGTTCGTACCCGATCCCCAGCCCGTCGAGGAAGTCGTAAACCTTTACCTCCCTCTCCGTTCGCCCGCACATATCCTTTGGTCTTCCTAACATAATACCCGTCATGGCAATATGATACCACCGCTCTTTACGTGTGTCAATCAATCGACTTTCGAACATTTTAATCTTGCGTTGACAACCGTTATTTTTTTTTGATATCATTAAAGAAAAGCAGGAGAACAAACGTGATTAGCGTTGAAGAAAGACTGGAGCTCATACGTAATTCCAAATCCCTGCGCGAAGTCCAGAATGCGGGAGTAATGCCCGAACCCGACTCGGGAGAAGGATATTATTTTATAAGCTATTCACACAAGGACTACAAGCAGGTATTTGAATCAATTCTCGGACTTCAGAACGAAAACATTAAATTATGGTACGACCGCGGACTGGAGACAGGAAAAAGCTGGCTTAAAGACGTTCGCAAACGTATATATTCCTATCACTGCAAGGGAGTCATTTTTTATATCAGCAGAGATTTTTTGCAATCCCCGTCCATATGGAACGAAGTCGATTTTGTTCTTCGGAATAAAAAGAGTTATTTATGCGTCAACCTTATCGGCTCAGACGGTATTTCAGAGGGACTTAATGCCATACAGGACGATCGGGCAAAAAACATGTTGCACAAAATGATGGGTAAGTCGGCAATGATAGATTCAACCGCGCCGATTGCCGGGCTTGCAAAGCGCATATCCGCGCTGAAACAGCCTCAACTGTTCAGCTTTTCAAAACCCGACAGCAACAATCATGTAAGCATTCTATCGATAAAAGACCTCACTTTAAGGGAACTAAAAATCCCGCCTTTAAGAAGAAGAAAAGGAATTGACTGCCATGTAACTGAGCTGGCGCCGCTCTGCTTTACAAATTGCATATATCTTGAAAAAGTAAAACTGCCCGACGGCTGGGAGACCATCGGCGATTATGCTTTTTATAACTGCATAAGTCTTACCGAAGTGGATTTGGGAAGCCCTGCGGGCAAAGAGCGGGATGCGCGTCTGGCAATTGAAGCGTTCGAGGGCTGCAGCTCGCTTAAAGAGCTTACCATACCTCCGCATGTCGAACTTGTAAAAACATGCAACGTTGCAGGGCGGCTGTATATAGAAAAACTCACCTTTTTGCCGCGCAGCCATGTCGAGGAATACCCCCCCCCGCCCTGCCGCTGTGTACCGCTTTGCAGGAAGTTATAAATTTTCCCGACTGCCTGAATTTGTCGATTTTCTGCTTTCAAGGTTGCATAAACCTCAAAAGTTTCAATATCCCCCCTTCATGCCAAACCATAGGTTCTTCCGCCTTTGCCGATTGCATCAGTCTGAAAAGTATAGTCATCCCTGAAAAAGTAGGCGAGATCGGAAATTTCTCATTTGCCGGCTGCCGCGGGCTGCATAGCGCAGAAATTTTATCGGATAAGCTTAAAATTAATTTTATGGCATTCGGCGGGTGCGTCAATCTTACATCGCTTACCCTGCCGAAAGGGGGTGAAAGTTTTAGAAAGCTGTGCTTTTGCAGGGTGTACAGGACTTAAAGAAATTACCGTAATGGCAGAGAACATTTATATGGGACAGAGCGTTTTTGCGCATTGCGGGGATATCAACTGCGTCGTGCTTGATTGTAAAAAAATAAAAGAGTTAAAGCCCGATGCAGACATTATGCTGCAAAACCCCATTAACCTCAGGGATTACGGGCTGGGCGAAGGAGAAATAAATATATCCCCTTATACAAATTCTGCCATAGACGCCCTTTTCCCCGCAAAGGTAATTTATATCAATAAAAACGGAGTAAAGCCCGTGTTCGACGGTCAATACACAGAAAAGCCCTGCGAACGGACGGGCTACAGAAAATTTGTACGCGCGGCGGTATGGCAATGAAAACCTTTGAAGAAAAACTACAGATTATTCGCGACTCGCATAGCATAAACGACGACGCTGTGCGGGAAGTTTTGCCCGACCCGAACGGGGACAACGGCTATTATTTCGTGTACTATCCCGAAACTTTATATAAAGAGGCGCTTATCGACATAGTTTTGTATTCCGCCGGCAACCTGCGCATATGGTACGACAGACGACTGGAGCACGGCAGCTGGTGGGAAGAAGAGATGCTGGATAAAATAGGCGAATATAACTGTATCGGGGTGATTGTATATCTCAATAAAGAAACCCTGCTCTCCCCTTTCTTTTATAAATTGTGCCGAAAAATTTCCCAGCTTCATAAGAATTATTGCTCGGTAAATTTTGAAAAGGACGGCATCCGCACTCTTTCGGGCAGCGCCGTACTCAATACCCTGCCGCATGGCAAAATTTCCGCCGAATCGAAAAAGTTGTATGAAAAAATGTTTTCAGACTCCGTAACCTTTATTCACGGCGACGCGCCTATAAATGAAAAAATCCGCGCAATCCGCATGCTTAAAAGGGAGGATCTGTACGCCTATACTTACAGCGAAGGTGAAGCGACCGTTGTTGCCGTTAAAGACATTTTTGCCGAAGAGCTGACAATACCCTCTCATACCGAACATGACGGCAAATTATATACCGTAACAAAAATAGCCGCCCTGACGTTTGCCAACTGTAAGTTTTAAAAAATATATATTTCCCCGAAACGATAAGGGAAATCGGATTTACGGCAAAAACCGAAGCTCTTAAAAACTGCAGAGTTTTAAACTCGCAGAATTTTCAAAAAATTGAAACAGCCGCCGACGCAACAAATTTAGGCAGAACATTTTCAGGTTGCTCTTCGCTTTCGGAAATTGTTTTACCGCAAAGCATGGAACGGGTAGCCGCAGAAACCTTTTTCGAATGTAAAAACTTGCGCTCGATCGACTTCGGCGGAGCCAAATATATT
>CALVMP010000038.1 GCA_944346655.1 uncultured Clostridia bacterium
GGCAAGCCACTTGCCGAGCGCAAACGCTCGCCTCGTCAGGGGAAGCCTTCCCCTGAAACCCTTTTCTCTTGCGTGGATTAAAGCCTCGCAGAGCCCACGACTTCGCTTGCGAAGTATAGTGGGTTATACTTTTATTATAGATAATGGCACTATTCCAAACCTAATAACACATTGGGATTTATATGAAAGTATATTTTATTTCGTGATCACCGACAGGTAGTGTGTATATGCATTTACTTGTATCATCTCCTTGAATGACATTCAACGCACCGTAAGTCATATATCCGTGTTCGTCAATTTTATAGAGTTTTTCAACTATAATCTTGCCTTTATTAAACAGATTTCCTTTATCAATTTCAATATTTATCACATAAAAATCTTTATAGTAGTTTTCGGCAATTTGTTGGCTTGTTTTATTTATCTCGTATTTGGTAATCGTTAAATTAGTCCGCCATAATTCCTGATAAGGTTCAAAATCATAAACCCCATACAGATAATAAAGCCCGTCCTGTTCTTTTATTGCCCCGTTTTCGTCAAAAACATCATTATCTTGTACGGTTGGCATATCATTTTCATCCACTTCATACAGCAGCATTCCAATAGCACGAAATTCATAATATACAGGCGTTATTTTTGTATCTTCTGAACAAGCAAATACGGTTTCCGAGTAATAATTATCTCCGTCTTTGTAAAGAGTATCATTCAATTTCCAGTAGCAGAGCGTTTGTCCGTTTTCGTTCTTATTTTGAATAACGTCTATCGACGTTACAATTTTAAACGGCTCATTTTTAAGCAAATTATAATATACAAATCCGTTATCTTTTTGCTCTCCGTTTACGGTATCAGCATTGAATAAGTCTTCGTTGAACAAAGAAGAACCAGAAAGTTCATCATTCTCGTAGATAATATTATATTCCTGTGGTAAAGAAACGACACAATGAGCTTCGTCTGTAATAAAATCCGAACTACTGTTACTGTCATTGCTGTCGCAGGCGGCAAGCGGTAAACAACAAAAAATAGCGGCAACTATTATAAAATAAATCTTCTTCATTTAACTTACCTCTGTTTAAATAATCTTTTATTGTTAGTCCATTTTACCATAAGAAAAGTTAAAAATCAATAACTGGTCTTTCATAGATAAAAAAATAATCCGAACGCTCCACCGACTAAAATCGGTTTCGGGTTCGGATTATACTCGTTTGGCGCAGAGAAGAGGATTCGTCCCTTTAGCGGGGACGCCCCGGCAAACAGCGGGTGTCCGCTGTTTGGTTTGCGTGAAAGCATGTCTCTTATATCTACTTCCGCACGCAAACTGCTCGCTCCCGCTCGCACCTCCCCCCTCGAATCCTCTTCTTTTATCAAAACACAACAAAATGGCGGAGGACAGTGAACTGTCCTCCGCCATTTTGGCGCAGAGAAGAGGATTCGAACCTCCGTACGTATTCCTACGTAACACGATTTCGAGTCGTGCGCATTCGACCACTCTGCCATCTCTGCGTGCTCAAATATTTTATAACATACTTTAAAAAATTTCAAGCAATTTTGAGGGGAATATCGAAATTATTTGCTTGCTTAGATTTTAAGGCATATTTATTTGCGCACGCCGAGTATGTGGATTGCCCTCAGGCGGGCATAGTTATATGAATTTAATGGCTTCATGAACGCGTCGTATGTGTGCGCGGCGACGTAAATATTTTTATCTCTCACTGCCACGACAACGGGCGAATGATAAAAATCCCCCGTGGCTGTGCCGAGCTGGACGATATCTCCCACCTCGAGTTTATCTCTTCCCGTCTCCTCTGCAAAGGGCCCCGCGCCGTCGTTGGCGGTCAAAAAGTTATACAGGTACTCTACGCCCGTCCATGCGGGGGCGCGGTTGTTAATATCAATGTAATACCACCCGAAAGCGGGAGTGTAGTTCATAACGTTTGCGCCTGCATAAATACATTGCGAGGCAAAGTTTGTGCAGTCGCCGCCTATATTGTCAAAGTTATAAAATTTGGGGTTGCGCCTGAATGCCCACTTTTTGGCATATTCAAACGCCGCTGCCCTGTCGTATTTCACGGTTTCCATACTATAATATATGAAAAATATGCTTTAATGTGCATGCCTGCTTGTTTTGTCTCCGTGCCTGTGTTATAATTTTTTAAAAGGAGGCAGACATGAAAATTATCGACGCTCACGCGCACGTTGTGCAGTATATCGCGGGCTTTACCTCCCGCGGCGAACTGAGGGGGATAGGGGGCGGCATGGCTCAATATGCCGACGGCTCAACCTTTCAGATGATTCCCCCCGCAATGGGCGAATACGGCGCCTCTCCCGAATCGCTTTTGAAAGTGATGGACGAAAACAGAGTTGAAAAGGCGGTACTTTTGCAGGGTCAGTTCTTCGGCTTTCAGAACGAATACACCGCCCGAGCCATAAAAAAATACCCCCGAAGATTTACGGGCGCGGCGAGCTACGACCCATTCTGCGCCAAAGCGGAGGAGGTTAAAAGGCGCCTTTTTAAGGAGCTGGGTTTCAAAGCTGTAAAATTTGAAGTCAGCAACGGCTCGGGGCTCATGGCGTATCACCCGCGCATTGATCTGAACGGCGAACTCATGCACAAAGAGTACAAATTCGCCGCCGACAATGGCTTGACCTTTATAATAGATATCGGCAGACCCGGCAACTGTTGCTGGCAGGTAAAGGAACTGTCCGAATCTATAAAAAAATATCCAAGCCTGACCTTTGTAATCTGCCATTTGCTCGCGCCGCAGCGCACGGACGGCGAACTTTTAAAAAGAACTTTGGGGCTCTTTTCTCTGCCCAATGTGTATTTCGATTTGGCATCCCTCCCCTCCAACCAAAAGCCCGAAGGTTACCCCTACCCGACCGCCGTTGAACATTTAAAGACGGCAAGGGAGGAGGTAGGGGCGCAAAAATTAATGTTCGGAACCGACATGCCGTCGAACCTGTGCAGAGATTCCTACGCGCATTTAAAGGACTATATAATAAAAAGCGGCGTGTTTACAGCGAGCGAACTTGAAGATATCTTCTACAACACCGCAAATTCAATCTATTTTTCCAATTAAATACTACAGCGGCGAGCCTTATGGCTCGCCGCTGTATAAATTTTATGGAGCGTGTATGTATTTTATTTTGTCTACCAAACAGTCACAACCCCGTCCACATAGTGCCACCAGTTGCCCTCCCCCGTCGGCTGAGTTTCGGAGTAGTAATATCTGGTTGCGCTGGTAAGAGGGGAATTATAAGAACCAATTTCAATCGTTTCCCAAACTTCTGCCGTACCTGCATAGTACACACTTTCAAGATTGCTGCAACCGTAGAACGCAAAATAGCCAATGCTTGTAACGCTCTCGGGTATGGTTACACTTGTAAGGCTGCTGCAATAGTAGAACGCAGAACTTCCTATGCTTTCCAACTGACTGTTTGCGCCAAAAATTACGCTTTCAAGGCTGCTGCAACCAGAGAACGCATCATAGCCAATGCTGGTAACGCTTTCGGGTATGGTTATGCTTGTAAGATTATCGCAACCGGAGAACGCACGCTCGCCGATGCTTGTAACACCATCGGGTATGGAATATTGTGTTGCAGGTTTACCGGCAGGATAGCAAATCAAGGTTGCTTTGTCTTTACTAAATAAAATCCCGTTAATATCACAATATTTATTGTTATTTTCTTTAACAAATACATTTGTAAGGCTGCTGCAACCAGAGAACGCATCATAGCCAATGCTGGTAACGGTATAAATTATGCCTTTATATTCAACGGTAGAAGCAATTACGACTTCGCCTGATATGTTTGAAGGCTGTCCTACAACCATTGCATTGCCGTCCTTTAAGCTGTAGCGTAAGTCATTTACTATAACATAGATATAACCGTCGTCGGCAACTTCATTATTGTTGCAATCCCAAACAACGGGGCAATTGCTATTGTTCCAGTTGCTAACCCAACCTGTTGGTTTACTTGCAGCTTCACAGTATATTGTAAGGCTGCTGCAACCCAAGAACGCCCTCAAGCCAATGCTTGTAACACCCTCGGGTATGGTTATACTTGTAAGGCTGCTGCACCACCCGAACACATTCTCGCCAATGCTTGTTACACTATCGGGAATGGTAATTCTTGTAAGGCTGCTGCAACCACTGAACGCAGACAAACCAATGCTTGTTACGCCCTCGGGTATGGTTATGCTTGTAAGGCTGCTGCAACCACTGAACGCATACCAGCCAATGTTTGTCACACTTTCGGGTATGGTTATGCTTGTAAGATTATCGCAACCGGAGAACGCACGCTCGCCGATGCTTTCCAACTGACTGTTTGCGCCAAATGTTACGCTTGTAAGGCTGCGGCAATAAGCGAACGCAGCATCGCCAATGCTTGTAACGGTATAAATTATGCCTTTATATTCAACGGTAGAAGCAATTACGACTTCGCCGGATATGTTTGAAGGCTGTCTTGCAACCATTGCATTGCCGTCCTTTAAGCTGTAGCGTAAGTCATTTACTATAACATAGATATAACCGTCGTCGGCAACTTCATTATTGTTGCAATCCCATACAACAGAACAACCGCTATTATTCCAGGAACTACCCCAGCCGCTCGGTTTACTTGATGCTTCACAGTATATTGTGAGACCGCGGCAACCCCGGAATGCGTCCTCGCCTATGCTTGTCACGCCTTCGGGAATGGTTATGCTTGTAAGTCTGCTGCAACCCCAGAACGTATTCTCGCCAATGCTTGTAACCCCCTCGGGAATGGTTATGCTTGTAAGGCTGCTGCAACCACGGAACGTATTCTCGCCAATGCTTGTAACCCCCTCGGGAATGGTAATGTTTGTAAGGCTGCTGCAATAGTAGAACGCAAAACTTCCTATGCTTGTCACGCCTTCGGGTATGGTTATGCTTGTAAGGCTGCTGCAACCCAAGAACGTATTCTCGCCAATGCTTGTAACACCCTCGGGTATGGTTACGCTTGTAAGACGGCTGCACCACTCGAACGCATAATCGCCGATGCTTTCCAACTGACTGTTTGCGCCAAAAATTACGCTTTCAAGGCTGCTGCAACCAGAGAACGCATCATAGCCAATGCTGGTAACGCTTTCGGGTATGGTTATACTTGTAAGGCTGCTGCAATAAGCGAACGCATACGTGCCAATGCTTTTGCAAACGCTGTTTTGAGCAAAATTTACAATAACAATTTTAGAATAGGGAGAAATACTATTATCAGGACAGAACAAATAAGCGGGAATTTTAGTAACGTTTGCTCCTATATTTACCGTTATACCCTCTCCATCCTGTCCGGCATAGGAGAATACATAATTACCGCTGCTTAAATCGTTACAGATTGTTGCGTTGAAGTTTATCTCCGTCAATGCTGTGCAACCATAAAACGCATAATTGTCAATGCTTGTAACACCCTCGGGTATGGTTATACTTGTAAGGCTGCTGCAACCCTTGAATGCATTGCCGTCAATGTTTGTAACACCCTCGGGTATGGTTATACTTGTAAGGCTGCTGCAATACGCGAACGCAAAACTTCCTATGCTTTCCAACTGACTGTTTGCGCCAAATGTTACGCCTGTAAGTCTGCTGCAACCCCAGAACGCATTCTCGCCAATGCTTGTTACGCCTTCGGGAATGGTTATGCTTGTAAGGCTGCTGCACCCATTGAATGCATAGCCGCCAATTTCTGTAACAGGCAAATTATTGTAAACGGACGGAATAACAAGATCCTTATCTGTTGCCGTGCCAATCCCCGTAACAATATAGTATTCCGAATCCGAGGAGAGACTATATTCTAACCCTTCTGTAAAATATGATATATTGCATTTAGAACAAAACCCGTCAACAAAATTATGCCCGGTCGGCTGAATAGTAAGCTGTTCAAGTGTAGTAAAATTATTACCATCCGAATCAGTAAAGCACTCCTCACAATATGAACAATACCAATATTCGGCGTGTCCGCTCTCCGTGCAGGTAGACTCGACAGCTGCATAATGTACAAGTGGGTGGTAATGATCGGGTACGGCTTCTACCGACGGACCTTCGTTGTTGCCGCTGCCACCGCCGAAGTCGCATGCGGGAAAGGCAAACGCCACGCATAGAGCCGAAGCGAGCACCAAAAGAAGCAATGCAAGTTTCTTTTTCATTATTTTTCTCCTGTTTGCAGGGCAAATTAAAAAGCGTATCTTCAACCGAAGACACGCCTTGCAAAATGTATCTCCGATTGCTGCGACACAACTTCCAACACAACGAAAAATAGAGATACAACTTGCCATAGAGTTGTATCCGTTGCGTTGGGAAAATATTCAGTTGTGTCGCACATTCAGTATAGCACAATCGTTTGTCAAAGGCAACCCTATTCGGAAAATTTATTCGATTATATTTTAATTGATTTTGTAAGGTTAGGAAATACAAATATAAGCGTTGCTTATACAATGTATAAAATTTTCAAATATTCATAATTATGCATAAAATTTGTATATAACTTAAAAATATGTTATACTTAAACAGTCGTTATACATTACGGCTTATCTGTGAGAAAAAAATTATGGCGTTAACGCCGCAAGGAGAAATTAGTATGACATATGTAGAGCAGGTGCTTGAAAACCTTAAAAAGCGCAACCCCAACGAACCTGAATTCCATCAGGCGGCAACCGAAATTTTAACTACCCTCGCGCCCGTAGTCGAGGCTCACCCCGAGTATGAAAAGGCGGGACTTCTTGAAAGATTTGTCGAGCCCGAAAGAGTGGTTATGTTCCGCGTTCCCTGGGTGGACGACAACGGCAAAACGCAGGTCAACAAAGGCTACCGCGTGCAGTTCAACAGCGCAATCGGTCCCTACAAGGGCGGCTTGAGGTTTCACCCTTCGGTAAATCTTTCTATAATCAAGTTCTTAGGTCTTGAGCAGATTTTAAAGAACAGCTTGACGGGTCTGCCCATCGGCGGCGGCAAGGGCGGTTCCGACTTCGACCCCAAGGGCAAGAGCGACCGTGAAATCATGGCTTTCTGCCAGAGCTTCATGACCGAGCTCTACCGCCATATCGGCGCCGATACCGACGTTCCCGCAGGCGACATAGGCGTAGGCGGCAGGGAGATAGGCTATCTCTTCGGACAGTATAAAAGAATTTGCAACGAGCACGTCGGCGTGCTCACGGGCAGAGGCTTGACCTACGGCGGTTCACTCGTAAGAACGGAAGCCACGGGCTATGGTCTCGTATATATCACCGAAGAAGCTCTCCGCGTTCGCGGCGACAGCTTCAAGGGTAAAACGGTTGTAATTTCCGGTTCGGGCAACGTTGCAATCTACGCCTGCCGGAAGGCTCAGGAGCTCGGCGCTAAGGTTGTTGCAATGTACGACTCAAACGGCTACATTCACGACCCCAACGGCATTCAGCTCGACATCATAAAGGATATCAAGGAAGTAAAGCGCGGCAGAATAAAGGAATATGCCGAAAGGGTAAAGGGTGCCAAGTACTATGAAGGCTGCAAGGGCATCTGGACAATCCCCTGCGACATCGCCCTTCCCAGCGCCACGCAGAATGAAATCGACAAGGAAGCCGCGGAAATCCTCGTCCGCAACGGCGTAGAGTACGTTGCCGAGGGCGCAAACATGCCTTCGACCCTCGAAGCTATCGAGGTATTCCAGAAGGCGGGCGTCGTGTTCCTTCCCGCAAAGGCGGCAAACGCAGGCGGCGTTGCAACTTCGGCGCTTGAAATGGCTCAGTCCTCCGGCAGAATGTTCTGGTCGTTCGAAGAGGTTGACGCAAAACTCAAGAATATCATGGTAAATATCTACCACAATATCGACGAGGCGGCAAAGAAGTACGGCTACGAGGGCAACTACGTTATGGGCGCAAACATTGCCGGCTTTGTAAAGGTTGCCGACGCAATGATGGCTCAGGGCATTGTATAAACTTAAACATTCTATTTAAAGTACTCCATCAAAGCGGCGGAACTGCACACATTTTGCGGCTCCGCCGTTTTTATATATTAAAAGTCGGGTCAAATTGCGAATAATTTAGTTGACTAAAGCGGAGTTATGGTATAGAATGAATTTAAATATATTTTAAGGAAAGGCAGACATGCGGCTTGTAATAAAGGTTGGAACTTCCACGCTCGCCCATTCTTCGGGCAAACTCAATATACGCAGGGTTGAAGAACTCTGCAAAGTGATAAGCGATTTAAAGAATGCCGGACACGAAATTGTTCTGGTGTCCTCGGGCGCGATAGGCATGGGAATGGGCAAACTCAATCTTTCCGCCCGTCCTTCAGACATGCCTACAAAACAGGCGGCTGCGGCAGTCGGTCAGTGCGAACTCATGTACACATATGATAAGCTGTTTTCGGAATACAACCACACCGTCGCGCAGATTCTGATTACGGGCGACGATATCGAAAACGACGAAAGGCGCTTTCATTTCATAAATACGATGGAGAGGCTTATAGAGCTCGGCGCTTTGCCCGTCATTAACGAAAACGACACTGTGGCAACCTCGGAAATAGCGGTGGGGGACAACGATACTCTTGCCGCGATAGTCGCCGTGAATGTAGGAGCTCAACTTCTGATACTGCTCACCGATATAGACGGTCTGTATTCTGCCGACCCGAAGAAGGACAGTGCGGCTGAGCTCATACCCGTGGTTGAAAAAATTGACGACGCAATCCGTTCGCATTCGGGCGGCACCGGCAGTTCGCTCGGCACGGGCGGCATGGCAACAAAAATTCATGCCGCGGAAATTTGCATGCAAAGGGGGGTGGACATGATAATTGCTAACGGCTCAAGCCCTTCCATACTCTATGATTTAATGGATGGCAATGGCAGGTGTACATACTTTAAGGGGGTAAAGGCATGACAACAAAAGACATTCTCGAAGCAGCCCTTTCGGCGAAGAAAAACGCGGCGTTGCTCACAACAGAGCGTAAAAATTCGGCATTATTATCAATTGCGGACCAATTAGAGAGTACTATGTCAAACATAATTAAGGCAAATAACCTTGATATTGAGGCTTCAAGTGGTACTATGTCTGACATAATGCTCGACAGATTGCGACTCACGCCCCAAAGAATTAAGGAAATGGCTGAAGGAGTGCGCAATGTTGCCAAGCTTCCCGATCCTGTAGGCGAGACGTTCGATAGCATAACGAGAAGCGACGGGCTTAAAATTTGTAAAACAAGGGTGCCGCTCGGCGCTGTAGCCATTATTTATGAGAGCCGCCCCAACGTCACTTCCGACGCTGCCGCGCTCTGTCTGAAGAGCGGAAACGTCTGTGTGCTCCGCGCGGGAAAGGAGGCGCACCGCTCGGCAACGGCAATTGTCGAAGCTATGAAAATCGGACTCAGAAATGTAGGGCTCGACGGCAACCTGATTAATCTTATCGAAGATACGTCGAGGGAAAGTGCGGGCGAGCTCATGACCGCGAGGGGATATATTGATTTATTGATTCCGCGCGGCGGGGCGGGGCTGATAAACGCCTGTGTTGAACACGCAAGGGTGCCCGTCATTCAGACGGGTACGGGCATATGTCACGTATTTGTCGATAGCTCTGCCGATCTCGACATGGCAGGAAAAATTATTTTAAACGCCAAGTGCAGCCGCCCTTCCGTATGCAACGCCATGGAGGTCTGCCTCGTTCACCGCGATATTGCAAAAATTTTTCTGCCTATGCTCTATACCATCCTTGTTGAGGGGAGGGTGGAAAATAAAGTTACGCTCAGGCTCGACGACGAGGCATATGCCGTTTTAGAGGGCATGTCCTGCTGCGAGAGGGCAGGGGAGTATGATTTCGACACGGAGTTCCTCGACTATAAAATGGCGGTTAAAATTGTCGGCGGTGTTGAAGAAGCAATCGATCACATTTCCCGCCATTCGACGGGACACAGCGACTGTATCGTCACGAGGGACAGCGCAAACGCTTCGCTCTTTACGCGGCTTGTCGACAGCGCGGCGGTATATGTAAACGCTTCGACGCGCTTTACCGACGGCGGCGAGTTCGGTTTAGGCTGCGAGATGGGTATCTCCACACAAAAACTCCATGCGCGCGGACCCATGGGGCTCAGGGAGCTGACGACGTACAAGTATATCGTCTGCGGCAACGGACATATAAGATAACCATATTTAATAATTTAATCTCCGGGTAGCGTTGTTTCGGCATACATTTTGTTGACAACGCTATTTTATTTTGATAAAATTTTCAGCGGAGAATTCGTAATATGTCTATTGCATATCGTGCAACATGAGTGTTGTAAAATCAGTATTATATGATTAATACAATATGTATTTAGTAGAAAATAACAAAAATTTATCATATAATATATGTGCAATAAAAATTTACGGAGGATATTCCAATGTTCAACATCTTTATGACGTCGATAAACGCCGTTCTGCCCATAGTGCTTTTGATTTTGCTCGGCTACGTACTTCGGCGCATAAATTTTCTAAACGACGCCTTTCTCTCGGTGGGCAATAAGCTCGTGTTCAACGTATGTCTGCCCAGCATGCTGTTTATAAATATATACAGCATCGACGACCTTTCTGCAGTCGACTGGGGGCTGGTAATCTATGCCGTTGTTGCCGTGTTTATTATCTTCGGCATAGGGCTTGCGGTGAGCGTTCTCTCCACAAAGGACAACCGCAGGAGGGGGGTTATTCTGCAGTGTTGCTATCGCAGCAATTTTGCAATAATAGGTATTTCTCTTGCCGCTTCTCTTGCCGGCACCGCCGCGGGGGCAGAGGATATAGTCAACGGCGTCGTCGCAATTATTCAGGCATTTACAATCCCCATCTTCAATATCCTTGCCGTCGTCTCGCTTTCAATCTTTGTAAAGCCGGAGGCGCAGGTCGATGAAAACGGCATGCTCGTCTCTCCCGCGAACAAGCACACGGATATAAAAAAGATACTCCTGAACATAGTTAAGAATCCGCTGATTATCGGCATTGTCGCGGGACTTGTGTCTGTCGGATTGCGCTATGCCGAAGTTGCCATATGGGGAGAGGCTGTTTTTACTCTGAGGGACGACGTCACATTCCTCTATAACTCGCTCGACAATCTCAAATCCGTAGCAACACCCCTTGCCCTCATAGTTCTCGGCGGACAGTTCAAATTCTCTGCAGTAAAGGGCATGACTAAGGAAATAGTCGTCGGCACTGTATTCCGCGTAATTATAGCGCCCCTCATCGGCGTCGGATGCGCCGTTCTTTTAAGCGAGTTTACTCCGCTTGTCAGCTTCGGGCAAACTGAATACCCCGCGCTCATCGCCCTATTCGGCACGCCTGTCGCCGTTTCGAGCGCCATAATGGCGGGAGAGATGGGCAATGACGAGCAGCTTGCCGGGCAGCTTGTCGTATGGACGAGCATTGCCTCGGTATTTACGGTGTTCATAACAGTGTTCCTTCTCATGTCGTTCGGACTGCTTGCAGTATAAAGGTGAAAGGCTATGAAGATTCTTGCAAAAAGTCCGCGCAGCGCGTGTTTTGAACTCGAAAGCAGTTCTCCCTATTTTTTCGGTGAGGAGTTCTGTATTACACTGAACGGGAAAACCGTCCGAAACGAAAACAGGAATGTATTTACCCTGTCCGGACTTCAGCCCGGCACACTCTACACAGTCGGCGCCGCGGGGCAGACGGTTGAATTTGTCACCGAAGAGGAAAGCGCCCTCTTTAATGTAAAACTTTTCAATGCGTATGGCGACGGCGTTCACGACGATACGCCTGCCTTCAGCGCCGCCATAGCCTGCCTTCCCTCGGGCGGTACGCTGTACGTTCCGGCGGGAAACTATCTTTTAAAGCCAGTTTTTTTAAAGAGCAATATGACGCTCTATATCGAAAGGGGCGCGCGTCTCGTCGGTTCGGCTGTAAGGGGGGACTATCCTACCCTGCCCGGCACGATCGGGGATATAAACCTCGGCACCTGGCAGGGGGAGGAGGCGACCTGCTTTGCTTCCCTTCTCACAGCCTATAAAGCCGAAAACGTTATCGTAACGGGCGAAGGAGAGATAGACGGCAACGGCCCAAATGGCGACTGGTATATAAACCACCGCGTAATGCGCACGGCATGGCGCCCGCGCGGGGTATTCTTTAACCGTTGCGCAAACATAACAATGTTCGGGTTGACCGTAAAGGACACACCGAGCTGGAATATTCACCCCTATTTTTGCCGTAACGTGGGACTGTATGATCTGCAGCTTTTTAATCCCTCGGGCATGCCCACGACAGACGGCATCGACCCCGATGCCTGCGACGGCGTAGAAATTGCGGGGGTGAAAATTTCCGTCGGCGACGACTGTATTGCCATAAAGTCTGGTACGCTTGACTGCGCGAAAAAATACCGTCAAACGTGCAGAAACATTTCGATACGCAACTGCTACATGCGTGACGGTCACGGCGGGGTGGTGCTCGGCAGCGAGATGTCGGGCGGTATAGAAAATATCTCCGTCAGCCGTTGTCTGTTCGAGGGCACCGACAGGGGACTGCGTATCAAAACTCGCAGGGGCAGAGGGAGAATAGGCATAACCGATAACATTGCTTTTTCCGATATAATAATGAAGGGAGTAAAAGTGCCCTTTGTCGTAAACATGTACTATAACATGGGGGATACCACGGGGCATACGGAGTATGTTTATACCACCGAAAAGCTCCCTGTAGACGAGAGAACGCCTTACGTAGGAAGATTCAGTTTTAAGAATATGACCTGTACGGACGCAGAGTACTGTGCGGGCGCTTTCTACGGCTTGCCCGAAGCCCCCATAGGAGGGGTATCTTTTGAAAATGTCAGCTTTACCTTTAACGGCAGGGCTGAGGAGGGATACCCCGATATGAAGGAGATAAATAAAAAAGTCAAAAACGGCGGACTGTATTTTCAGTTTGTCGACAGCGTACACCTTAAAAATGTAACCATAGAAAACCCCTGCGGCGACAGGGTTATATTGGACGGGGTCGGGGAATATGTTGAAGAATAAAA
This sequence comes from uncultured Clostridia bacterium, assembly GCA_944346655.1. GTDB lineage: Bacteria > Bacillota > Clostridia > Christensenellales > Borkfalkiaceae > Coproplasma. Next base: position 12,962 of record CALVMP010000038.1, read on the forward strand.
ACCGGAGTTTTAAATGAAATTAACAGCAAAAGACACTTATTATGTGGGAGTCAACGACCATGAAATCGATCTGTTTGAAGGCATCTACAAAGTTCCGAACGGCGTTGCATATAATTCCTATGTTATAATCGACGAAAAAATTGCCGTCATGGACGCCGTCGACGAAAAATTCGGCGACGAGTGGATTGCCAAAATTAAATCGGTTTTAAACGGCAGACAGCCCGATTATATCATCATTCAGCATATGGAGCCCGACCATTCGGCAAACGCGCTTCGTTTTGCGGAAGAGTATCCGTCGGTTAAGTTTGTGGGCAACACAAAGACTTTTGTTATGCTCAGCGAATATTTCGGCACGGATTTTGCCGACCGTAGAGTGGTGGTGGGCGACGGCGACATGCTCGACCTCGGACATCACAAATTGCACTTTGTGTTTGCACCCATGGTTCACTGGCCCGAGGTTATGGTAACTTACGACGGGTACACGAATACAATTTTTTCAGCCGACGGCTTCGGCAAGTTCGGCGCGCTCGATATCGACGAACCGTGGGATGACGAGGCAAGGCGGTACTATATCGGCATTGTCGGCAAGTACGGAAAGCAGGTTGAAGCCGCCCTTAAAAAGCTCACCACGCTGAAGATAGACAGAATCTGCCCCCTGCACGGTCCCGTTCTCGAGGGCGACCTTTCCCATTACCTCAATCTCTACGGCACTTGGGCGAGCTACACCCCCGAGGAGGAGGGCGTAGTAATTGCATATGCCTCTGTATACGGGCACACCAAAAAGGCGGCAGAGCTTCTGGCAAGCGAGCTTAAATCGGCAGGTTGCGATAAGGTTATAATCCATGACCTTGCAAGGGACGACCGCTCTGTTTGCGTAGCCGACGCATTCAGGTACTCCAAGCTCGTCATTGCGGGCATCACGTATAACGCCAGCCTGTTCCCGCCTGTAAGAGAATTTATAGAAAATCTCACCGAAAGGAATTATCAGAAGAGGCTTGTCGGCTTTATCGAAAACGGCACGTGGGCGCCCGTGGCGGCAAGGCTCATGCAGGAGCGCTTCGGTAAGAGTAACCTGACATTCGCGGAAAACGTTGTTAAAATCCGCTCCGCGCTCAACGACGAGAGCCGTGCGCAGGTAAAGGCGCTTGCGTCGGAACTTGCAAAATAAATAGTCCGGTAAAAATATAAGGAGATAAACTCATGAAAAAAATTAAGGAACTGTGGGCTGAATTCAAAAAATTCATCTCGCGCGGCAATGTCGTCGATATGGCTGTCGGCGTCATCATTGCAAGCGCATTCACGGCAATCGTAACCGCGGTTACCGCAGGGATTTTAATGCCGCTCGTAAACTGGGGCGTAACCGCCGCAACGGGCGGTCAGGGACTTGAGGGGTTGCGTACCGTGCTCGGCACGCCCGCCTACACTGTGGACGAGGTAACGGGGCTCGAAGTTATAGACTGGGCAAGCACTAACTATATTGACTGGGGTTCGCTCATAAACGCAATCGTCGACTTCCTGCTCATTGCCGTAATCCTCTTTGCCATTCTCAAAATCTTTGTCGCAGTCGGCAAGATGGCAAGCGATGTCAACAGTGCCGAGGCGAAAAAGAAGCGTAAGCTTATCAGAAAGTACATGAAGGAGGAAAAGCTCAGCCTCTCCGCAGCTTCCGAAAAAGCCGAAAAGACCATTGCGGACGAAAAGAAGGCGGAGGAAGAGAAGAAAGCTGCCGAAGCTGCCGCCGCTGCGGCAAAGCCTACAACAGAGCAACTGCTTATGGAAATCCGCGATCTCCTCGCCGCACAAAATTCCGACAAAACAAATAACTAACAAAAAATCCGACCTCAGGTCGGATTTTTTATACATAATACTTTATTTTTATGGTTGTTGATTTACCGCTCGGTGTTGGGTGAAGTATTTCATCTCCATCTTTCATGCATTGATACATTGCATTGCATACTAATGGAGCTCTGTTAATTAGTCCTAACGCCTGCTGTATATCGTTACACACCAAAACAATTTCACTTAGTCCGTTTTGTCTTGCTTCAGCTTTGCGTTCATTGATATAATCCCTTGCCTGTTGGGTATAACTCTTCATAATTTTGTTCGTTGCCTTATGGTGGACAGTAGGGGTGTCTTGACCGTTCTTCTCCAATTCAGCAACTTTTATTTCCAAGACCTTGATTCTATCGAGTAATTCTAAAATAATACTTTCATAATTCATATGTATTCGCCTCATCTTTTTATTGTATAATAAGAATAACATATGAATTCTGTTTTGTCAATACATAAAATACATTTTTAAAATTCTTTTTTGTTGTAGATTTTTATGGAGATAAAAATGGACAGGGCGAGCACGATAATTGTGGCTGCCGTAGAGCAGAGGGAGAGGATAAGTCGGTTGCCTTCGAGAATATTCCCGAGTAGAGGCATACACCCTATGAAAGCTGCAATCAATACGACGATTATTGCTATCATGTATGTTCGTCCCTTTTCGACGCCGAACGCAAACACTATCGGAAGTACGACTGACAGCGCCCAGAACTGCATGCAGAGAGGGAGTATAAACTCGACTATATCCCAATCAATTCCCGCAGCAGCATAGGTGACGGAGTATCCTGTAGAGCAGACGAGGGCGCACAGTATGCCGAGAAAATATTTTTCCCCGACGATAATTTTTGTGCTTAAGCCGCTGGCTATTACAAATTTCTGCCAGCCGTCCTTTTCCTCGTAGGCTATAGCCGTAATTGGTACGGATATGGTTATGAGTATGCCCATTGTGGCGGCGAATGCAATATTTTGCAGCAATGCGGCAGTTATGCAGAAGAGCACGAGCATCAACGCATACCACGCCGCCTGTTTTCTTACGTTGTAAAAATCCTTTATAAGAAGTCCGAGCATAATTTATTCCCCCTTTGAAAAGAACAGCATTATATCGTCAAGGTTTGCGGGTCTGTAGTCGAAGTCGCCCGGCATGCGCTCCTTAAGCGCCAGCACGTCCACGCCGTAATCCCTGCGCATAACCTTTACTACAGCATCTTTATCCAGTTCGCCGAGTTGCCCTTCGTCCACGCCGTACACGCCGTAGCGGTTAAGAAGGGTGTCCTTCTCCTCGTTGAACAAAACCTTGCCGCGGTGGAGGTAGACGATGTAGTCGCAGATCTTTTCCAGGTCGGCGGTAATGTGGGAGGATATCAGAACGGCGCGATTATCCGAACGGTTGTAGTCATAGAGCATTTCAAGTATCTCGTCCCGCACAACGGGGTCGAGTCCGCTCGTCGGTTCGTCCAGAATAAGCAGATGGCTGTCGTGCGACAGAGCCACGGCTATTGCCGCCTTCATCTTCATGCCCTTTGAAAATTCCTTTAAAGCTTTTTTTTGCGGCAGTTCCAATTTTTGCGTGAGGGCTTTGAATTTTGCCGGATCCCATTTTTTGTAGATGTCCGAAAGCACTTTATCGAGAGTATTGAGGTTGAGTTCCGCGGGCAGTCCGGTATCGTCAAGCACAAAGGAAATTTTTTGCTTTTCATCTCTTGTCGATTCGCTTACGTTTTTGCCGTCAAGCAATATCTCCCCTCTGTCGGGCTTGGCTGCGCCTAAAATGCACTTGATTATCGTGCTCTTGCCCGCGCCGTTTTCGCCAATGAGCCCCACTACACAGCCGTCGGGTATATCAAAACTTGCGCCGTCAATTTCAAAGTTTGTATAATGTTTGCAAAGTCCTTTTACACTCAACATCGGATTATCCCCTATAAATGGTTTTTACAATATCGACGAACTGTTCTTCGGTCAAGCGGCACCTGTTGGCAATTTCGACCGCTTTGGCTATATAATCTTCCATCTCCGAAAGGTTGCGTTCTTTTACGAATTCATGGTTTCGTTCGGCTACAAAGCTGCCTTTGCCCACAACGGAATAAATATAACCGTCGCGTTCCAAATCCGAATAGGCGCGTGAGGTTGTAATAACGCTTATGCGTAAATCCTTTGCAAGCCCGCGGATAGTGGGAAGAGGTTCGCCCTCCTTCAATGTTCCCTCGAGTATCTGGTTTTTGATCTGGTCGTATATCTGCTCGTACAGAGCTTTTCCGGATATGTTCGAAATGTGAATATTCATGCTTACCTGCCGATATTGTATATATTGATTATATACAATATAACATTACTTGTCAAGGAAATGAGGGAAGATATTTTAAATATATATTGTATTATTTTAATATAAAAACAGCACCCGCCTCGAACGAGGCAGGTGCTGTTTTGGTACTCCCGGCGGGAATCGAACCCACAACGGCCCCTTAGGAGCAATAAGAATTAAGCGTTATAGTGTGCATTATAGCCTTTTTAAGACGTTTTGTCCACTATGAACGCTTATTTTTTTGTCTTTTTTGCGTTATACGCGGTAGCTTTCATCTTATGTGTTTCTGTATGGGTGTAATTTGGGTGTAAATAAAAGGTGTAAAAATCTTCCGATAAAGGCAAAATCATTGCGTTCTATACATACATTTTATAAAAGTTTTAACAAAATATGCGCTTGTTTACCCATATTGACAATAACGGCTTTTTTTGATATAATATAACAAAAGTTAAAAGCGTGGTGAGGGTGATGGAAAAGAATTTGCAGCAAATGCAATTCAAAGACAGGCTTTGCCGAACATTGCTTCGTATCAATTGGTTGATTGCAATTGTTGCAATGTTGCCTGTTTTGTCAAAAATATTCATAGGTGTGACGGCTATCGGTATGGCTTTCTATTATCTGGTTTTAATAGCCGTCACAATTATAACATTAGGTCTTTTTTTACTGAATGATTCTTT
>CALVMP010000039.1 GCA_944346655.1 uncultured Clostridia bacterium
CACGAAGCAAAGTTGCTCATTATGGACGAGCCGACAAGCGGGCTTGACCCGCTTTCGCGCGAAGAGTTTTGCGACATAATTTTACAGCTTGTGCGTGACGAAGGAGTATCTGTACTCTTTTCCACGCATATCACTTCCGACCTGATGCGAATTGCCGACGACATTGTTTATATTTCGGAGGGTAAGATCCTTGCGGCGTGTCCGCTGAAAGAATTGCTCGATAAATATAAGTTGGCGCATTTTTCTTCTCTTGCAGACGCAACGGCGGCAAATGCAATCGGTGTCAAGTCGGTAAAGGAGGGATATGAAGGACTGCTACATTGCAATACTCAAATATTAAACGGGGTTACTCTTACAGACGCAACAATCGACAATATCATAGTGTATCTGGAAAAGGCAAACGGGGAGAAAAGATATGGTCAATCTGATTAAAAAAGAATTAGCTCTTTGTATGCACCCTACGGCTTTTATCTTTCTCTCCTTTGCTGCGCTTGTATTTGTGCCGAATTATCCGTATGAAGTCATTTTCTTTTTCTCTTGCCTTTCGGTATTTTTCTGCTGTATGATGACAAGGGAAAACGGTGATATTGCGTTTTCCTGCGCACTGCCCGTAAAAAAGGAGCATATTCCTCTTGCAAAAATACTCGTAACGATTGGATTGCAGTGTATAATTTTATTGCTTGTGGGAATTATCGGCGCAGTCAAAGGAGCTGTTTTGCCTGCGGAGCAGTATGTCAACCAAGCGGGAATATCAGCAAACATTGTTCTGGTAGGGAATGGCGCGATTTTACTCGGCATATTTAATCTAATCTTCTTCCCTCGTTACTTCAAAAAACCCGACAAAATCGGGGTTCCGTTCGTAATAGGTGCAATCGTCGTGTTCTTGCTGATTGGCGTTTTTATCGTTTTACGTTGGGCGACACCGCTGTATTCTATTACGCTGAACGGACTTAATACTGTAAATACGGGAGCAAAAGCAGCTGCTCTAATCATAGAATTTGTTGTCTATATCAGTCTATCCGCTATAAGTTGTAAATTATCAATGAAATATTTTCAGCGAGTAGATTTATAATTATTCTTAAATCAATATTACAAGATAAAATAAATCATAACCATGCGTTAAACGCGTAGTTATGATTTTTATTTTCGGAACTTTTCAAATTCCTCAATATAGCAAAATAGCCCGAACATTCTTTTTATGACAAAGAAGTTCAAGCTATTAAGAGCTGGTGCGGATAACAGGAGTTGAACCTGCACGGTCGCCCACAGGAACCTGAAACCTGCGCGTCTGCCAATTCCGCCATATCCGCATAACGATATGAATTATAATTTAATTTAGCCGCAAAGTCAAGTGAATTTACAAGCCATAATAAAATTTGCCCGTTGACAGTATGGGCTATGCATGGTACAATTGAGTTATGGAAGAAAATAAAAGGATCTACAGACCCAAGGGGAGAGGATACATAATCTCCCTGTCCGTTTCAATGCTCATATTTTCAGCCCTGATTGTCGGCGGCATAGTTATGATTTCTTTCAATTATGCTATCGCTGGCGCTATAATTTTATGTCTCGGTGCCATAGCCGTTGCATGGGAAATTATCGAGGTATATCTCTACAAGCTTGTACTCACGGAGAGCGGAATAAATCTTTCGGAGAACAGACTGCTTGCAAGCATAAGGCAGGAGAGGGTGACTCTTTCGTATGACGGGCTTTGCGAAATTAAGTTTACCTCTGCAATGGGAGAGAACGGCAAAACCGTTCCCGCTATAGCGCTCTTTTATTCGGACGGTATTTTTAGGTTTTTAAATGTAAATCGCTTCAATACGCGCCAAATAGAATGTATTATGTCAGACATAAAACGCCTTGCGGAGGCGAAAATAGGCAGAGAGGTAAGCATTTTAAGTTTTAAAAAGAAAGGCGGGTATGCAATTTTATATCCGAAAGAGTAAACGCAACTTAAAGTTTACATATCGAAACCGCATGTTGCTTGACCTTTTCGTGTGTGTATTGTACCATGGGAAAGGAGGTAAAACGCAATGAATTTTGGCGATAAACTTGCCGCCTTAAGGCGGAGGGATAATTTAACGCAGGAACAGCTTGCGGATATTCTGGGTGTTTCTCGGCAGTCGATAAGCAAGTGGGAATCGGGGCTTGCATATCCCGAGACTGATAAACTTATAAGGATTGGTGAGTTGTTTTCATGTTCCATGGACTATCTTTTAAAGGATGACTGTACCGACGTGAACGGCGCTGATACGGGAAATAAAAAAGAGGTCGTCGTCAACTTTTCCTTAAAAAACTTATATTTTGAGAGGAAGAGCGCAAGAACCATTTTCGGCATGCCGCTGTGGCACGTCAATATTGGTTTTGGCAGAACAGCAAAGGGGTTTTTCGCGTTCGGAATAAAATCGGTAGGGGTTGTGTCTTTCGGTATTTTGTCTGCGGGCATTGTGTCTTTCGGCGTGCTGGCGTTGGGGCTTTTATCGTTCGGTGCATTTTCTCTCGGGCTTTTGTCGCTCGGAGCGATAGCGGTGGGGGTTATTGCGCTCGGCGCGGTTGCAATAGGTCTTCTCTCATTCGGGGCTTTGGCTGTCGGTCAGTTTGCGGTCGGCGCCGCGGCTTTCGGCAATTATTTTGCGTACGGGGACTATGCAAAAGCAATGGTGGCTGTGGGCAGAACAGACGTGTATGCTGACTTATACGGAGTTCATATCGTAACTGATTTTAACCGACCGCTACTTATTGAGGCTTTGAATAACACCGTTCCAGCCTTCTGGGTTGCGTTCAAAAATGTCGCGCTTGCCATTATAAGCTAAACATATTGTGCCATAACTGAAAAAAATTATCTAAATATTGTAGTTACTAACATTTTGCAAAACTTTTTAAAATTATATTTCTGCGCTTGACCTGTAGAAAATCAATTGATATAATTTTATCGATATATGAAGGGTGCCTTCATATTAAAAATTGTTATTAAATTTCTCTACAGGAGCAATTATATGGATTTTAAGTTAACTTACGGAGTGTGCGACAGCGTTGAAAAGCTCGAGCAGGAACTCAAGAGGGTAAGGGAGGCGCAGAAAATTTACGCCACCTACACGCAGGAACAGGTGGATAAAATTTTCCTTGCCTGCGCAATTGCAGCAAACAAGATGAGAATTCCCCTTGCAAAGCTTGCCGTTGAAGAGACCGGCATGGGTGTTGTCGAGGATAAGGTCATTAAGAACCACTACGCGGCTGAGTATATTTATAATAAGTATAAGAGCGTTAAGACCTGCGGTGTCATAGAGGAAGATAAGGCGTTCGGGCTCAAGAAAATTGCCGAGCCTATCGGCGTTATCGGCGCGGTCATTCCCACGACCAATCCCACTTCGACGGCAATATTCAAAACGCTGCTCTGCCTTAAGACGAGAAACGGCTGTATAATCAGCCCTCACCCCAGGGCAAAGGGTTCAACTATCGCCGCCGCAAAAGTTGTATATGAAGCGGCTGTTGAGGCGGGCGCACCCGAGGGAATTATCAGCTGGATAGACATTCCCTCTCTCGAAATGACCAACCTTCTCATGCGCGAGTCCGACACCATTCTCGCGACGGGCGGTCCCGGCATGGTCAAGGCGGCTTACTCTTCGGGCAAGCCCGCCCTCGGCGTCGGCGCCGGCAACACGCCTGCAATTATCGACGAAACCGCCGATATTCTGCTGGCGGTGAACTCGGTCATTCATTCCAAAACTTTCGATAATGGTATGATCTGCGCATCCGAGCAGTCTGTCATCGTTGCGGATAAAATTTACAACAAGGTCAAAAAGGAGTTTGCCGCCCGCGGTTGCTATTTCCTCAAGGGCGGGGAGCTTGATAAAGTGCGCAAAACTATAATCATAAACGGCGCGCTCAACGCAAAGATCGTCGGTCAGCCCGCCGCTAAAATTGCCGCTCTCGCGGGCGTGGAAGTTCCCGCTTCGACAAAGATTTTAATCGGCGAAGTCGAGTCCGTCGATATCTCAGAAGAATTCGCACACGAAAAACTTTCTCCCGTGCTCGCCATGTACAAGTCGGCAAGCTTTGAGGATGCCGTCGCGAAGGCGGAGCAGTTAATCGCAGACGGCGGCTACGGTCATACGTCCTCTATCTATTTAAATGTCGCGACTTCGCAGGATAAGCTCAGTTATTTTGAAAGTAAAATGAAGACCTGCCGAATTCTTGTAAACACGCCTTCTTCGCAGGGCGGTATAGGCGACATGTATAACTTCAAACTTACGCCTTCCTTAACTCTCGGTTGCGGTTCATGGGGCGGCAACTCCGTCTCTGAAAACGTGGGAGTCAAGCATCTTTTGAACATTAAGACGGTCGCTGAAAGGAGGGAGAATATGTTGTGGTTCAGAGCGCCTCAGAAGGTATATTTAAAGAAGGGCTGCCTGCCCGTTGCTCTCGACGAGTTAAAGACCGTCATGAACAAGAAAAAGGCATTCATTGTAACTGACAGCTTTTTATATAAAAACGGCTTCACAAAGTGCATTACCGACAAACTTGACGAAATAGGTATAAGCCATTCCACATTCTTTGACGTGGCTCCCGATCCTACGCTCGCGTGCGCCTTAGAGGGCGTCGCCCAGATGAGAGCCTTCGAACCCGATACGATTATTGCAATCGGCGGCGGCTCGGCAATGGACGCAGCCAAGATTATGTGGGTGCTCTACGAACACCCCGAAGCCGATTTCTTGGATATGGCTATGCGCTTTATAGATATCAGAAAGCGTGTTTACACCTTCCCCAAGATGGGAGAAAAGGCATACTTTATCGCCATTCCCACCTCGGCGGGTACCGGTTCGGAAGTTACGCCCTTCGCCGTCATTACCGACGAAAAGACGGGTATCAAGTACCCCCTTGCAGACTATGAGCTCATGCCCAACATGGCAATTATCGATACCGACCTGCACATGTCGGCGCCCAAGGGGCTTACGGCGGCATCGGGCATAGACGCGGTTACCCATGCGCTCGAAGCTTACGCTTCCATGATGGCTACAGACTACACCGACGGTCTTGCAAAACAGGCGCTCAAGGTCATTTTCGAATATCTTCCCCGCGCTTACGAAAACGGTCAGACGGATGTTGAGGCAAGGGAGAAGATGGCAAACGCCGCGACCATGGCCGGCATGGCATTTGCAAACGCCTTCCTCGGCGTGTGCCACTCTATGGCGCACAAGCTCGGCGCGTTCCATCACCTGCCTCACGGCATTGCTAACGCCCTCATGATAGACGAGGTTCTTCGCTTCAACGCAGCCGAAGTTCCCGCAAAGATGGGTACCTTCCCCCAGTATGACCATCCCAGGACCCTTCATAGATATGCGGAGGTTGCCGAAAGTCTCGGTCTTGCAGGCAAGAACGACAGCGAGAGCCTTGAAAACCTCATTAAGGCAATCGACGAACTTAAGGCAAAGGTTGGCATAAAGAGGACTATAAAGGATTACGGCGTGGACGAAAAGGACTTCCTCGACAGGCTCGACGACATGGTTGAACAGGCGTTCGACGACCAGTGCACCGGTGCCAATCCCCGTTATCCTTTGATGAGCGAAATCAAGCAGATGTATCTGAACGCATATTACGGTAAAAATTAAGGAGGAAAATATGAGCGAAAAAATTATTGTTGCGCAGATGCCCGGCAAGGTTTTATACCGCGACGGCGACTATGCGGTTAAGGAATTTGATGCAGGTTATTCCAAGTCCGATATACTCAATGAAGCATTAAATCAGGCGAGGGTGGAGGAAAATACCGACCTTAACATTCCCAAAATTCATGCCGTGCAGGTCTACGACGGCAAGTGGGCAATAGTTATGGATTATATCGAGGGTGTAACCCTTGAAAAAATGATGGCTGAAAATCCCGAGAGGGAGGACGAATATTTAAATATGTTCGTCGACCTTCAAAGGACCGTGCTTTCCAAGAAGGTACCCCTCCTCAACAAATTGAAGGATAAAATGCAGGGCAGAATTTCCCAGGCAGACCTTGACGCGACCACAAGGTACGATCTTCATACCCGCCTCGACGCCCTTCCCAAGCACTACAATCTCTGCCACGGCGACTTTAACCCCAGCAACATAATAATAACCGCCGACGGCACGCCCTACATCATCGACTGGTCGCATGCAACGCAGGGTAACTCGTCTGCCGACGTTGCAAGAACCTATCTTCTTTTCTACCTCAACGGTAAAAAGGAGCTTGCCGAAAAGTACTTAAATCTCTACTGCAAGAAGTCGGATACGGCAAAGCAGTATGTTCAGAAATGGATTCCAATCGTTGCGGCTTCCCGGCTCACAAAGGCAAAGAAGGAAGAGGAGCGGTTCCTCCGCGGCTGGATAGAGGTTGTCGACTATCAGTAAAATATTTAAGAGCTTGCTTTAAACGCAGGCTCTTATTTATAGATAAAGGTCGGCTGTACGCTTTCAATTTTTTCATTTTAAGAAAAAGATTTTACAACATAGATTAATTTTATTATTTTCTGTTGCAATTTGGCAGTAAAAAATTTATAATAAATACGATATGGATTATGAAGTTCTGTGTTTTGTGAGGGTCAATTTTCCGAACGACCCCAATGTGGAGGATATGCTCTACTGGTATCTCTGTCCCTTCGACGGACCGAGCGCGGGCGACCATGTCATAGCTCCCTTAGGGCACCACAACAGAACGCAGGAGGGAGTTATACACGAGGTGAGAATAACCGAGGAGTATAACGCGCCATTTCCGATATACTTAATAAAAAGTATCGTAAAGCTCATTAAAACTTAAGGAGGAGTGTTGGGATTCTATGTATAAAATCGTCAGAAAGAGGGTGCTCAATCCCACTGTGACCATGATGGATATTGAAGCTCCGCTTGTCGCAAAAAAGGGGCAGGCGGGACAGTTCATAATTCTGCGCGTCGACAAGGACGGCGAAAGAATTCCCTTGACCATTGCAGGTTGTGACAGGGAGGGCGGTACCGTTAAAATTATTTATCAGGTGGTCGGCGCGACGACTATGGCGCTCAACCGCAAGGAAGAGGGCGAGTTCATAGAGGATTTTGTCGGACCTCTCGGCTGTCCCACAAAGACGGACGGCGTTAAAAAGGTATGCATAGTCGGCGGCGGCGTCGGCTGCGCGATAGCTCTTCCCGTTGCCCAGAAGTTCCACGAACTCGGCGCCGAGGTGCACTCTATCGTCGGATTCAGGAATAAGGACCTCGTTATTCTTGAGGACGAATTCCGGGCTTGCTCTGATAAGCTCACCATAATGACCGACGACGGCAGTTACGGCAGACAGGGCGTTGTAACTCTTCCTTTAAAGGAAGCTTTGGAGACGGGCGAAAGATACGATGAAGTTATAACTATCGGTCCCGTGATAATGATGAAGTTTGTCGTCCAGACGACCAAGCCTTACAACGTTCCCACAACCGTTTCAATGAATCCCATAATGATAGACGGAACGGGTATGTGCGGCGGCTGCCGTCTGACCGTAGGCGGCAAGACCAAGTTTGCCTGCGTCGACGGACCCGACTTCGACGGGTTTGAGGTCGATTTTGACGAGGCGATGGAACGCTCTACAATGTATGCGGATTTTGAAAGGCATGAAAGAGAAGAGAGCTGCAACCTCTTCAAAAAGGAGGTACAATAATTATGGCTATTCAACCAAAAAAGCACGAAATGCCCGTTCAGGAAGCCAAGGTAAGGGCGCATAACTTCAAGGAGGTAGCTCTCGGCTACACTCCCGAAATTGCCGTCGCCGAAGCTCAGCGCTGCCTAAACTGCAAAAACAAACCCTGCGTAGATGGTTGTCCCGTAAACATTTCAATTCCTGAATTTATCTCCAAAGTAAAAGAAAGCGACTTCGAGGGGGCGTATAATATAATAGCACAATCCTCGTCTCTGCCCGCGGTCTGCGGAAGAGTCTGCCCGCAGGAGACACAGTGCGAGAGCAAATGTACACTCGGCATAAAGTTCGAGCCCGTGGGCATCGGCAGATTGGAAAGATTTGTCGCCGACTACCACAACGAACACTACAAGGGCGAACCCGTTCTTCCCGAGCCCAACGGACATAAGGTTGCCGTAATCGGTTCGGGTCCCTCAGGTTTGACCTGCGCAGGCGATCTTGCAAAGAAGGGCTATAAAGTCACCGTGTTTGAGGCTTTGCACCTTGCCGGCGGCGTGCTCGTCTATGGCATTCCCGAGTTCAGGCTGCCCAAGTCAATCGTACAAAAAGAGGTCGATACGCTCAAGAAATACGGTGTCGACGTCGAAACCAACGTGGTTATCGGCAAAACTCTCACTATCGATGAACTCTTCGAGGACGGTTACGAGGCTGTATTTATCGGTTCGGGCGCAGGGTTACCCAGGTTTATGGGTATTCCGGGCGAAAGTCTGAAGGGGGTTTATTCTGCAAACGAGTTCTTAACGCGCAGCAACCTTATGAAGGCATACGACGGACACAGCCACACGCCCATTATGCACGCTAAAACAGTAGCCGTTGTCGGCGGCGGTAATGTTGCAATGGACGCCGCCCGTACTGCGTTGAGACTGGGCGCAGAGCATGTATACATAGTTTACCGCAGATCTATGGAGGAACTTCCGGCAAGAAAGGAAGAGGTTGAACACGCGGAAGAAGAGGGTATCGAGTTCAAAATCCTCAATAATCCCGTTGAAATTCTCGGTTACCACAACCCTGACGACCGCCGCGACCCCAAAAACGGATTTGTTACGGGCATAAAAGTAATTAAGTGCGAACTCGGCGAGCCGGACGAAAACGGCAGGAGGCGCCCCGTTGAAGTACCGGGAAGCGAATACGTCATTCCCGTCGACTGCGTCATAATGTCGATAGGCACGAGCCCCAATCCTTTAATCAAGAATACGACCGAGGGTCTTACTGTAAACAGACACGGCGGGATTATTGTAGAGGAAGCCACGGGAAAGACATCCAAGGAGGGGGTTTATGCCGGCGGCGACGCCGTAACGGGCGCGGCAACCGTAATCCTCGCCATGGGCGCGGGTAAAACTGCGGCGAAGGCGATTGACGAATATATTACGGGTAAAAATAATTAACAGTCAATGGCGGGCAAAACTCAACCCGCCATTAATCTATTGTCAAACAAAGCATTTAATTGTTTAACGTGAAACGGCGCAAGAATTTTTAATAAAAATTGGGAGACGGAAATGAAACTGAAAGCTGTATTCAATTACTGCAACAGCATAATCTTATATAATGACGGGCAAAAAAAAGAATTTTTTAAGGGGGAGCAGGAATACTCAACCATTCTTGCAGAGTGGAAAAATCTTTTAAGCGATTCGCTTGAAATGCCTGCGTTCGGAGTCAGCCTTGACAGATTGACAAGGGAGGATATGAAAACCGGAACATGGATAGAATTTATCTATGCCAAAAAATGGGAGTATGCCGATCTGCCGTTTGAAAAGCTTTTGATAAATGCCGACGAAAGGTTTGCGGGCGTCAACGTCATCCGATATGAAAAAGAAAGGGGGTACAGCGGCAGGTGCTTTTACATTGATCTTACCAACGGTAAAACCTTAAAAATCATATCCGATTTCATAAAAAATATATGGGAATAACACAAATTACAATGTACTATGTCACGCATACTATAATACAAATAGCAAAAAAATAAAAAAGCCGACAGTTTTTGTCGGCTTTTTATTTTTTATAATGTGTTAAATTTTAATTTAAACGAATGATGTAAATTTATGCGTTCGCCTTGCTCTTCTTGTATTCGGCAATCGCGCGGGAGAGCTGGTCGGGGCAGGAGGTATTGTTTCTGCAAATTACGCCCGAAAGAAGTTTTTCAACTTCGTCGATATCCTTTCCCTCGACAAGACGGCTTACGCCCTGAAGATTGCCGTTGCAACCGCCCACGAATTTTACGTTGTGCAGCTTATTTTGTTCATCCACTTCAAAATAAATCTGGCGCGAACATGTGCCCGTCGTTCTGTATGTAAACATTTTTTCTCCTTTTGCTTATAAATTTCAGTCGCATAAATTCTCGTAGATTACAGAGTATACGTCAGCGGCTTTTTCTTCCCATTTTTTATAAATTTTATTTGCCGTCTTTCTGTCCGGCACGACAAATTTGAGCTCGAGCATAGGCTGGACTGTGCCGAGGATTTTTAAAAATACGGTGTAGGTTCCGTCCTTGTTCTGAAAGTAGTCCGAACGGCACTCCTGCCTGTTGCGGTATTTTGCGCTGTTTTTCTTTACAAAGATGGAAATCTCTTCGCGCACGCTCTTGGGAATATTTATATAAAAATTTGCAAGCGTTTCCCTGCCGTCGCGCGTGATTGTATAAAGAGTGTCTTCATCCTCGTTTACAACGCAGATAAAGTTGTCGTCCAAAAGTTTATGTATGACGTTGACGCAGTCCATGTATCCCATCCATTCGTTGGAAGAGGAGCACATGTCGACAATGGTGCGCTCTGAAAGGGCGGTCTCCATTTTATCAAACACAAAAAGAATTATTAATTTATTTATGGAAGTTTCGCCCGATTTAATCATACTTATTCTTTTGCTTCACCGATTCCTTTCTGACAAGTACTGATATTATACATAAAAGTTGATTTAAAATCAAGATATTTGCTTCAAAAATATTTTATTTTATAAATGTTTGTGCTATAATATATAAAAACATTTTTTAAGGTGAACGATGGAAGAAGTTAAAAGCGAAATTCTTGATTTCCTCGGCAAGTGCGAAGAGGTAAAAAGCAGCAAGTTTATAATGGCTTTAACCCGCATAGGCGATTTGCTCAAGTCGATTGTCAACAGCAGGACCTTGTACGATTTATTCAATTCGGTTACGACCGATTTTGACTATAAGGCGGCGCAGTCGCGCTGTTTCGTAAAGAGTTCGGACGGCTTCAGAAGCAGCGGAAAAATTGTTCTTCCCGGTTCGCGCAGGGACAAGCTCGCCTTTATTTTTTGTCTTCTCGTCGACATTGACAGGGAGACTATCAACTTCAATGACTTTCTCCAGCGGTATTTTTCCGACGACGGAAGTTTTTATTCGTGCTTCCATGCCTTTTGCGAACAGATTATAGATCCTCTCGCCCGGATAATAAAAGACGCCTACTCTCAGATGTTCGGCGGTGAAGTGCCGTCCGTACATGAATCTTCTTCAAACGTTTCGCCGTCTCCACACTCGGAACTTTCGACAATTCTTTCCACTATCTATCTTTTAATCTGCCAGGAGAAGCAGTATATACTCGAAAGTGCCATTCCCGACGACGACAAGGAGACCGGGTATAAGATGCTGACGGAAGTCTACAACGCCCTCAAGGATTGCAATTTCGAGGTGGCAAATTCCCTCGTCAACGGATATAATTATTATATACTCTATAATAACACCATTAGCCCCAATGTTCAGACTCTGTTTGAGAGCATCAGGGCGTTTGAGGACAAGGCGGCGTAAGAATGAAAGAGGAAAAATTATCATCGGCAACGGTATTCGAGGGCAGGATTTTCAGGGTAGAGGTTGACGAAGTTCTTCTGCCCGACGGTAAAAAATCCAAAAGGGAGTGCGTGAGGCACCCAGGGGGAGCAGCCGTTCTGTTTGTGAACGAGGGAAAAATCGCCCTTGTAAAACAGTTCCGCTATCTTTACGGCAAAGAATTATATGAAATTCCCGCGGGCAAGCTTGAAATTGGCGAGGACGCACGTTTTTCGGCTCTGAGGGAGCTTGAAGAGGAGACGGGTTACCGCGCGGAGAGTTGTGCTCACCTTCTCGATATATACCCCACACCCGGTTACACCGACGAAATTATACACATTTATTATGTGGATAGGGCTCGGTTTGTCGGACAGCATACCGACGAGGGGGAGTTTGTCGACGTTGAATTTGTAGAGTTGAATAAAGTTTTGAAGATGATAGAGAGCGGCGGGATAACCGACTCCAAGACAATCTGCGCCGTGCTCTCCTATATCCATTTAAAGAAATAATATCAAAATTAAAGCGGACTGCCGTGGCAGTCCGCTTTTTTATGATTTTTCAGTTGCAACCGCAGCCGCAATTGCAATTGTTGTTGCCGCAGAAGAGGTTGCTTAACGTTCCGTTTTTCCACATAGTGAAAACGAGAGCTATGAGAATGGGGGTGCAACTGCCCGAGAGCACGCCTTCAAGACCGTTCTCAGAACAACTTGCCGCAAGAAGCAAGAGTATGAGTATCCAAAGGCAGCTGTTGCAGCCGCCGAACTGCGAGAATATATTCATATAGTTCCTCCTGTAAATGTCCTGCAAGGCAAGTATGTACGTAAAATTTTGGGGCGCCTTGCAGTTTTCTCTATACTTAATAATATTTGAAAGACGGAAAAAATGTTACTTTACCTTTCAAACGCTTGCAATTGGACGCTTTCAATGATATAATCTACCATTATAACAAGGTACTTTCGGCGGCTATTTTCAATCCGACCGTGTAAAAAGTATAATAATTTTTTTCTGCGGATATCCTTATATGGAATCCGATGGAGGTTTTTTATGAAAAAGGCTAAAAGCACCTTTTTGTCTGCCCGCAACATTGCCACGCTCGGCATACTGCTTGCGCTTGTCATTGTTTTGCAGGCGTTCGGCGGCTCCTTTTCTATAGGGGCGGTCACGTTGAACTTTTCGCTCATACCGATAGCGCTCGGCGCGCTCATGCTCGGACCTGTCGGCGGCGCGATTCTCGGTTTTGCCAACGGCGTCGTCGTTCTCGTCCAGGTAATTCAGGGCGTTTCGCCTTTCTATGTACTCATCTGGACGTACAGCCCCGTTGTCACCACCCTAATCTGTCTGCTTAAAACGACTGTCGCGGGCGGCGTTGCGGGTTTGGTATTCCGTCTTATAGTAAAGAAGAATGCGTACGTCGCCACCTTTGTCGCATCGGCGCTCGTGCCCGTCATAAATACGGCGCTCTTTGTTCTCGGTTGTCTGTGCATGCCCGATACAATCGCCATGGCAAACACGGACGGAGTCAATATCTTCGTGTTTATCTGCGTGGGGCTCGTGACTTTCAATTTCTTTACGGAGCTTGCTGTAAACCTCGTGGTTTCGCCCGCTCTTCACACAGTCTATCGCGTGGTTGAAAGGCAGTATTACACGAATAAGGCAAAAAAGCACGCCCTTCAAGAGGAAAATAAATGATAATTTGTCTCGACGTCGGCAACACGAATATCAAGTACGCGCTCTTTGAGGGCGACAAGTTTATTTTAAGTTTCCGCGTGGCTACCGAACACAAAAAGACTTCGGATGAATACGGCGGTCAGCTTATAAGCATTTTAAAAAATAACGGAGTCTCCCCCAAGGACATTGTCGGAGGAATAATCTCCTCGGTCGTTCCGCCGCTGGATTATACCCTTGAGCGCATGTGTTTTACCTATCTTAAAATCAAGCCGCTCGTCGTTGGCGCAGGGCTTAAGACGGGCATGAATTTGAAGGTGGATAACGCAAGGGAAGTGGGAGCCGACAGAGTCGTAAACAATGTAGCCGCCGTAAAAAAGTACGGGGCACCCCTCATTGTAATAGACTTCGGTACGGCGACTACCTTTAACGTAATAGACGAAAAAAATCAGTTCTGCGGCGGCGTTATCGCCCCGGGTATAAAGGGTTCTTTGGACAGCCTTGTCAACGGCACCGCCAAGCTTCCGCGTGTGGAGATAGAGCGTCCCGAAAAGGTCATAGGCACCAACACTGTGACCAACATGCAGTCGGGTATATTCTACGGCTTCGCTGGTCTGGTCGAATATATTGTAAAAAAGATCAAACGTGAAATGAAGGTTGACGGCATAAAGACAATTGCCACGGGCGGATTTTCCGAAATTATAGCCAAAGAGATATCCTGCATAGACCATGTGGATAAGCTTCTCACCCTCGAAGGGCTTAAATATTTATACTATCTGAACAGTACGGAGGATTGACATGAAGAAGGTCGGCGTAGCAATACTCGGATTGGGCGTGGTCGGCGGCGGCACCTATAAAATTTTGAAGGAGCACCGCGAGCTTTACCAGAAGAGTTATAAAATAGATCTCACGGTGGAGGCCGTGTTGGAGCGCAACCGCGAAAGGGCTGTTTCCCTCGGCGTTGAACCCGAAAAAATTGCCGCCAACATTCAGGAGATCTGTTCCAATCCCGACGTTGATATAGTTGTCGAGGTGATGGGAGGGGTAGAACCGGCAAAAAGCTTTGTTCTCGACTGCCTGCATGCCGGCAAATCTGTGGTAACTTCCAACAAGGAGCTCTTCTGCAAGTACAACCATGAACTCGAAGTTGCCGCAAAAAAGAACCACTGCGGGCTCTTCTACGAGGCGAGCTGCGTGGGCGGCGTGCCCGTTATCCGCGCCCTTCTGGATAACCTGCAGGGAAATAAAATTCTCTCGATGATGGGAATTATAAACGGCACGACAAATTACATTCTCACCAAAATGGCTGCCGAAGGCGCCGCTTACGAGGAAGTTTTAAAGGAGGCGCAAAAGCTCGGCTATGCCGAGGCGAATCCTTCGGCTGACGTCGAGGGGTACGACGCGACTTACAAGCTTTCAATTCTCTCCAGTCTTGCCTTTCACACAAAGATTCCCTATACCAAAATTTACAGGGAGGGCATAACCAATATCGCCGTTGCCGATATCGAATACGGAAAAAAGTTCGGTTATGTTTTAAAACTCCTTGCAATCGGCAAGAACGGCGACAACGGAATAGAGGTGAGGGTTCATCCCTCGTTTATTAAGAGCACGCACCCGCTCGCAAGCGTAAACGACAGCTATAACGCCGTTTATATCACGGGCGACTGCGTGGAGGACGTAATGCTGTACGGCAGGGGAGCCGGAGCGCTTCCCACGGGCAGCGCCATCGTCGGCGACATAATCTATTGCGCCACGCACACCAACTACCAGTATTCGACCTTTAAAAATACCGAAGGACCCGCTCCGGGCACAAAATTTATCGATAATTTCGAGAGCGCCTATTATATAAGACTCAATGCAACCGATAAGCCGGGTGTTCTTGCAAAAGTATCGTCGGTGTTCGCAAAGTGTAAAATCTCCGTCGCGCAGATGTCCCAGCAGAGGGATCCCGCCTGCGAGGACGGCACCGTGCCTCTTATTTTCATAACCCACGTAACCCACGAAAACAACGTGAACAGGGCGGTCAAACTTATAAACGAAAGCGACGAAATAGCTAAAGTCGCTGCGGTAATAAGAGTAGTTTCATAAAATAAAAGCAGGGCTGAACCCTGCTTTATTTTTGATTGATAGTTCCTCTTATCGGAAATACACGGCAAAGAAGAATTTAGCTAAAGCCCATAGTTTAAGTGAAGCGCTTCGCATGTCTGTAGCAACGTAAATTTATTTTTTGCGGTTGTCTCTGATGTTGTCGATTGCAATAACGAACGCGGCTAAAAACGCCAGCTCTTCAGCATTTGTTTCCAGCTCGTATCGGTCTGAAAACACCCCGATGTTGCGGCGTATGACACCGATGGGTTGCCCGTCCCGCAACAACTGCACTTCGCGCCCGAAAAATCCTCCGGCTGTTGAGTATTTAGGCGAACCGTTGGTGGAATACTCTTGTTTTGTATTGAAAAATTTGTCTTTGACCGAACAAAGTTTATTTCCCTGTGCGTCGTAAATAAATGACTTATGTGTAAAAAGGTTGATCAGCCTGTTCTTAACAACGTACAAAAGTTTTCCGTCCGGGTCAAAAAATGCGTTTTGTACGTTTAATTGAAATGGCTTTCCCCGCGACGTCGAACGCCGTTGAGCCGTTCTCGTATATAATGCTTGAATTGCCCTTAAAAGACAGCTTATTTAAGATATAAATTTTCATAACATAACCCCCTTTAATATCAGTTGGAAATTAACCGTAAAATAGCAAACAAGATGCAGGCGGGTATAAACAATGCGCATATAATAATACCGCCCGTGTGGTTCTTCCTTTTGTCGAGGGAGAAAAATGCAATTGCCGCTATGCAGCACAGGACTCCGGCTATTTCCGGCCATATCCAGACTTTCGACACAATAACCGCCGCGTCAATTCCGCCCGAAAGTATGCCGGATATCCAGTCCCAATACCCGTTATTAATGACAAAAATAAATCCTAACGTAAAGACGACGGGTATTATGAAAAGAAAAATAAATATAAAGACGGGATAGATAATTGGTGCACACGTTAACAGAGAGCCGACGGTTAGCAACCCGGCTGCAATGGTAAATACTATTCCCCATCTACCATATCTTTTCATGCGGGCAAAATTGACTCCTTCGGGCGGACCGCCCGCAGACGGGTCTTTTCCGCTTTTTTGTGTTTTGTTCATTTCTATGTGAACACCTCCTGCATAATATATTTGACAGGGAAAGCGCTATGTTATAACGGAAAGGTATTTGTTTGCGGTCTGACAGATATCCTCATTTGATATGCTTATTTAAGGGCAATTACATTATATCATAAGTCAGAATAAAAATCAAGAGGGGACTTTTTTGTTAAAATCTACCATAGCGAATAAAATTTGCTCTGCATTGCCTGAACGGAATTAACTTTCATGCCATGCTTATTTGCTGATTTCCAGTGCAATAAGATTTCTGCTTAATGCCTACTATCTACTAATACATAAAATATTAACGCGGAACATTTTATAGTTCCGCGTTAATTATGAGTGGAATCTTAATACTGATTAATATTGCGGAGTGCTTGCGCCACCGTTTCGTCACCGGAAGTCTTTCACGTATGTGAATTAAAGCCTCATTAGAAGCCAACGATTTCACTTGAAATTTTCTTCATAGCGTTGTTCATTTGGCGTATAATTTTATAACTGTCTGTTCCTCGGTAAGTGAAATTGTATCTTCCTCAAAATCCCATTGATTTATGCAATCGGCTTCTTTAAACCAGCCTCCAAACGCGTATCCGTCTCTCTGCGGAATTGGCGGAATGTATGAGATCTTTTCACCGTTGTCGTAATAGTCGATATAGTAATAATTGTTTTCATTAAAATTTAAATGGTAGCTGACATTTGCCTTTAACAGACCTCCGTGATAATATTGCGACAATACACTATTAAACGCCTCGTAGCTTTCGGCGGGAACGTATATTATGGCATCTCGGTCCGTGGCAAGAATGCCTAAATCGACTACTTCACCGCAATTAAATATCTTGAGATCTCCCGATGTTAATTTCATATAGCCATCACCAATTTCTTTTATGGTGTGAGGGAAATAACATCTTTCAATATTTTTTCCATTTAAGTTAACCGTATATAAATAGCCGTTCCCGCCAAAGCCTAAACCGCTATTAAATCCGATTTGCGAAACGGTATA
>CALVMP010000040.1 GCA_944346655.1 uncultured Clostridia bacterium
GACAAGGTAACCGTGGGCACGACGGAAATTACTGCAACTGCGAACTATACAATCACGGAAGCAACCGTAGCAATAAAGGTAACGCTTAAGGACGTTGCAACAACCCCCGTTGCGGCGACCGTCACCATATCGTGTGATACGGACAGTTCCGTCACGGGCTCAATCACGGGCAAGGAAGTGGGCGACACCATAACGCTTGCCGAAGTCACCGCCGCGCTTTCGGGAAAAATCCCTACGGGCAAGGAGCTCGACAAGGTAACCGTGGGCACGACGGAAATTACTGCAACTGCGAACTATACAATCACGGAAGCAACCGTAGCAATAAAGGTAACGCTTAAGGACGTTGCAACAACCCCCGTAGCGGCAACTATAACTATAACCTGCGACGTAAGCGGCGTAGGCGGTACAATCGAGGGCAAGTATGTCGACGAAAAAGTCACTCTTGAGGAATTGAGGGCGGCTGTTACGGGTGTGCCTGCGGATAAGGAAATCGACAAATTCTATGTCGGCTCTACGGAAATCCTTGAAGAGGGCTTGACGATAGACAGCGTCTCTGTAACCATTAAGGTAACGCTTAAGGATAAGATTACCGAAGAACCCGGCGGCGAAGATCCCGTAGCCAAGGTTGTAGAAATCTCATTTACGGGCGCAACGCTTTCCACCACAAAGGATACGCTTACTCCCGTCGCGATGGTAAACGCTGGTACCGCAGAAAAAGCCAACTGGAAAACTCCTAAGGATGCAAACGCCGTATACTATGTGTATGGCGATAGCGGCAACCTTACATTAGTTTCCATTAAAGGCGATCAACAGTGGAAACAGGATTGTGACAGCGCAACAGGCGCAGTAAAAGAAACAAGCGCATACCTTCAGGCTGACGGCGCGGGTAGAACAATGCTTATAGATCTTTCCGCATATACAGGAAAGAATGTAAAAATCACTCTTCAGGTCGGCGATAAGCAGTACGACGCTACAAAAGGCGTTGTCACTCTTGAAGTTGGCGGGCAAGTAGTACATACATTCGGCGAGCAGGCGGCGTCTGACTATCCCAGCCAAGATGTAGAATTCACCACAACAGGCGGTTCCGTTATTGAGCTTGTTAACAAAAACAATTCCGTCCGTTACTATGGCGTAAAAATTGAAGTTGTAGACGGCACGGAACCCGAGGACCCCTATACCGTAACGTTTGAAACAGGCGAGGGCGGCTCGGTTGTTGATCCCGTTAAAGTAGAAGAGGGCAAAACGGTTGCCAAGCCCGCTACCGACCCCACAAGGGAGGGCTATACCTTCGGCGGCTGGTATAAGGACGAAGCCTGCACTATAGAGTTCAACTTCGAAACCGAAACCATAACGGCAAATACGACAATCTACGCGAAGTGGACGGCAAACCAAGAAGAAACTGCGGCAACTATAACTATAACCTGCGACGAGAATAGCGCCGTCACGGGCAGCATAGCAAATAAGAATGTCGGCGACAGCATAACGCTTGCCGAAGTCACTGCCGCGCTTTCGGGAAAAATCCCTACGGGCAAGGAGCTCGACAAGGTAACCGTGGGCACAGATGAAATTACTGCAACTGCGAACTATACAATCACGGAAGCAACCGTAGCAATAAAGGTAACGCTTAAGGATAAAGTAACTTATGTAACTTTGACCTATGTGCTCAACGGCGGTACTTATGAGGGCAGCGATACAGTTGCGCCTGTTCAGGTTGTTGCGGGCAGCTCGGTAAGCGGTAACGCTATAACCCCTATAAGAGATGGTTTCACCTTTGACGGCTGGTACTCCGACGAAGCACTCGAAACTCCTTTCGATTTTGACAGCGCTACAATCAACACCGACACCACCGTTTACGCAAAGTGGACGGAAAAGGTCTCCGAACCCACAGTAGAGGCTATAACAATTTCTTTTGACGGTGCAAAAATGTCGTCAACGCCTGACACATTGACTGATCTCAATCTTGGCGATAATGTACTTACGACAGAAGGAAGCGGCGAATATTATATTTTCGACTCAACAGATAGCCAAACGCTTGTTTCGTTTAGTGCAGCCAAAACATGGAAGTTCTATAACGACGGCAATAAGAATACTCTGCATGCAAACGGTGCAGGACGTGAACTGTATATAGATCTTACAGGTAGTGAATATGCTGATAAGCTTGTAAAGATAACTTTAAATGTTGCCTCACGAGATGAAACAATAAGGTTAACCTGTGGAGAAGATACAAGATATATATTTGCAGGCGGCGGTACAAGTGATTATAATGCAGTTGACGTTATCTATACGGTAACTGGCGGCTCGAAGATTTCTATCGGGAATTCTGGGCAGGCTGTCCGTTATTCAAGTGTGAAAATAGAAGTTGTAGAGGAAGTTGTTGATTCCATTGCAACCGTAACGCTTGTTCCCGAGGACGTAACGGCAAGCGGTTCCGTAAATAATGTTGTCATAAATTGTAATGTCGGCGCAGTATTTACTGAAACTGCATTCAGTTCAGCAATTGCAGACTCAATTCCTGAAGTCTACAAGGTTTCTGCTGTTACGGTTAATGGTGAGCCCTACGATTATGTAACCCCTCTTTCAGGAGATATAACGCTTAATGTTGCCTTTGAGGAATTAACAAAATATACTGTTAAATTTGATGCTAATGGCGGAACACTTGCCGAGGGTACAACAGATATAACAGTTAATGAGGGCGACACGCTAACATTGCCTGGAGACCCCACAAATGGTGATATGTCATTTACTGGCTGGTATATTGACGCGGATTGCACAACTAAGTTCGATTTGGCAACTGTATTTGGTAGCGACACCGTAACAGGCACAACGTTGACTTTGTATGCAGGTTGGGCTGAAGCCGGCACAACGCAAATAAAAGACGAGTATTCGTTTAGCTTATCAAATCTTGCGAGTGGTTTGGGTGGTGCCACAGGTGATACTAATTTATCAGATGGGGCTATGCCAGGTACAGGAAATGGATTTATTACAGTTGACTATGTTAACGGCGAAAGATATAGACCCACACAAAGCAACGGCTGTATTGAACTTAAAGAGGGTTCGCTTTCTGTTACATTTAAGGGAACAGGAACTTTAACAATTGCTTTCCGTTCTACATCAAGTAACAAGACAAGTTATTTGTATGTACAGGATAGTAATGGAAATAAAGTTGCTGCAACGTACAATACAGAGAATAACAAAGCAGGCGTTGTTTCTGGGCAAAATGTATATAGTGCGACAGGTAATGATTATATTGAATTTACATTTACCATAAGTGCAGCCGGAATATACACAATTCATACTGATTTAACCCAAGGCAGTACTAGTGCTTCGCGTATCAATAAAATCGATATGGTCGATAATTATGTAGTATAAATAAGTTGTACTGTATCACATTAACTTCATTCTTAACCCCTATAGGTTAAACAAAAATATTCGTGGCGGTTTCGCCACGAATATTTTTTTGGTCTGTCATGTTGAGCGTAGTCGCTGCGAGGGACGAAGTCCCGACCCCTGTCCGAGGGTTCCCGCTTGCGGGAAACGGCAGTAAAATCTCCTTGTATATGCTCGGTCGATTCTGTGGAATAGATTCTTCGGCTTCGCCTTTGCGGGTGGATATAATCATTTCAATCACGCCCTATAGTGCCGCAAAAGCAGCGCTGCGCTCGCGCAGAATGACAATATTATATTAGAATGACATTATTATTTTAAAAAGGCAATCCCATTTATATTGCCTATTGAAATATGCGCGGCGGTGTGGTATAATTTATAAAAAAGGACGGGAGGAAAGGTTTAATGAAAGTTGTAATAATAGGCGGGGTGGCAGGCGGCGCTTCGGCTGCGGCGAGACTGAGGAGGCTGGACGAGAGCGCAGAGGTTACAATTTACGAACGCAGCGGCTATATTTCCTACGCCAACTGCGGCTTGCCCTATTATATCGGCGGAGTTATACGTGACGGCTCGGAGCTCACTTTGCAGACTCCCGAATCCTTCGGCTCGCGCTTTAACGTCGGCGTATACGTGCGGCACGAAGTCACAGCCATAGACCTGCAAAAAAAGTGCGTAAATGTTAAAAATCTTAAAACGGGCGGGGAATTTTCCGATTCCTTCGATAAGCTGATAATCGCTACGGGCGCCAAGCCTGCCACCTTTTCCGTCGGCGGGCTGGACGTGAAGGGGGTATTCACGCTGCGCACAGTCGAGGATACTTTCGCCATAAAAAATTACATGCTCGCCGAAAAACCCAGCAGTGCGGTTATTGCGGGCGGCGGATATATCGGCATAGAGCTCGCAGAAAATCTGATTGAATCGGGCATAAAAGTAACAATTCTCCAGCGCCCCAAACAGCTCCTTGCACCACTTGACGAGGACATGGCGGCGCTTGTGCTCTCAAAGCTCAAAAAAGAGGGCTGCGAAGTCAAATTGGGCGCCTCGGTAAAGGCGTTCGAAAGGACGGGGGACGGGCTCTTCTGCCGCCTTGCCGACGGAACCTCTCTTCCATGCGACATGGCTGTCGCCGCGCTCGGCGTCGTGCCGGACAGCGCCCTCGCCGTCGCCGCAGGCTTAAAGTCGGGCATAAAGAATTCCGTAGCCGTCGACGGGCACATGCGCACTTCCCACCCCGACGTCTATGCCGTGGGCGACGCCGTGGAGGTCGACCACTTTGTTACGGGGAGCAAAGCGCTAATCTCTCTTGCAGGTCCAGCCAACAAACAGGGCAGAATAGCCGCCGACAATATCTGCGGCATTCCTTCGGTTTACGGGGGCTCGCAGGGCTCGTCCGTTATAAAGGTTTTCGATATGACGGTAGCCACAACGGGCATAAACGAGCGCACGGCTGCCGCCGCCGGAATTGACTGCAAAGCGGTAATTCTTTCGCCTGCCTCGCATGCCACGTACTACCCCGGCGCCAGAAACATGACCATGAAGGTTGTGTTCGAAAGTTCAACGGCAAAAATTCTCGGGGCTCAGATTGTGGGGTGCGAAGGGGTCGACAAGCGCATCGACGTTATCGCCACGGCAATGCGGGCTGGGCTGAAGGGCAACGAGCTCGCCGCCCTCGACCTCGCGTACGCCCCGCCCTATTCCTCGGCAAAGGACCCCGTGAACATGGCTGGATTTATGATAGAAAACGTAATGAACGGTCTTGTAAAACTGTGTTCGTTCGGGGATATTGCGGGGGCAATGCAGAACGGCGGGGCATTTCTTCTCGACACGAGAACGGAGGGGGAGTACGCCGCTGGGCACGCCGGGGGCTTTGTAAATATCCCGCTCGATTGCTTAAGGGCGCGCTTAAGCGAGATTCCCGCCGGCAAAAAGGTGTATGTAATGTGCCACAGCGGCATGCGCAGCTACCTTGCGTGCAGAATACTCATGCAGAACGGGTTCGACTGCTACAATTTTTCGGGCGGGTACGCGTATTTCCGCGCCGTGCTTTCGGGTACGGGAATGCCGCAGAGTATGCTCAGTTGCGGAAAGGAGTGCTGACCACCATATTCAGGTGAGCATTTCGTCAATGCTTTCGTCAAACACGTCGCACAGCCGCGCAAGCATTTCAAAACCCGGTTCGCTCACCTTGTTTTCCCATGCGCTCACCGTGCGCTGGTCTACGCCGACGAGCGCGGCGAGCTCCGCCTGCGTAAGTCCCTTTGCCGTGCGCAGTTCTTTAAGATTTTCGGCAAACATTATCTTTCTCATGTGATATCTCCTTTGCAACTTCAACCTACCAAAAATATTGGTATTCTTCTTGACATACCAATGTTTTTGGTGTAAAATGAATAAAAATATACATGAAGCTCCATAAAACAAAAGCCGCGCCCCGTTTTAAGGGTGCGGCTTTTGCGGAAAGGTATAATTTGCCTGCGGCGTGCGCAAACTGTTTGCATGAACAGAAAAAAATTAAAAAATCCAGCCGCGGACTATCCCACGGTGAGCGCAAACGAATTCACGGGCTCCAACCAACACACCGTTCCCACGGAGGAGGAGCTTAAAGAGTTCCACAAAGAATTCAACAAAAAATAACCGATAACGCCCCTGCGGAACTTGTTTCGCAGGGGCGTTGCCATAAAAATGTTGCGGGAAAGGTGAAATTGTGCTATAATTGCGGCATGAAACTCAATTTCGAACTTGTGCCCGACAGTTGCTGGTATTCCAATCTGCGCTCCGTTCTTCCGCCCGGCGGCTGGGATATCGTGCGCAAAAAAGCTTATGCAAGGGCCGGCGGAAAGTGCATGATTTGCGGCGCCCCGACGGCAAGGCTCGAAGCGCACGAGCAGTGGAGCTACGACGAAAAGAACGCCGTTCAGAAGCTCGAAAACGTTATCGCCGTCTGCCGCGCCTGCCACGGGGTGATACATATCGGCAGAACGCAGCTCATGGGCAGGGAAAAGGAGGCTTCGGAACACTTCATGAAGGTCAACAATTGCACTTATGCCGAGTACCGCAGGGCATTGGGCGAAGCAAACGAAGCCCACCGCCGCCGCAATAAAATACCGGAGTGGAAACTGGATATTTCAAAACTCAGGGACTTTTTATGATATTGCCGCAATCTCCGCGCATAAATTTTTTCTGACGACTATTTTTAAAAACATGATAAAAAGAGTTGACAAGCGGGGGGATTGACTATATAATATCAACGTAAAAATTAATTTACGCCGCAGACAGCAAGTGGAGTTATCCTTAATTTCTTGCCGAGGTTGTAAGAATATAGCTAAATTTTTGTAATGCAGTTATATCCTTGCGCCCGTTCGCGGCGCAAGGGTTTTTAAATTTAACGGGAGGTAAACAATTTGTCAGCTAACTTTGAAGCGAAAAAAGTTGTCGTATCTGAAATCATAGACAAAATCAAGGCTTCCAAGTCGGTCGTTTTCGTCGACTACAAGGGGCTTACGGTTGCCGAAGTTTCAGCGCTCCGCAACAAATGCAAGCAGAACGGCTGCGAGTACAAGGTTTATAAAAACACTCTTGTCCGCAAGGCTTTCAACGAGCTCGGCTATGACTTCTTCGACAGCGATCTCAACGGTCCCACGGCTGTTGCCTTCGGCTCCGACGAAACGAGCGCCGCAAAAGCCATGGTTGCCGCCGCTAAAGATTACGACGGCAAAGTCGTATTGAAGAGCGCATTTGTCGACAACGCTTATGTGGACAAAGAAGGCGTCAAGGCTCTTGCAAGCATGCCCTCGAGAGAGGAACTCATTGCAAAGATGCTTGGCTCCATGCAGGCTCCTGTCGCAAACTTCGCGGGCGTACTTTCCAACCTTCTCGGCGGAATCGTTCGCGTACTCAACGGTATTGCACAGAGCAAAGAGGCGTAAGCCTGAATTTATGGGCGGCGGTCCTGAAAACACGCAAACAATCAATTTAAAAATAATAGGAGAATAATAAAAATGGCAGACGTAACCAAGTTTATCGAAGAAATCAAATCCATGACCGTTCTTGAGCTCAACGAGCTCGTTAAGGCACTTGAAGAGGAGTTCGGCGTAAGCGCGGCAGCTCCCGTTGCAGTTGCAGCAGCTCCCGCAGCAGGCGCAGCCGCAGCAGCTCCCGCAGCCGAAGAAAAGACCGAATTCAACATCGTTCTTAAGGATGCAGGCGCAAAGAAGATCGACGTTATCAAGGTTGTCCGCGCATTCACCGGTCTCGGACTTGTTGAAGCTAAGCAGGCAGTTGAAAAGGGCGGCGTTCTTAAAGAGAATGTTGCCAAGGAAGAGGCTGACAAGATCGTCGCTGACCTCAAGGCAGCAGGCGCTACAGCTGTCGCTGAATAATTTTCCCGTTTAAATACCCTAAAAATTACCGTGCGCTGCATGCGCACGGTTTTTTTGTTCCTTAAAGGGGCGCGGGCGCGGCGCGGAAACAGAGGTATTTTTGTAAAAAGCATGAAAAATAGTTGTGCACGCCCTTTTTTGCTTGACTGTACGCCCGATTTAATTTAAAATTATGGGGTATCAACTATAAGGAATATTATATGAAAAAGATAATAAAGCGCGTTGCGGTCGGCGCAGCCGTTCTTGCGGTGCTCTGCTCCGTGCCCCTTATGTCGGGCTGCGAGTCGGACCACCCCGAAGCGACGATAACCATCGAATACGACGGCTCGGTTTACGAACTCAATTACAGGCTGTACCGCAACATGTATCCCCAGACGGTAAGGCACTTTATCGAACTTGCCGACGGGGGCTTCTACAACAACACAATAATTCACAACTACGCCTCCTCCTATCTCTACGGCGGCGGCTACAGCTATAACGCCGAAGGCTACGAGAGCGACTACGAGACCGACTACGAGGAAGGCACAGGCGCCATGGGCGAGTACTTCGAGGCGAACTCCAAGGAGTATGAGTACTACTACGACTACTTCCGCGCAGGCAAGCTCACCCCCTCCGTGTACACCGACTGGTCTGAGTCCTACGGGTATCTCGATGAGAACGCGCTGCCCACGGTAATAGGCGAGGTCGGCGATTCGCACGTGATACAAAACGGCGCTCTCTCGGGCGGGTTCGGCGCATTGAGAATGTACTACTCCTCCAAGAGCAGCCTTCTCGATGCGAGCGACGTGGTGTACTTAAGAAAGGACAGTGGTCCCGACGGCATTTTCGAAGGCTACGCAAAGCACAGCGCAACTTCCATGTTTTCCATTCAGACGAGCACTTCGTCGGGCTCTACCGAATATTGCATCTTCGGTCAGCTCATTGAAACGGAAGCCCTCACGGATTTAACCTCTGCGCTCAGCACGACTTCCACGCTGTCTGTCAGCAACGTTGTAATCGACCAGTACGACGCCCTTATCGAAAGCTCCAACGTCACGACGTATATCGTCACGGCGAAGCCCATAATCATAAGGTCGGTCGCAATAACCAAATATTAAAATGCAAAACGAGGCTTCCGCCTCGTTTTTTATTAGTTGCATAACTGCGGGGAAATTACTCATACTGTAATCGGGTAAAATTCCCGGAGGAGCAATATGGAAAAATTTATCTTAGGCGCGGTTCTGGGTATGGCGGGCGGCGCACTGCTCGTTGCCAATAACTGCAAGCTCAGAAATCTTGTAAAAAAGAATCAGGAGGAGCTTTTAACAAAGGCGGAACAGTATATCGACGCCAAACTCGAAGAAAAGGACGGCGCACAATCCTGAACAAAAAATAAACGCGGGAGGTCTCCCGCGTTTATTTAGTTAAGGGTTATATGCGGTGTTACCGTCCGTTTTTTATCTGAAGCTTCAAAAGCCTGTTTTCGTCCGAAAGTTTTGTAACGAGCGCCGTAAGCCTTTGGTTTTCGCCGCGCAGCGCCCTGGTCATGTCGTCGTACAGCTCGTTTATCTTATCCTCGATTTTCTTCTGCCCCGCGGGGGTGGGGGGAAGCCCGCACTCCTCCATAATGGCTTTTATTCTTTCGGGCTGCTTTATCATCACGTTGCGGTATTTGTTCTGGTACCTCAGCATCAGTTTGTCGTCGCCGTCCGCAAGCTTTAAAACAGCCCGCCGCACCGAAACGCCCTTGCTCTTTTCGGTGAGAATAGCCCGCAGAATTTTGTCGGTCTCCTCGTCGGTGAAGGGCCTTATCTTCTCCGCCTTAAGGTTTGTTCCCGCAAGCACGCCCTTAACGTTCTCATCGTCCCTCTTCTTTAAAAGTGAGTAGTAATAGTTCCTCACGCTGCCCTTTGCCCTGCCCGTCTTTTGTGCGTAACTTTCAAAAATGCGCGTCAGGGTCAGCCCGCGGCTCTTTCCCTCGCACACAAACTTAACCAGGCTGCCGGCTTCTTCCGCGGTGTAACCGTTTATTTTGTTCATAACAACCTCCTTTTATCTTCGGGGTGGTTATTGACAAAAACTTCTGCCCTTATACATTTTATAATTTTTATTTTACAAATATTGGCAGAAAACTTTACAATTGACTTGACAGGTGTAAACTTTTACTGTAAACTTAATGCAAATAAAAAAGAGTGAGGGGGAAAGCCTGATGGGGCAACAAATGTACGCGAAGCAATTTTCGCAAAGGAAGAAGAGCATTCAATGATAAAGCTTGCTAAAAAATACGACGTGATAATCGTCGGCACGGGCGTTGCGGGGCTCAACTGTGCGCTCAACATTTCTCCCGATAAGTCAGTGCTCGTCATATGCAAGGACACCCCCGACAAGTCGGACAGTTACCTTGCGCAGGGCGGAATATGCCGTCTGCCCGAAGAGAGCGACTTTGACAGCTATTTCGAAGATACCATGCGGGCGGGGCACTACGAAAATAACCCCGAGAGCGTGACAGCCATGATACGCGGCTCGCAGGAGGTAATAAACGACCTCATCGGCTACGGGGTGCAGTTCGCCCGCAATTCCGACGGATCGCTTGCCTACACAAAGGAGGGCGGGCACTCCCGCCCGAGGATATGCTTTCACGAGGACACGACGGGCAGGGAGATAACCACGCGGCTGATGAAGGCGGCGCGGGCGAGAAGAAACATTTTAATTGTTCCCTACGTCACCCTGCTCGACATAATCTGCGACGACAAATGTTGCTACGGCATAGTCGCCAAGGACGGCAAAAACGGCAGGCTGTACAGGTTGTACGCCGATTACACCGTGCTCGCCTCGGGGGGCATAGGAGGCATATTTGAAAACTCCACCAACTTCCGCGTGCTCACGGGCGACGCGCTTGCAATCTGTTTAAACCACGGCATAGCCGTCGACCATATCAACTATATTCAGATTCACCCCACGACGCTCTACTCCAAAAAGAAGGGCAGAAGATTTTTAATTTCGGAATCGGTGAGGGGAGAGGGCGCCGTGCTGCTCGACAAAAATTTCGAGCGGTTCACCGACGAACTCAAGCCGCGCGACATAGTCACGGCAGCCATCCGCGAGCAGATGAAAAAGGACGGCACCGACCATGTGTGGCTGGATATGCGCCCCATACCGAGGGAGGAGGTAATTAATCATTTCCCCGGCATAGTCCAGCATTGCCTCAACGAGGGGTACGACGTATTCCGCGAGTGCATACCCGTGGTGCCATCCCAGCACTATTTTATGGGCGGCATCCGCTCGGACACGAAGGGCGCGACCACCATGCCGAGGCTGTACGCCGTGGGCGAAACGTGCTGCAACGGCGTGCACGGCAAAAACAGGCTGGCTTCCAATTCGCTTCTGGAAAGTTTACTCTTTGCAAAGCGCGCCGCCGAGGATATCAACAAAAATTATTGCCCCGAGGATATGCAGGCGGCAAGGGCTGCGGAGAAGGCGCTCGACCTTTCAAAGTACGCAAATGTATCAAAACTGTTGAAGGAATATAAAGATACCGTCCGCGCGGCAATATCCGCCGCCGACGAGGCGGACAGGGCAAAGGAGGAAGCATGAAGGACCCCGTAACGCAGAAACTTAACGCAGACAATCTCATTTTAATGGCTCTCGCCGAGGACATAACCAGCGAGGACGTGACTACAAACGCAATAATCAAAACATATGTAAGGGGAAATGTGCAACTCATATGTAAGCAGGACGGCATAATCTGCGGGCTTGAGGTATTCAAAAGAACCTTCGAACTCCTCGACCCTCAGACGGAAGTTTCCTTCACCGTATCCGACGGCGACGAGGTAAAAAAGGGTCAGCTTTTAGGCGAAGTCACGGGCGATATAAGGGTGCTTCTCTCGGGCGAGAGGACGGCTCTTAACTTTTTGCAGCGCATGAGCGGCATAGCGACCTACACGAGGAGGGTTGCCGACCTCTTAAAGGACTCAAAGACCAGACTTTTAGATACCCGCAAGACCACGCCCAACATGCGCATCTTTGAAAAATACGCCGTAAAGGTGGGGGGCGGGTACAACCACCGCTACAACCTTTCGGACGGAATACTTTTAAAGGACAACCATATCGGCGCGGC
This sequence comes from uncultured Clostridia bacterium, assembly GCA_944346655.1. Taxonomy (GTDB): domain Bacteria; phylum Bacillota; class Clostridia; order Christensenellales; family Borkfalkiaceae; genus Coproplasma. Next base: position 11,857 of record CALVMP010000040.1, read on the forward strand.
GGGCTCCATAACCGCCGCCGTAAAGATGGCTAAGGAATACGCCCCCTTCGTGCGCAAGATTGAAGTTGAGGTTGAAAATCTTGACATGTGCCGCGAGGCGGTAGAGGCGGGCGCCGACATTATAATGCTCGACAACATGACTCCAGCCGAAATGAAGGAGGCGGTAAAACTTATCGGCGGCAGGGCGCTCACCGAGTGCAGCGGCAACGTCACCGGGGAGAACATAAAAGATATTATCGACACGGGCGTGGACTACGTGTCGTCGGGGGCGCTCACCCATTCGGCGCCCATACTCGACCTGTCCTTGAAAAATCTCCGCCCCACGGAGGGTTAAATGAGAGCGACAGAGCGCCGCAAGGAAATTTTGAGTTTGCTCGGCAACACCTCTTCGGCAATCCCCGCGGGGGTGCTGTCCGAAAAGTTTGCCGTCTCACGCCAGGTCATCGTGCAGGATATCGCCCTTCTCAGGGCTAAGGGCTACGACGTAATCTCCACCAACCGCGGCTACTTTCTCGGCGGAGCAGTCAGGGCGCAGCGCGTCTTTAAATGCCGCCATACCCTGAATGAGCTTGTGGAGGAGGCGGAACTTATAATTTCCCTCGGCGGCAGGGTTGAGGATATCTCCGTCAACCACCGCATATACGGAAAAATAAGCGCCCGCCTCGATCTGATTACCCCAACCCACGCGCAGGAGTTGTACCGTTCGCTCGTTTCGGGCGCGTCCAAGCCCCTCATGTCCGTAACCGACGGCTATCACTACCACACCGTCTCCGCCGACAGCGAGGAAGCGCTCGACACAATCGAAAAGGCGCTCAAAGAGCGCGGGTTTTTAATTGAAATTTAATTTTATAACAGCTCACATTTTGCCGTTCGCCGCCGCATATGCGGCGGCGAACGGCAAATAATATAGTATAAAAGGATTTATGAAGTTAAAAAAAATTTTTGCAATTTTCATTTCGGTTTTTCTCTGCTTTGCAATCGCCCTTCCGGGCTGCGTGACAAACGAAGGCGGAGCCCCTTCGGGCGATGACTCCGGCAGCACTATACAGCCTGACGACGGCGAGACGGATACGGGAGATGAGGAAACCCCGGGCAACGGTGGCGGTTCCGCGGAGGAGGGGCTGCCCATAGGCGATATCGAACTTCCCCAAAGCGCAACCGCGGCATATTCTGCGGGCAAAGCGGGGTATTATGCCGAGTATCTCGGCTATACTGACAGAATCCTGCCCGAAGTTTCGGACGGGGGCTTGGGAAGATACCCCTCCTACGGCGTCACCCTTTCGGGTGCGGACGAGGCGGAGAGACAGGCGATAATCGACGAAAACCGCACGCTGATTTCGACGGCGGACAGTGAGTTCGGCGCGGGCACATATGACGGCATGGACGCACAGGGCAACCTGTATTTAAACGGCGCAGCCACGGGCGCGAAGCTCTATAAGCACTCGGCGGCGGACGGCATGTACGGCGGCAATCTTTCGGACGCGGAGCCCGCTGTTATCAAGCGCCTCACCTATTCCTCGGGCATAACGTACGGAAACTTTCTCACGGGTCTGTACGCGCCCGCGGGCGAGGTGATAAAGGTCGAAATTTCCGCGGGGGACCTTCAAAAGACGGGAGGACTCAAGGTTTTTATCGGTCAGTACTTCCCCAACTACAGGCAGAACAATATATGGGCTGCCCGCGAACTCAACCGCATGCCCCTCGTCGGCAATACCATGGCGGTGGAGGATGAGGTTGCCTACGTCGGTTCCTATCTCGGCGGACCCTTATATATCGCCACGCAAAAGGAGTGCGGCGAATTTTCGGTTACAATCTCGGGCGCGGTCGCGTACTCGCACTATATATTGGGGTATACCACCGAGGAGGAGTTCGAACGCAACAAAAATTCGACGGCGCCCTACTTCGATTTAGAGGTGTGGGGCGACTCCGTCCGCCACTCGGGACCCAAACAGGCTGCGGATATGTATTCGTACGAAGAGCTCGGGGACGCGGCAATTCTATGGGATAAAATCTCACGCGTTTCTCGCACGCTCCCTTCGGGTTCGCGCACCGACGGAGGGATATATTTTATCTACGACCCCTTCATTGCGGCGGGCTCCATGGTTGCGCTCGTCGGTCAGGGCGGCGTAAACTGTCCCGTCTCCACAATGACTTCGGCGCTCGACGCGTACGGCGCGGTAAATTCCGCTTCCGACGGAATGTGGGGTTCCATTCACGAGTATAACCACCACTTTCAGCGCTACGGCATATCGCCCGGCGACGAGGTCACAAACAATGCCGTCAGCCTTGTGGAATATTCCCTCTTTACGCGCATCTCCTCGGGGCGCAGACAGGGGAACACAAAGCTTTCGGGCTGGAACCGCTTCACCGACCCCGCGTGGGCGCTTGCGCAGCTCGGCTCGGACAACGCAAACCACAGGGCGCTTTCGGGCTATGCCAACCTTTTGTACTCCTTCGGGCAGCAGGCTTTCGTAAACGCCGTAAACTACGGCAAGGGCAGCGGCGGCGCCGATATGTGGTATAAATCGGTCAGCGAGGCTACGGGCTACGACATGACCTGGTACTTTACAGAGCTCCTCGGCTGTACCCTTTCGGAGGATATAGTCTCGCAGTACTCCCAAAGAAACAACCCCGTGTATGTGCCCGTCGCTTCTGTTTTCCAGACGGGCGCCGGGTATATAAAGGATGGCAGGTACGCCATAACGCAGACGACCCGCCCCTATGTGATTGTGCCGGGGGTGTTCACGTTCGACCTTGAAGAAAGCATAGTTTTGCCTCAGGGTTTTACGGCGCATGTCAAATCTCTTTCGCAGCCCTTAAACGGTTCGGTCGTTAAAAACGCCGACGGCACGTACACCTACACGCCCGCGTCGGAGGGCGACTCTGGCACAATGTATGCGCGCATATCGGTTGCCAAGGACGACGGCGCGTTGGAGGTGGAGGACGTGGTGCTCGCAATTGAGTTTGAACAGTCCTACGCAAACTCGGGCGTGACGCGCACGGTGTATTCGTACGATAATATCCCCTATTCAACAGCTACCGAAGCATACGAGGCTGGCTATGAGGGCTACAGCGCTGTCACCGTCTCCGACAATGTCAACCGCGTTCAGAACGGCAACAGCGAAATATGGGAACCGGGCTTGAACGACAACGCCGTAATGGAACTTTCGGGCAAGTTCTCCGTAGGGGAAGCGGGCACCTACCGCATAGCCCTCCGCGGCAGATACTACGCCGCCCTGTATATCTCTTTGGACGGCGAAAATTACACGCTCGCGGGCAAGCTCGAAAACGCGCCCCGCACCGACCAATATTTCGCAAACGACCCCGATACGTATACGGATATCCGGCTTGAAGAGGGGCAGTATGTCTACTACAGGCAGGTACTTTTGATACGCGGCAACGGCACATACGGCGGCTCGGATGCATATATCGGCATGGGGTGCGGCAAGGTCGAAGGCGGCAACGTGACTATAAGCCATGTGAACAACGCCGTCAACCGGAACTATGAGCCCGCAACTTACGAAAGCGACTATTACTACCCCCGCAAATATGAGTATAACTATACCGCTGAAGATTCGGGCAAGGGCTCGCTCGTCTCCTGCGTCTATACCCCGTGGGAGGGTTACCCCGTAGACAGATTGTTCGACGGCGACGACTCAAATTATATCCACTCGGCAAAGGGCAGCCCCGTGAACGCCGACAATCCCTTCGAAGTGACCGTCGACCTCGGTTCGGTCGGCTCGTACGATATGTTCACGATTTTCGGCGCGGCGGCGAGGCAGTATCAGCCCAAAAGCTTCGCCCTCTACGGCGGCACAACGGTTGATAATATGCAGCTTCTCGCCTCTGTCACGGATGCGAAGCGCACGGGCGACGATATTGTCGTATCGTTCGGGGAAAGGGACATGAGGTACTACCGCCTCGTCGTCACCGACACTTTCGATTCCTCTTCAAATAAGTATATTGCCTACCGCTACGCCGTCTTTACCAATTCCGCACGGCTTGCCCTCGCCGAAGAGGTCAGCGGCTCGGCTCACCTCTCGCCCGACGTGCTCACCTACAGCGGCGTATGGCAGAGGGGCAAAGGGCTTGCCACCTTCGGGCACGGCTATGTCTCCTCGTCGGGCAGCGCAAAATTGAACTTTTCGGGCGCGCTGTTCTGCTTAATCGGC
>CALVMP010000041.1 GCA_944346655.1 uncultured Clostridia bacterium
TCAAAGTGCGGCGGTTTATGTGTTATTTTCTCCAAAAGCTTGTGCACCAACTCTTTTTTCCGCAGTGAGGGCACCTGAGCCTGCGCTTTGTCATGGTGTGCATGCCCGCAATGTAAGCGGAGGGAGAGGGCGCAAACTTGGTTCCGCACTCGGGGCACTCAAAAATCTCGCTGCTTATGCCCAAAACTAAAATTACGGCAACGTTTGCTATCATTGAAAGCAAAGCGCATACAACAAGAGTTATCCTCAGCCACACCTCAATTGTCGCATAGCCCGCGCACACCACGGTCAGCCCCAGGCAGGATATTATCGTCAGGATAAGCGAAACAAAACAGGTCACGCTCTTGGCTTTGGGGCTGCACTTGTCCGCCATCAGCGCGGCAAAGTTTTCTTCAGCCCTTTCAACATATCTCTCCCCGTCCAGCCGTTCGCCCGATAAAAGCTCGTTAACGTTTATTTTAAGCGCTTTTGCAAGCGGCAGCATAAGTCCCGCGTCGGGCAAACCCTTTCCCGTCTCCCATTTGGAAACCGTCTTTTCGGAAATGCCCAGCTTTTCGGCAAGCTCCTTTTGGGTAAACCCCTGCGCCTTGCGCATATCCTTAATAAATTTCCCCGTCTTGCTCTGGTCCATGTTGGAGTATTAATTTACTTAGATAAATATTGGTATATGATTGCTGACTACAAGCCCAATGGTAATTGCGACGGGTTCATTTGCAGACAGATTGAAACATTGTCACGGGTTTCTTATGAATCAAAGTATCTGAATAAAATGAAGGTACTGATTAATGCTACAGATTTAACTTGTCCTTTCGAATTAGAGGAAGACAATATGTATTGTTGTCAACATTAAAATATCTGGTCAAAACAAAGAAGATCTGCAAGATTGAATTGTTCAATAATAACGAGGTTGCGCTTGAAGGCATAGCTGAAGATATTAGTGACGGTTTATTATTTGTTGAAGAGATAGATAGCTATGGAGTCTGCGAGCGGATTTCAAGCATTAAACTATCCGATATCAGTTGTGTTGAGTTTGATACAGAGGAACAAAAAATTATACAAAAATTATTTAAAGAATAAATGTTCAAGAATAAAAAATCAAGCTGAGTTGAATCATATCTTCTCGGCTTGATTTTTTAAGATCTGCGTTAGTCGGGATTTGTTTCGGGCAAAAATTTCCAGTATCTTACGGGCATATATCCCTTCATCTGTCTTTCGTGTCGGCGCTCCTCTATGTTCACCGACTTATAGTACAGCTTCCACAGCTCCTCGAAAGCCTGCTCGTATTCCGAAAGGTAGATGTCCGCGCCGTCGGCAAAACATATCACAATCTCCCGCCCGTCGTACAGCGCGGCAATCTTCCTCTTTACGTCGTGTATTACGAACTTCTGGTTCCTGAGCCTCTCGGCAAAGTGCGGGGCAAGGAGGTCTGTTATATCGTTGTCGGGAGAGTAGGGGGCGTACAGCACGCCGCGGTCGTTTTCCATAAACCGCAAAAACCCCTTAAAGCGGTGCAGCTCGTGCGTCACCCTGTGCAGAATGTCCTCCATGGCGAGCACGGCGGGTATGTTCGACCTGCCGCGTACCGGTCTGCGGTGCTTTATAATGAGTTTTATATATTCAAAGGCAACCTGCTCCCTGTTTTCCTCGCACGAGCGTAGAGCCAGCATAATGTCGTTTAAAGCGGCGCTGTCGTACTGCGCGATCTTTTTGCGCACGCGCATCGCCTTTTCGGTATCGGGAGCCACCTTCCGCGCACTGCTGTCAAGTTCGAGCTGTAAATCCTTTTTGCTCGTAATAATTCCCCCGCTGTCGTTGTAACACTCGAACACCGCGGTATAAAAGCTCTCTTCGCCGCCGTCCGTCACATAAAAAGTCATAATTCCCCCGTCAGAGCGCGCATGCCTTCGTCGGTAGTTGAAAACAGGCTCAGCTGTTCGTTCTCCCCGCCGTTCTTTTCGCACAGCATAAGCGAAGCTCTTATCGTGCTTTCGCCGTCGGCGCCGTAAAACTTGCCGTTGCACGTAATAAAATGCTTTGCCCTCTTAAGTATTATGCGCATTTTTTTTAAATTTTCAAAGTCAAGGCGGGCAAATTTTCTCGCCTCCATAATTCTGTATGCGCTCCGCGCCCCTATGCCGGGCACGCGCAGCAGCATATCAAGCGGAGCTCTGTTGATCTCTATGGGGAAGAGGTGCAAATTCTTCAGCGCCCACGCGCACTTGGGGTCGTACTCCGCGCTCAGGTTTTCGCCCTCGCCGCACAGCTCCTCAACGTCGAAGCCGTAAAAGCGAAGCAGCCAGTCCGCCTGGTACAGTCTGTGCTCCCGCAAAAGCCCCGCCGCCTTGTCGGGAAGCTTTGTGCTTTTAACTACGGGAATGTATGAGGAGTAGTACACGCGCTTTAACCCCATCTGCCTGTAAAGCGCCTGCGTAAGCTTTAAAATTGCCCCGTCGCTCTCGGGCGAGGCGCCTATAATCATCTGCGTCGTCTGCCCTGCGGGAATCGCCCTTTCGGCTCTCTTTACCCTGTTTTCTCTGTCGTATATGGCGGCGTCGCGCAGGGTTTTCATGGGCGCGAGCAGGCTCTCCTTGGTCTTTTGCGGCGCCAGGAGTTTCAGCGACTTCTCGCTCGGCAACTCTATGTTGTAGCTCATTCTGTCCACAAGTTTCGCCGCCCTCATGCACAGCGCCTCGTCAGCGTACGGTATGCCCTTTAAATGAATGTATCCGTTAAAGTTGTACTCTTTTCTCAACAACTCGACGGTGCGCACAAGAAGTTCCATTGTCTTATTGGGATTTCCGAACACCGCCGAGGAGAGGAAGAGACCCTCTATGTAATTTCTCTTATAAAAATTAATGGTCAGCTCGCAGACTTCCTCCGGAGTGACCGTTGCCCGCCTCACGTCGGCGCTCGCCCTGTTGGGGCAGTATTCGCAGTCGTAAATGCAGTCGTTGCTCAAAAGCAGCTTCAAAAGGGAAATACATCTTCCGTCAGGGGTAAAGGAGTGGCATATTCCCCCGACGGAAGCATTTCCGATTCCCCCGTCCCTGTTCACCCGTTTAGAACCGGACGAGGAGCAGGATACGTCATATTTTGCGCTTTCTGTGAGTATTTCAAGTCTTTCTGCGTCCAACATAACGTCTATCCTCTTTTGCCTTGCGCCGCGCGGCTTAAAAACCCGATTGCCGCCCGCCGCCAAACGCTTCCCGTGCGCTTTAAACCCGTTTGCGCCATATAAAAACGTTTGTTTGTATCTGTATTATAGCCCCGTTTTTTGCCGTTGTCAAGCGCTGCCGGCAAAAAATTTATAAAAAAATTTAAACTTTCACAAATATTTCATGCCGGGCTATTTACGTTTACACAAAATTGTTTATAATTATATTGTAAATAAATTGCAAAAGCGAGGGGAAAATCCAATGAAAGTACTGATTGTCGACGATGAAGAGATGATCCGCAACGTATTAAAGGAGTATGTCGAGTTTGAAGGCAACGAGGCGTACGAGGCAGCCGACGGCATGGAGGCGGTAAGGCTGTGCCGCGACAACGACTACGACATCGTGCTCATGGACGTTATGATGCCCAAGCTCGACGGCTTCTCCGCCGTCAAGGAAATCAAAAAGATAAAGGACGTCCCCGTCATTATGCTCTCGGCGAGGGGGGAGGAGTACGACAAGCTCTTCGGCTTCGAAATCGGCGTCGACGACTATGTCACAAAGCCCTTTTCTCCCAAGGAGGTTATGGCTCGCATAAACGCCGTCACCAAGCGCCGCTCCGCCGCTGCGGAGGAAGCCTCGCGCGATGTATACAAGTTTGAAGGGCTCACCGTCGACATGGTGGGCAGGAACGTCTACGTCGACGGCGAAAAGGCTGAGCTCACCCCCAAGGAATACGAAATTTTATTCTACTTTATCAAGAACAAAGGTATTGCGCTCACGCGCGAAAAGCTTTTATACGACGTGTGGGGCTTCGACTTCTACGGCGACGACAGAACGGTGGATACCCATATAAAGATGCTCCGCGCCAACTTAAAGCAGTACCGCAAATTTATCGTCACATTAAGGGGACTCGGTTACAAATTTGAAGCATAAACTGCCCTTGCACAAAATAAAGAGCATGCAGGTGTTGCTCTGGCGGTATTTTGCAATCTTTACCATACTCGTCATCACTGTTGTAGCAATAGTGTGCTTCGGCATCTTAAGCAGCGCCTACTCCACTCAGGCCCGTGAACGCATTTCGACAATCGGCACGGGTCTTACCCTGTTTGTCGACGGAAAAACCTCGGGCTTCACGGGCGAAGTGGGGGGAGAGATGAACCGCTACGCCTTCACAGAGGGCGTCGACATCGTATTGCTCACGATAGACGGAGCTTCGCTCATCTATACCAACGAACCCTCCGACGACTGGCAGTCGGTATTCGGCGAACTCAATTCTTCAATAAACGGCTGGACGGAAAGAAAAGCTTTGATTTATTCCTCCGAGTCGATGCTCAACTACGTCTCCTGCATAACCTTCAACAACCAGCAGTGCTATCTGCTCGTGCGCTATCCCATGTTTATCATGATGGAGTCCGTGCGCAGCATGCAGCTGTATATCGTAATAATCGCCGTCGTCGCCATAGTCATAGCCTTTATTATTTCCTATATTCTCGCCCAGCGTATTTCCCGTCCCATACGCGACATATCGGGCACGGCAATGCGCATGGCGAAGGGCGATTACAGCGTGCAGTTCGCCTCCGCCGAGTTCGAGGAAATCGCCCAGCTCTCCGAAAGTTTAAACTACGCCAAGGATGAGATTAAAAAGAGCGACGACTTCCAGAAGGAACTTCTCGCCAACGTCTCGCACGACCTGCGTACGCCCCTCACCATGATAAAGGCTTACGCCTCCATGGTAAAGGAGATCTCCGGTGACGACCCCGTCAAGCGGGAAAAGCATCTTCAGGTAATAATCGACGAAGCCGACAGACTGACAGGGCTTGTCAACGATATATTGAACGCCTCCAAGGTCAGCGCAGGACTTTCGGAACTCAACAAAAAGGTATTCAACCTCACAGAGTTCCTCTACGGCATAATGAACAAATTTGACTATCTTCAGGAGACCTCGGGCTATAAGTTCTTTGTCGATATCGACCCAAACCTCTACACTCTCGCCGACGAGGAAAAGATATATCAGGTCATCTACAATCTTATCTCCAACGCCGTCAACTACACAGGCGAGGATAAGTGCGTATACGTATCCTTGAAGGATTGCCCCGAGGAGGGCAGAATAAAGTTTGCCGTGCGCGATACCGGCAAGGGCATCTCCGAGGAGGAGAAGGAGCACATCTGGGACAGGTACTACCGCTCCAAGGACGCCCATGCCCGCCCCGTAAAGGGCACGGGACTGGGGCTCAATATTGTAAAAATTATTCTTCAGGCGCACAGCTTTGACTTCGGCGTCAATTCAAAGATTGGTGAAGGCTCTACATTCTATGTGGATTTTCCCGAAGTTTCCTCCACGCCCGCAAATTAAATTTATATCAAAATGCCGTCCTTCGGGGCGGCTTTGTTTGTGGCCGGAGGCGGCAACGAACCTTTTTTAAAAAATGTTTTTTGCGGGGTGCCCGTCCGCATATACTCCCTTTAAAGTTTGCCATAGCCGTAAAATGGTGATATAATTGTTGCATGGACAAGGCATTTTCGCGAACGGCAAACCTCTTCGGCGAGCAGGCAATAGAAAAACTGGGCTCCTGCCGCGTCGCCCTCTTCGGCTTGGGCGGAGTGGGAGGGCACTGCCTCGAATCTCTCGCCCGCGGCGGCATAGGTCGCTTTGACCTTATAGACGGCGACGTAGTCGACGTAACCAATATAAACCGCCAGATTCTCGCCCTGCGCTCGACTGTGGGCAGAAACAAGACGGATGTTGCGAGGGAGAGGGTGCTCGATATAAATCCCGCGGCGGAGGTCAATACCTATAATCTGTTTTACACCGACGGCTGTGCGGACCTCTTCGACTTTTCAAAGTACGACTATATAGTCGACGCCATAGATACGGTAACGGCGAAGGTCTCCCTCGCCCTCCGCGCACAGGAGGCAGGCACAAAAATTATCTCCTGCATGGGCACGGGCAACAAGCTCGACCCCGCGCGCTTCGAGGTCGCCGACATATACAAAACCTCTGTCTGCCCCCTCGCCAGAGCCATGCGCACACAGCTCAAAAGGGCGGGCGTAAGGTCTTTGAAGGTTGTCTACTCGCGCGAGCTTCCCTCGCAGACGCTCGGGGAGGCGGATAAAAGAGATTCGGGCAGACCGGCTCCTTCAAGCTGCTCCTTCGTGCCGTCTGTCGCGGGAATAATTATGGCCGGCGAGGTCATAAAAGATTTGCTCTCCGGCAGCTCCCGCGATTGACAAAAGTTGTCCGCCGTTGTATAATATCTGAAAAAACTTTTGTTCAAAATATATGCAATTCAAACTACACTCAAAATTCAAACCCACGGGCGACCAGCCGCAGGCAATAGCTCAGCTTACGGAGGGAGTGCTCGACGGCATACGCACGCAGGTACTCGTCGGCGTAACTGGCTCGGGCAAAACGTTCACCATGGCAAACGTAATTGCCGCAGTCAACCGCCCCGCGCTCGTCATCGCCCACAACAAAACGCTCGCCGCGCAGCTCTGCAACGAGTTCAAGGAATTCTTCCCCGAAAACAGGGTGGAGTACTTTGTCTCGTACTACGACTACTATCAGCCCGAAAGCTACATCCCCTCGACCGATACGTATATCGAAAAGGACATGAGCTTGAACGACGAAATAGACAAGCTCCGCAACTCCGCCACGAGTTCGCTCGGCGAGAGGGAGGACGTGATAGTCGTCGCTTCCGTCTCGTGCATATACGGTCTAGGCGCACCCGAGGAGTATTTCCGCCTCGCCGTTTCCCTCCGACCCGGAATGGAGATGGAGAGGGACGCGCTCTTAAGGCGCCTGGTTGAAATTCAGTATCAGCGCAGGGATATCGACTTCCAGCGCTCCTCCTTCCGCGTGCGCGGCGACATAGTCGAAATTTTTCCCGCATCCAACTCCGATGTGGCAATCCGCGTTGAATTTTTCGGCGACGAAATCGACAGAATATGTGAAGAGGAGGCGCTCACGGGCACGATAATTTCCGAGCTCAAGCACGTTTTAATCTTCCCCGCCAGCCAGTACGCCGTCGGCAGCGATAAGATGCAGTCGGCACTCTCAATGATAGAGCGCGACATGAATGACGAGGTCAAGGCGTTCCGCGACGAAGGCAAGCTTTTAGAGGCGCAGAGGCTCGAACAGCGCACAACCTACGACCTTGAGATGATGAGGGAGATAGGTTACTGTTCGGGAGTCGAAAATTATTCGCGCTACTTCGACGGGCGCAGCCCGGGCGAGCCGTCGTTTACCCTTTTGGACTACTTCCCCAAAAACAATTTTCTCGTCTTTATCGACGAAAGCCACATGACTATCCCGCAGATACGCGCCATGTACCACGGCGACCGCTCGCGCAAGGAAAACCTCGTCAATTACGGGTTCCGTTTAAAGTCGGCATACGACAACAGACCGCTCACGTTTGAAGAATTCGACGCCCGCGTGCCCCAGCTCATCTGCGTTTCGGCAACGCCCGCGCCCTATGAACTCGGACAGGCGGGGCAGGTGGTCGAACAGCTCATCCGTCCCACGGGGCTTCTTGATCCCCCCGTGGAGGTCCGCCCCACAAAGGGTCAGATAGACGACCTTCTCGGCGAGATAAAGGGTGTTATAAAGGGCGGCGGCAGAGTGCTCGTCACCACGATGACCAAGCGCATGGCTGAAAGCCTCACCGACTACCTGAAGGAGAACGGTTTAAAGGTCAGATACATGCACTCGGACATAGACGCCCTCGAGCGCATAGACATAATAAACGGTCTGCGCTCGGGCGAGTTCGATGTGCTCTGCGGCATCAACCTTCTCCGCGAGGGGCTCGACCTGCCCGAGGTAAAGCTCGTCGCCATACTCGACGCCGACAAGGAGGGCTTTTTAAGGAGCGAAACCTCCCTCGTTCAGACAATCGGCAGGGCGGCGCGAAACGCCGAGGGCAGGGTAATTATGTACGCCGACGAAATGACGGGCAGCATGAAGAGGGCGATAGACGAAACCAACCGCCGCCGCGCCATTCAGGATGCATACAACAAGGAACACGGCATTACACCGAAAACTATAATAAAGGAAGTAAAGATTGACCTCGGCATAACCACGAAGAAGAGGGACGGGGAGGATATAAAGCTTCAGGATATCCCCGCGGAGATAGAAAAGCTCAAGGCGCTCATGAAGGTGGCTTCAGCCCAGCTTGACTTCGAAAGGGCAATTGAAATACGCGATACAATTTCACGGCTCAAAAAGAAAATGATGAGCGCAGGGAAAAATTTGCCGAAAAAACAGGGTTAAAATGGAAAATACTGAAAAATTCAGCGGTCGGTCGGCTGTTTATTCTGCCGCAAGACCGTATTATTCCTGATATACTTGCCAACGATTACGGGTTCTCCGGCAGGGAGATTGCCGATATCGGTTCGGGTACCGGCATATTCAGCGAGGGACTTTTGCGCCGCGGCAACAGGGTATATGCGGTCGAACCCAACGATGAAATGCGTATGCATGCCGAAAAAGTTCTCGGTGCCGACAAAAATTTTATATCAGTCCGCGGGGACTCTTCCTGTACCAATCTTCAATCCTCGTCCGTGTACGCCGTCACTGCCGCACAGGCGTTTCATTGGTTCGACGGCGTTGCTTTTATGAGGGAGTGCAGGCGCATTCTGTACGGCAAATACATTGTGCTTGCATACAACATGCGCACAGAAGATTATCTGCACGGCGCCGTCGCCGAGGTTAACAGGGAGCTTTGCCCGGAATTCAAAGGGTTCCAGGGAGGCATAACCACACAGAAAATTTCCGATTTCTTCGGCGGAAAATACGATACTAAAAGCTTTGCAAACGACCTTATCATGGATGAAGATACTTTTGTGAAGAGAAATTTATCGTCGTCGTATGCTCCCGTCGCGGGCAATGCGAATTACGACGAATACATACGCAGAATAAAAGATGTTTTCAAACGTTTTTCCGACGGCGGTTATTTAAAATATCCGCTCATGTCGGTGGCGTACATAGGTACAATCAGGTAAAAAATGAAAGAAGAAATTTACGTTAAAGGCGCAAAGGAAAATAATTTAAAAAATATCGACGTTCACATTCCCCGCAACACGCTCACGGTGTTTACGGGCGTTTCGGGCAGCGGCAAGTCTACTCTTGCGTTCGACACAATATTTGCAGAGGGGCAGAGGAGGTATATCGAAAGTTTATCCTCCTACGCCCGCCAGTTCCTGGGGCAGATGGAAAAGCCCGACGTCGAATCCATAGACGGTCTTTCCCCCGCAATATCCATAGACCAGAAGACGACCTCCCGTAACCCGCGCTCGACAGTCGGCACTGTCACTGAAATTTACGATTATTTCCGTCTGCTGTTTGCAAGGGTGGGCGTTCCCCACTGCCCCAAGTGCGGCAGGGAGATACGCCGCCAGTCGGTGGATGAAATCGCCGACCGCGTGATGCTCATGCCTGCGGGCAGCAAGATAATGGTGGAAGCCCCCGTCGTCCGCGGTAAAAAGGGCGAATATGTAAAAGAGCTCGCCTCATACAAAAAGAGCGGCTACGGCAGGGTGAAAATCGACGGCATAATCTACGACCTTCAGGAGGAGATTCACCTCGAAAAGAATATCAGGCACAATATCTCGGTAATAGTCGACAGGCTTGTAATCAAGGACGGCATTTTAAAGCGGCTTACCGACAGCCTTGAAAACGCCCTCCGCCTTGCCGACGGACTCGTGGTCATCGACTGCGACGATAAGGAGGAGCTCTATTCCTCAAAGTATGCCTGCCCCGACTGCGGCATATCGATCGAGGAGATAGAGCCCCGTCTCTTCTCCTTCAACACCCCCTGGGGCGCCTGCCCCGAGTGCTCGGGATTGGGCTTCACACAGTCGATAGACCCCGACCTCATCTGTCCAGACAAGACAAAGACTCTCCGCGAGGGCGCAATCAAGATAAGCGGCTGGAACCTCGATAGTTCCACCATGACCCAAATGCATCTGAAGTCGCTTTCCAAGGTCTACGGATTCTCTTTAGACGTGCCCGTCGAGGATCTTCCCGAGGGCATATACGACATGCTCATGTGGGGCAACAACGGCGAAAAGATTGACATGGACTACAATGCCTACCGTTTTTCGGGCAGCTACCGCACGGCGTGGGAGGGCTTTGCGGCCAATCTTCAGCGCAGGTACAACCAGACCCAGTCCGAGAGCGTAAAGTGGGACATAGAGCGCTATATGCGTACCTCCGAATGCCCCTGCTGTCACGGCAAGAGGCTTAAGAAGGAGGCGCTCGCCGTCACTGTGGGGGGTAAAAATATCGCCGAAGTCTGCGATATGTCTGTGGACGATTTAAAAAAGTTTTCCGACTTTTCCTTCTTCACCCCCACCGAACACATGATTGCCGACAGTATCATAAAGGAGATAGACAACCGCATCAACTTTTTAGAGGACGTGGGCTTGGGCTATCTCACCCTGTCTCGCAGTGCGGCAACCCTTTCGGGCGGCGAGAGCCAGCGCATAAGGCTTGCAACGCAGATAGGCAGCGCACTCACGGGCGTACTGTACATTCTCGACGAGCCCTCCATAGGTCTCCACCAGCGCGACAACGAAAAACTTCTGCACTCCCTCGAGGGACTGCGCGACATAGGCAACACTTTGATTGTTGTCGAGCACGACGAGGACACCATACGCGCCGCCGATTATATTGTGGATATCGGTCCGAAGGCGGGCGTTCACGGCGGAGAGGTGGTTGCCTGCGGAACCCAGCAGGACATTATGAACGAGCCACGCTCCATAACGGGCGACTATCTCGCGGGAAGAAGAAAGATAGACGTGCCCGCGTTCAGGAAACAGCCCGACGGGCGTTGGCTGAGGGTGCACGGGTGCAGGCAGAACAACTTAAAAAATATAACAATCTCCGTGCCTGCGGGGCTGATTACGGCGGTTACGGGCGTTTCGGGCAGCGGCAAGTCGTCCTTTGTAAACGAAATAGTCTATCCCTACCTTGCAAACAAGCTAAACGGTGCCCGTCAGAAGCTGGGCGACGCCGACTATTTCGAAGGGCTCGAGTACTTCGACAAGGTAATAGCCATCGACCAGCAGCCAATAGGCAGAACGCCCCGCTCAAACCCCGCAACCTACACGGGCGTGTTCCAGCCCATCCGCGACCTGTTTGCAGCCACTCCCGACGCAAAGGAGAGGGGGTACAAGTCGGGCAGGTTCTCCTTCAACGTGGCTGGCGGCAGGTGCGAACACTGCCAGGGCGACGGCATTTTGCAGATAGCCATGCACTTTTTGCCCGATATCTTTGTCCCCTGCGAGGTGTGCGGGGGTAAGAGGTACAACCGCGAAACGCTCGAGGTCAAGTACAAGGGCAAATCCATTGCCGACGTGCTCGACATGACGTGCGAGGAGGCGGCTGAGTTCTTTGCGCCCATAACTGCAATTCATAATAAAATACAAACGCTCTGCGACGTCGGCTTGGGCTATATCAAACTCGGTCAGAGCTCGACCACCCTCTCGGGCGGCGAAGCGCAGAGGGTAAAGCTTGCCACCGAGCTTTCCAAGCGCTCGACGGGCAAAACCTTCTATATTCTCGACGAACCCACTACGGGTCTGCATAGCTACGACGTGGATAAACTCGTAAAAATTCTCGCCCGTCTCCGCGAAGGGGGGAACACCGTGCTTGTAATCGAGCACAACCTGGATGTCATAAAGACCGCCGACTATATAATCGACCTCGGTCCCGAGGGCGGCGACGGCGGCGGCACGGTTATTGCCACAGGCTCTCCCGAAGAGGTCGCCCAGAACCCCGCAAGCTACACCGGTCAGTTCTTAAAGAAAATTCTAAACGTTTAACTATCTGTCATGTCAGAAAATTTACGCTAACACAAAATAAAGCGCTCTTTGAATATTTTGATATTAAAGTCATATTTTCAAGGAGCGCTTTTGTTATGTCAAAACCTTTAATTGTCGATGCACCCTATCCTACGACCGAAGGAATATGCCCCGATTGCAGGGCTCTCCGCATAATCTCTCCCGCATACGCCTCGTCGACGGGGGAACTCAATGCTATTTTGCAGTATAACTATCATGCAATTAATTTTGACGGCAAGGGATTTTCAGAGTATGCCGAAATAATAGACGGCATTGCCGTGGCTGAAATGATTCACTTAAAACTGCTCGGCAAAACAATTCTCGCCCTCGGCGCCCAGCCCGTCTATACGGCATGTCCGCCTGCCGCGTTTAACTTCTATTCGGCAAAATTCGTAAGTTACTCGCGCTCTCTCAAAAATATGATTGAGGACGATATTCTTGCAGAGCGCCATGCCGTAATGAGCTATGTCCGCATGCTTGACAGGCTGAGAAACGATAAGGTGAAAGCAATTATCGCCCGCATACTGGAGGATGAAAAATTGCATCTCAAGGCATTTACGGAGCTGCTCGACAAGGTAAGCGGTTGACAAACTCCGCCTTCGTATTATAAAATGAAGGCATGCAAAAATATGACGTTGCGATTGTCGGCGGAGGAGCCTCCGGGCTTGCCTGCGCTCTCGCTTTAAAACGAAAAAATAAAAATATTTCCGTCGTCGTAATAGATTCATGCGAGCGCCTTGGCAAAAAACTCGCGGCAACAGGCAACGGACAGGGGAATGTATCAAACTCCCGTCTTTCGCCCCAAAATTATCACGGCGGCGGGGCGGCTCTCGCCGATAAGATCATAGCCCGAAATTATAAACTGCCGTTTGCGCTCTTCAACTGTATCTTCACCGAGGATAGCGAGGGCAGGATATATCCCTCGGGCAGGCAGGCTTCGGCTCTCGCTGACAGTTTGCTTCGCGAACTCAATTCGTTCGGGGCGCATTTTGTCAATCCCGCCCGCGTAACTTCCGTAAAGAGGGGCTTTGTTCTCACTCTCTCCGACGGGCTGGTATTCGAGGCGAAAAAAGTTGTGCTCGCCTGCGGGGGAAAGGCGCAAAAGCAGTTCGGTACCGACGGTTCTTCCTATAATCTTGCGCAGAGTCTGGGGCACAAACTCACGCCACTCAGTCCGTCCCTCGTTCAGCTTAAAACCGACACGACGCATACAAAAACTTTAAAGGGAATCCGCGCCGACTGCGCCGTCACGGCATACGAAGGCAAAATTCCCCTCGGTACAGCCCGCGGCGACGTCATCTTCACCGACTACGGCGTGTCCGGCAACGCAATTTTTAAAATTTCTTCGCTCGTTGCAGACCGCAAAAATATAACCCTGTCTTTGGAGTTTCTGCCCGGCATTTCAAGGGAGGAAATTTTGGCGGATATTGAAAAAAAACTTGCCCTCGGCTATCCTGTCTCCGAGCTTCTCTCGGGTACTCTCCATAATCAAATCGGCAGGGCGATTATAAAGAGGAGCGGTCAGAACATACAAGCCATCGTAAATACGCTTAAAAACTTCACCCTTCCTGTCACGGGCACGCTCGGGTTTGACTACGCCCAGGTCACGCACGGCGGCATAGACTGCTCGGACATCGGCGAAGATATGCAGAGCAAACTCGTCAACGGTCTCTATCTTATCGGCGAGTATGTCGATGTCGACGGCGACTGCGGCGGCTACAATCTTCTGTGGGCGTTTGCAAGCGGCGTCCGCGCCGCGCAAAGCATAGCGGAGGGGTTATGATAAAACGGCTCGACAATGTAAAACTGCCCATAACGCGCCCCGAAAGCGACCTTTTAAAACTTGCCGCCCGCAAGCTCGGAGCACCCGTAAAGTACTTCAAAATCATAAAAAAATCTCTCGACGCCCGCGCCAAGAGCAATATATTCTGGGTGTACTCCATAGCCTTTTCAAAGACTGAAGAGGCGGAACCCCGTCCCGAATACAAAAAAGTACGCGGCAATCCTAAAATTGCCATAGTCGGCAGCGGTCCCTCGGGGCTCATGTGCGCATTGCGGCTTATCGACCACGGCTTCAAGCCTGTGATAATCGAGCGCGGCAAACCCGTTGAGGACAGAAAAAAATCCTGCGAGCTTTTCAACGGCAGTCATATCCTCGACCCCGAAAGCAATATACAGTTCGGCGAAGGGGGTGCGGGAACTTTTTCGGACGGCAAGCTCAACACCCAGACGCGCGACGGGTTCAACCGCGACGTGCTTGAATATTTCGTAAAATTCGGTGCGCCCGGAGAAATTCTCTATCTTAACAAACCCCACGTCGGCAGCGACAATCTGTACAATATCCTCCGCGCAATGCGCAGCCACATAATTTCGCACGGCGGGGAATTTCTGTTCGATACCCGCGTCGACGGGCTGAAGGTTGAGGACGGAACCCTTACGGGGCTTAAAATAAAAAATACCCGCACGGGTGAAGAGAGCGAAATTTTATGCGACTGCGCGGTGTTCGCCATAGGTCACTCCGCCCGCGATACGTTCAAAATGCTCCATGCAAGCGGAGTAGCAATGCAATCGCGCGATTTTGCCGTAGGTGTGAGAATAGAGCACCTTGCAAGTCAGATAGGCTTTGCCCAGTACGGCAAAAATTATGTAAATCTTCCCGCGGCAGATTACAAACTCGTCTCACATGCGCATGAACGCACGGTTTTCACCTTCTGCATGTGCCCGGGCGGCGTAGTCATTCCCGCCGCCAGCGAAGAGGGAGGCGTTGTCGTAAACGGCATGTCGCTCTACGCCCGCGACGGAGTCAATTCCAATTCCGCCCTCATGGTTCAGTTGAGGCGGGAGGACTTCGGCTCGGACGATCTCTTTGCAGGCATGCGCTTTCAGCGCGAAATCGAAAGGAGGGCGTTTGAGGCAGGCGGCGGCAACTATATGGCGCCCGCAATAACCTACGGCGATTTTGCAAACGATAAATGCTCCGGCTCGTTCGGTGAAGTCACGCCAACTTACGCTGTCGGGGTAAGGTGCGCCCCCATAAACCAAGTGCTTCCAAAAATAGTGGTGGAGGCTTTAAAGGCTGCAGTCCCCGATATGGACAGGAGGTTGAAGGGCTTTGCCTCACCCCACGCCGTTCTGACGGGTGTTGAAACACGTTTTTCGTCCCCCGTAAGAATTTTAAGGAATTCCTTACTACAGAGTGTAAGTATGAAAAACCTCTATCCCTGCGGCGAGGGCAGCGGCTATTCCGGCGGAATAACATCCTCCGCGGCTGACGGAATCCGCACTGCCGAAAGCATTTTTGAAAGATTCAATTAATATCAAAATATCATTTTTCTTTCATACAAACTACACAAAGGCTTATTATAATAAAGCTACAAATTAAAGCTAAGCTTTTTGCAATACCCACACTTAACTTTTTTCATATTCTCTCTGAAGGACGCGCACCTCACGGTGCGCGTCCTGCTTTATAATAAAAAGCAGCCTCACTTCAATGCGAAGAACAAGCTGCTTTTTTTATTTTTGAAATATACGATAAAATCCACCACGTTTCCTAATGGAAACGTGGTGGATTTTATGTTGTTTGGTGACCCCTTTGAAGTTAAAGGCGAACTATTCAGTTCTTCAAACGTTACCGTTTTGCTCTGGCCTTTGTAATTGTATGTAATGACAAAATGGTCGTCGTACAGGTAAATACTGTTTACAAAGCCGTCAATCAGCCGCTGCTTGCCTTCCTGTGTGGAGAT
>CALVMP010000042.1 GCA_944346655.1 uncultured Clostridia bacterium
GGCGAAGCCTCAATAGATGCGATTATTTCCGCCGTAAATGCAAACGGCGGCGCGAATACTCTCACTTCGGGCAACCTCAAAGCCGACACGATATCGCGCTGCGCCGTAAGTTTTGTCTCCGCTTCGGATTCCCGCTCAGGAGTGCTTGAATTCATTCAGAAGTACAACGCCGTCAACAATACTTCGCTCACCCTTGCCGACTCGTTCTTTTACAACGGTTGATGGTTTTACCAAGTGAAAAAAATTTCTCTTAAATTTACAAACTTCATAATTTCGCTGTCTGCCGTCGCCGCAATGTGGCTTGCATGGTTCATAGCCTCCGTATGCGTGGATAACCCGTATGTCATTCCCTCAGTCGGCGAAACCGTTTCCGAACTTTTCTCCCTTCTCTTCGGCGAAGGAGCTTTAAGCTTCTGGACGGCGTTCGGCTGGACCCTTTTGCGCAGTCTCGGGGCGTGGCTTGTCTCCTGTGTAATTGCGGCGGCTCTCGCCGCGCTCTCCGCTTCCAACGTGCGCGTCCGCGCCTTTATAAAGCCCTTGGTCGCCGTAATAAGAACGTTGCCCGTAATGGCGGTCACGCTCATGCTCTTGATCTGGTCGACGCGTTCGGTCGTGCCCGTAATCGTCTCCTCGCTCACCCTTTGCCCTTTAATGTACGCGCAGTTCATGGCGGCGTTCGACGGCATTGACGGAAAACTTCTCCAAATGGCAAAGGTTTACAATCTTCCCGTGCGCGACAGGGTTTTTAAAGTATGCCTGCCGCAGATGCTGCCTTCAATACTCTCCCAAACGGGGGCGAATATTTCGCTCTCCCTTAAAGTCGTCATTTCGGCGGAGGTGCTCGCAAGTACCTTCCGCGCAATCGGCGGACTGATAAACGAGGCTAACCTCTTTTTGAATACGGCACAGATGTTTGCGCTTACGATAAGCATGCTCATCGCGGGCGGACTGTTGGAGTGGGCGTGCTCATACCTCACCTGCATAACCGATCGCTGGGCTGTCAAAGGAGGGGAGGCATGATTATAAAAAATCTCTGCAAGAGCTATTCCTCTTTGAAGGTGTTCAACGGCTTCAATCTCGATATTGAGGAGGGCAAAGTCACCTGCATTCTCGGCGAAAGCGGCGCGGGCAAGAGCACTCTTTTAAACGTAATCGCAGGTCTTACCGACTATGAAGGTGAGGTGCCGGCTGTCAGGTGCTCGTATATCTTTCAGGAGCCCCGCCTCGTGCCCAATCTCACCGTTTTCAAAAACCTCCGACTTGTATGCGGCGACGAAGAAAAAATTAACGCCATGCTTGAAAGGGTCAAACTCTCCGGCAAGGCAAACAGCTACCCTAAAACTTTATCGGGCGGTCAGGCACAGAGGGCGGCTATCGCCCGCGCCTTCCTATTTGAAAGCGACTTGGTTTTAATGGACGAGCCCTTTTCCTCCCTCGATCTGCGGCTCAAAATCGATATGATGAACGCTTTCGGCGAGGTGCGCTCCCGCGACGGCAGAACGGCGATTTTCGTCACTCACGATATCGACGAGGCTCTCTGCCTTTCGGACAGAATAATAGTGCTCTCCCGCGGGAAAATTATTTTCGACAGCCCGAATACGCACGGCGGAAAATTCGGTGAGCATACCCCTTTAAGGGGGCAACTTATAAACCTTTTCATATCATGACGCAAAAAATTTTACGGCGCCTTACGCGGTAACTGTATGTCCGCGGCGGCGCCGCAATTTATTTTGTCAACCTTTTGGGTCGGCTTTTGTAAAAATTTTGTCGGCAATTTTGCAAAAAACTTGCCTCAAACATTTTTCTTTTTACCGTATGTTGTGTTATAATTTTCTTGTCACCTTAAAATATAGCGTTACACTCTTATAAAGGTAAAGCCGGAGCGGTACGCAAGCACGATAAACCATACATTCAGCGCGCCTATTACGGGCATGAGTATCATAAACAGCAGGTTTTTCAGCTTGAACCGCATTATGAACATGGCAATGTAAATGCCCAGCGCTCCGCCGAGCAGGGCGGCAAGAATGAGTTTTCCGTCGCCGCTGTTCAGTTTGCTTTCGTCTGCAAGATACTCGTTGCGCTGGGAGGAAAGCAGCATTACCGAGTAGAAGTTTATCGCTATAATGTAAACGGTAAAAATAATATAAACAAGCAGCATACTTCAAGTATGTGCAATATTACAGGAGAAAATTATGCCTAAAGCAGCCATTTTAATGGGGTCCAAGTCGGATTTTCCCGTTGTAAAGCCCGCCGTCGCGGCTCTTAAAAATATGGGCGTCGAAACGGAGGTAAGGGTAATTTCCGCGCACAGAACGCCTGCCGAGGCGCACGAATTCGCCGCTGCCGCCAAGGACAACGGAATCGAAGTTATAATCTGCGCCGCGGGCAAGGCCGCCCACCTCGGCGGAGTAATTGCGGCATACACGACTCTTCCCGTCATAGGTCTGCCCGTAAAGACGGACATGATGGGCGGGCTCGACTCGCTCCTCTCCATCGTTCAGATGCCCTCGGGCATACCTGTTGCCACCGTCGGAGTAAACGGCGGCGAAAACGCGGGGCTTCTTGCCGCGCAGATTTTGGCTATAAAATATCCCGCAATCGCCGCGGCGCTCTCTGAGTATAAGGAGAAAATGCGTAAAAAAATCAACGACGACGACTGCGTTCTTCAGCAGGAATTAAAGGATTTATAATGCTGTCATACCCGCAGTGCGCCTGCGGGTATATTGCTTTTAATCAAAAATTAATCTTAAGGAGATTTCATAATATCTATGGAAAAGAAAGAACAGCTCTACGAAGGCAAGGCAAAAAAGGTATACGCAACCGAAAATCCCGACTACGTCATCGTCTCCTATAAGGACGACGCAACGGCGTTCAACGGTCTCAAAAAGGGCACCATCTCCGGCAAGGGCGTCATCAACAACAAGATGACCAACATGATGATGGCTATGCTCGAAAAGAAGGGCGTGCCCACCCACTTCGTTGAGGAAATAGACGACAGAAACACTGTTGTTAAAAAGGTGCAGATAGTTCCCCTCGAAGTTATAATAAGAAACGTTGCCGCAGGGAGCTTTTCAAAAAAATACGGCGTGCCCGAAGGAACCCCTTTCTCGGCTCCCACTATAGAGTTTTCCTATAAAAACGACGAACTCGGCGACCCTCTTATAAACAGCTACCATGCGCTCGCTTTAAACCTTGCAACCAAGGAGGAGATCGAAACCATCAAAAAGATGGCGTTCATGGTCAACGATATTATGAAGGAGTTCTTCAAACACCTCAACATCGATCTCATCGACTTCAAGCTCGAGTTCGGTCGTTTCCACGGTCAGATAGTGCTTGCCGACGAAATTTCGCCCGATACCTGCCGTTTCTGGGAGGCGGGCACATGGGATACCACCAAGCATGTCAGCCTCGACAAGGACAGATTCCGCCGCGACCTCGGCGGGGTGGAGGACGCCTACAACGAAATCTTCAAGCGTCTCACCGAAGGGGAATAAGTTTTCATGGGCGGTTTTTTCGGCTCGGTCAAAAAGAGCGACGCCGTTTTCGACGTGTTTCTCGGAACGGACTATCACTCCCACCTCGGCACAAAGCGCGGCGGCATGGCGGCTTACGATAAAACTTTGGGGCTCCAGCGCGAAATTCACAACATAGAAAACGCGCCCTTCCGCACCAAGTTCGAACGCACTCTTGCGGACATGCACGGCAACGCCGCCATCGGGTGCATTTCGGATACCCATCCCCAGCCGCTCTTGATGGTTTCCCGCTTCGGCAAGTATGCCATCTGCACGGTAGGCGTCATTAACAACGCCGAAGAACTCATAAGGGGAGTGCTCTCCCGCGGGGGGTATTTCGACGCCATGACGGGCAGCCAGGTCAACACCAACGAGCTTGTCGCAGCGCTCATAAACAGCAGGGACAGCTATGTCGAGGGTATCCGCTATGCGCAGGAAGTCATAGACGGCACGGCGTCAATTCTCATTCTCACCGACCGCGGCACCATAATCGCCGCCCGCGACAAGATGGGAAGGCTCCCCGTTCAGCTCGGCAAAAGCGGCGAAGGCTTCTGCGTATCCTTTGAAAATTTTGCATATAAAAAGTTAGGCTATTCGGACTTGCGTGAGCTCGGTCCCGCAGAGATTGTCGAAATCACGGCGGAGGGGGTGACTCAGTTGTCCCGACCCCGCAAGGAGATGAGAATCTGCGCCTTCCTCTGGACGTATTACGGTTATCCCACTTCGTCCTACGAGGGGGTCAACGTCGAGGTTATGCGCTGCCGCAACGGCGAAATTCTCGCCGCGCGCGACGCCGCCCACGGACTGCCCGAAATAGACTATGTCGGCGGCGTGCCCGACTCGGGAACGCCCCATGCAATAGGTTACGCCAATAAAAGCAGGGTGCCGTTCGCCCGTCCCTATATCAAATATACACCCACATGGTCGCGCTCGTTCATGCCCGTCAACCAGTCGGAGCGCAACAAGGTCGCCAAAATGAAGCTCATTCCCGTGCACGAACTTATAGAGGGTAAGAGGTTGCTCCTCGTCGACGATTCGATCGTCCGCGGTACGCAGCTCAGGGAGACGGTTGAATTTTTATACTCGCACGGGGCAAAGGCGGTGCACATGCGCTCGGCATGTCCCCCGATAATGTACGGCTGCAAGTATCTCAACTTCTCCCGCTCGTCTGGGGATATGGAGCTCATAACCCGCCGCACGATGGCAGAGCTCGAGGGCGACGACGCCATCAACCATTTAGAAGAATACAGCAGTTCCCAAACCGCCCGCGGTAAAGCCATGCGCAAGGCGATATGCGATAAGTTTGCCTTTGAAACGCTCGACTTCCAGTCTATAGAGGGGCTCACCGAGGCGATAGGTCTCGAGCCCTGCAAACTGTGCACCTACTGCTGGACGGGCAGGGAATAAACCTTCCGGGAGAATCTATGGACGATTTTCAGACTGAAATCCATGAAGAATGCGGCGTGTTCGGCGTCTATTCTCAGGAAAACCGCGACGTGGCTTATACGGTGTATTACGGACTGTACGCCCTTCAGCACCGCGGTCAGGAGAGTGCCGGCATAGCCGTTGCATACGCAGATAAAATTACATACTATAAGGGAATGGGGCTTGTTCCCGACGTCTTTTCGGGAGGGAACCTTGAAAAGCTTCCCGAAGGCGATATAGCCATAGGTCATGTGCGCTACTCCACAACGGGAGCCAGCCAGCTCTTGAATGCCCAGCCCGTAGTCTTTACGGGCAAGTGCGGCAAAATGGCTCTCGCCCACAACGGCAACCTTACAAACACAAAGCAGCTTCGCGACGAAATGATTGCCGAAAACGCCGTTTTTCAGACGACCATCGACTCCGAAGTCATGGCTGTCGCCATAAATTTCATGTCGGACGGCGACATTTTGCAGGGTGTAAAGAGGGCGTGCCCCCGCTTCAAGGGCTCGTATGCGCTCGTTATCATGACTCAGGATAAGCTTATAGCTGTCCGCGATCCCTACGGAATAAGACCGCTCTGTATAGGCACGATAGTCGACGACTATGTTGTAGCCAGCGAAACGTGCGCCCTCGACGCCGTCGGTGCAAATTACCTGCGCGATGTAAAACCGGGAGAAATCGTTGTTATAGATTCCCGCGGAATACACTCCTATATGATGGAAAACATTCCCGAAAAGAGCAGCATGTGTATTTTCGAGTATGTGTATTTCGCCCGTCATGACTCCGTCCTCGACGGTTGCAGCGTATACGAGGCGAGAAAGGAGGCGGGCAAGCTGCTCGCACGGTACTATCCCGTCGAGGCGGATCTTGTGTCCGGCGTGCCCGACTCCGCCAACGTAGCCGCACGCGGCTATGCCGAAGAGAGCGGAATACCGTTTGTTGAAGCGCTCGCCAAAAACAGATACGTTGGCAGAACCTTCATCCAGCCCGACCAGAGGCAGAGGGAGAACTCTTTAAGCGTAAAGATGAACGCCCTCCGCGCCAACATTGCCGGTAAGAGAGTCATTATAATAGACGACTCAATCGTGCGCGGCACCACCATGCGCAAGATTATAAAGATGCTCCGCAATGCAGGCGCGACGGAAGTTCACATAAGAATATGTTCACCCATCATCAAGCACCCCTGCCACCTCGGCATAGACATTCAGACGTACGGTCAGCTCATAGGCGCATATAAAAACGAGGAGCAGATATGCCAGAGTCTTGGCGCCGACAGTGTAAGATACCTTTCGATAGACCAGCTTGTGCAGACGTGCTCTTCGGCAAACGTGGGTTTCTGCCTCGGCTGTTTCAACGGGCAGTATCCCTATCCGCTCGAAGGTTACGAAGCGGACAAATTAAAACTTGAATAATTACAGGAGAATATAAAAATGGCAATATCGTATAAAGACAGCGGCGTCGACGTAGAGAGGGGGTACGAGGCGGTAAGGCTCATGCGAGAGCATGTGCAGTCCACATACACCGACGGCGTACTCGGAGACATAGGCTCGTTCGGCGGTTTCTTTCAGCTTTCAAAGGGATATAAGGAGCCCGTCCTCGTTGCGGGCACCGACGGCGTGGGCACCAAGCTCAAGTATGCCTTTCTTGCAAACAAGCACGACACAATCGGCATAGACGCCGTCGCCATGTGCGTCAACGACATTGTCTGCCAGGGCGCGAAACCGCTCTTCTTTTTGGACTATTTCGCCACGGGCAAACTCTCGCCCGAAGTCGTTGCCACCGTCGTTTCGGGCGTTGCCGAAGGTTGCCGCCAGAGCGGCGCGGCTTTAATCGGCGGCGAAACTGCCGAAATGCCCGGCTTTTATCCCGACGGGGAGTACGATATTGCCGGTTTTGCCGTCGGCATCGTCGATAAGAAAAAGGTAATCAACGGCAAAAAAATAAAGTCGGGCGACGTGCTCATAGGTATAAAGTCGAGCGGCGTTCACTCCAATGGCTACTCGCTCGTCAGAAAGCTGTGGGGCGAAGACCTCGAAGTGCTTGAAAAGTACGACGAAGAACTGGGCGCAAAACCTATCGACGTTCTTTTAACGCCCACAAAGATATATGTAAATTCCATTTTAGCCCTCATCGAAAAGGTAAAGGTAAAGGGCATCGCCCACATAACGGGCGGCGGATTTATCGAAAATATCCCCCGCATCTTCCCCGAGGGCATAGGCTGCAGAATAGACACCAGGTCCTACGAGGTCCCCGCCATCTTCAAAATCATGCAAAAGAAGGCGGGCATAAAGAAGGAGCAGGCATATAACACTTTCAACATGGGCATAGGCATGGTTGTATGCGTTGCCAAAAAGGATGTCGAAGCGACTATTGCCCAGCTCGAGTCTACGGGCGAAGAGTGCGTCGTAATCGGCAAAACATGCAATGGCAGCGGGGTAAAACTGGTTTGAAACGCATAGCGGTATTTGCCAGCGGCGGCGGCACGGATTTTCAGTCGGTAATAGACGCGAACGAAAGGGAACACTTTTGCGAAATTGCATGCCTCATTGCCTCTAAGGAGGGAATCGGAGCCATAGACCGCGCAAAAAAGCACGGCATACCATACGGTGTGTATGCGAAGAAGGGCTACCCCGACATCGAGGAGCTCTATAAAAAACTCGCCTTTCATCTCAATATGCTGGGCGTCGACTACATAGTGCTCGCGGGCTGGCTCAAGATAATTCCCGAAAGTTTCATAAAGACTTTCGAGGACAGGATTATCAACATTCACCCGTCGCTCATCCCTGCCTTTTGCGGCAGCGGCTACTACGGGCTCAAGGTGCACAGCGCGGTCATAGAATACGGTGCAAAAATTTCGGGGTGCACGGTTCACTTTGTAAACGAGGTGCCCGACGGCGGCGCCATAATTGCCCAGCGTGCGGTGGAGGTAAAGGACGATGATACTCCCGAAAGTCTGCAGGCGCGCATCTTAGAGGTCGAGCACGAGCTTCTGCCTTACTGCGTAAAGCAGCTCTGCCTCGGCAATATAATAAAACAGGACAGAAAAGTAACTATAAAAAGCGGGAGGTAAAAATATATGGAAATGAAAAAGAGGGCGCTCGTCAGCGTTTCGGATAAAGCGGGCGTAGTCGATTTTTGCAAGGGGCTCGTTGAATGCGGGTTTGAAATCATTTCAACGGGCGGCACGGCAAAGGTTTTAAAGGAGGCAGGGCTGAAGGTCATAGGCATCTCCGAAATCACGGGCTTTCCCGAGTGCCTCGACGGAAGAGTCAAAACTCTCCACCCCAACGTGCATGCGGGCTTGCTCGCCATGCGTTCCAATCCCGAGCACATGAAGCAGCTCGAAGAGCTCGGCATAAACACCATAGATATTGTCTGCGTCAACCTCTATCCATTCAAGGCAACCCTTGCAAAGGGCGCGGATTTTGCCGAATGCGTAGAAAATATCGATATCGGTGGTCCCACCATGATAAGGGCGGCGGCAAAGAACTATCAGGACGTCGCAGTCATAGTCGACCCCAAGGACTACGATAAGGTGCTCTCCGAACTTAAGGCTGGCGGCGTTTCACTCGAGACGAAGAAGTACCTCCAGTACAAGGTGTTCGCCCACACAGCCGTTTACGATTCGCTCATTTCCAACTATCTTGCCTCACAGCTCGGCATAACCTTCCCCGACAGCGTAACCTTTGCCTATGAAAAGGCGCAGGATATGCGCTACGGCGAAAACCCCCAGCAGCAGGCTGTTTTCTATAACGAGCAATTTATCCGACCCGGCTCGCTGTCGTCCGCAAAACAGCTCTGGGGCAAGGAACTTTCCTACAACAACATCAACGACGCCAACGGCGCGTTGGAACTTTTAAAGGAATTCGGCACCACTCCCGCAGTCGTCGCTTGCAAACACGCCAATCCCTGCGGCGTGGGAACGGGCTCTACCATACACGAGGCGTATCTCCGCGCCTATCAGTCCGACCCCGTTTCGGTGTTCGGCGGGATTCTCGCCATTAACGGCGAAGTAGATAAAGCCACCGCAGAAGAAATCAACAAAATTTTCATTGAAATAGTTATGGCTCCCTCATACTCCGAGGAGGCATTGAAGATACTTGAAGGCAAAAAGAATATACGCCTTCTTCAGATAGACGATATCTCCGCGCCGAGATCAAATGACGCGCTCGACATGAAAAAGGTCTACGGCGGTCTCCTTGTTCAGCAGTATGATAACACGCTCATCAGAAACGAGGACATGAACCTCTTCAAGACCAAGGCTCCGGTCGATGAAAAGGTTCTCACCTCCGGAAAGACGAGGACGGTTTACGGAAACGGCGTAGTTACAGAGCGTGCCCCCACGGAGGAGGAAGTGGAAGCCCTCATGTTTGGTTGGAGGGTTGTAAAGCACACCAAGTCCAACGCGATAGTCATTGCAAAGCCCGGCAGAACGACGGGTATCGGCATGGGTCAGACCAACCGCATCTGGGCAGCCCGGCAGGCAATAGCTCATGCAGGAGAGGAGGCAAAGGGTTCGGTTATGGCTTCCGACGCCTTCTTCCCTTTCCCCGACTGCGTGGAAGAGTGTGTGAAGGCGGGCATTACGGCAATAATCCAGCCCGGCGGCTCTATTCAGGATAAAGCCTCAGTCGACGCCTGCAATGCCGCGGGAATTGCAATGGTATTCGTCGGAGACAGACACTTCAAACACTGATTGCCCCGCACATATACCCCAACCAATTGTAATTTTACTTTTCTTTAAGGTGAAAAATGAACGTACTTGTAATCGGCAACGGCGGCAGGGAACACGCTATTCTGCTCGCCCTTAAAAAGAGCCCGAAAGTGGATAAGCTCTACTGCATGAAGGGCAACGCAGGCACGGCGGAGATAGCTGAAAACGTAAACGTCGACTATATGAACCCGCAGGCTGTAGTCGATTTCGCCCTTTCGCATCCCGATATAGATTATTATGTCGTCACGCCCGACGATCCTCTTGCCATAGGCATCGTCGATGCGCTCGAAGGCGTTGGCAAGCGCTGTTTCGGACCCCGCAAAAACGCGGCGATAATCGAAGCGAGCAAGGCATTTGCCAAGGAGCTCATGAAAAAATATAATATTCCCACCGCAAAGAGCGCCACTTTCGATAACTACGGCGAAGCATTGGAGTATGTGCGTTCACAGGGTGCTCCCATAGTGTTAAAGGCAGACGGGCTTGCGCTCGGCAAGGGCGTTCTCATCTGCAATACGCTCAAAGAGGCGGAAGAGGGGCTAAAGGAGATCATGCTCGACAGAGCCTTCGGCAAGGCTGGCGAAAAGGTAGTCGTCGAGGAGTGTATGCGCGGGCTTAAGTACGACCCGGGCGAAGAGGTCTCCGTACTCGCCTTTACCGACGGAAAGACGATTGTGCCCATGATAACTTCCTGCGACCACAAGCGCGCGGGCGACGGTGACACGGGTCTCAACACCGGCGGCATGGGTACGTTTTCACCCTGCCCGTTCTGGAGCAAAGAGCTCGAAGAGGAAGTTTTGCATAAAATAATGATTCCCACCATGAACGCCATGAACGCCGAGGGCAGAACGTTTAAGGGTTGCCTCTACTTCGGTCTCATGCGCACGCCCGACGGAATGAAAGTGGTGGAATACAACTCAAGGTTCGGCGATCCCGAAACTCAGGTCGTTCTTCCCATGCTCAAAACCGATCTCATGGAGATATTCGAAGCCGTAACCGACGGCAGACTCTCCGACGTTAAAATCGAATGGGAAGAGGGAGCCTGCGTATGCGTGGTGCTCGCCTCGGGTGGCTATCCCGTGCACTACAACAAGGGCGACCCAATAACCATAGGCGACGTCGGTGACTGCACTATAATCCATGCTGGCACCGCCGTAAAAGAGGGCAAGCTCGTAACCAACGGCGGCAGGGTGCTCGGCGTGGTTTCCAAGGGCGCAGACATAGACGAAGCGAGAAAAAAGGCGTATGCGGCAGTAAAGAACATTCATTGGAAAAACATGCAGTACCGCACCGACATCGGAATAAAGTACAGACAGGGCTGACCTTGACGGAGTAAATTGTATGATTTATAGAATATTCGTTGAAAAAAAGGATAATTTACAGGCTAAAAAGGTAAAGGAAGAGATAAAGAACCTCTTGAAAATCGACGTTGAAGACGTGCGCAAACTCATCCGCTACGACGTGGACGACATTACGGAGGAGGAGTTCAAAGCGGCTGTTCCCACCGTCTTTTCCGAACCTCCCGTCGACGACGTCTATCTTGAGGAGGTCTCCTTCGGCGAGGATTACAAGGTTTTTGCCGTCGCATATCTTACGGGTCAGTACGACCAGCGCGCCGACAGCGCCGCGCAGTGCGTTCAGCTTCTTACGCAAAAGGAACGCCCCCTCATAAAATGCGCCAATGTATACGCAGTAAAGGGCGTTACCGACGAGCAGCTTGCAGAGATAAAAAAGCACCTGATAAACCCCGTGGAGAGCGAGGAGGTCACCCTCGAAAAGCCAAAAACTCTCGGCTATGTTGCGGTCATTGCGCCCAATGTAAAACCTGTTGCGGGATTTATTGCAATGTCAGACGAAGAGATGGAAGAGTACCATAGAGAGATGGGACTCGCCATGTCAGTCGCCGATTTGAAGTTTGTCCGCGATTATTTCAGAGACGAAGAAAAGCGCGATCCCACCGAAACGGAGATTAAAGTAATAGATACGTATTGGTCGGATCACTGCCGGCACACGACTTTTGCAACCCGCATAGCCGACATCGAACTCCGTACCGACAACCCCAGAATAAAGGAGGCGCTTTCTCTCTACCGCGACCTCTTCAACGAGCTGTACGAGGGCAGAACGGACAAGTATCCCTGCCTGATGGACATAGCCACGATTGCGACCAAAAAGCTTAAAAAAGACGGCGTTTTGAACAACCTCGACGAATCGGACGAGATAAACGCCTGCTCCATAAACATAGACGTTACCCTCGACGGCGAAAAGAAGCCGTACACGGTAATGTTCAAAAATGAAACGCACAACCACCCCACGGAGATAGAGCCCTTCGGCGGTGCGGCAACCTGCCTCGGCGGCGCCATCCGCGATCCCCTCTCGGGCAGGGCATATGTGCTCCAGGCAATGCGCGTAACCGGCAGCGCCGACCCCAACGAGCCCATTTCCGAAACCATGCACGGCAAGCTTCCCCAGCGCGTCATAACGACGACTGCCGCCGCGGGATTCTCTTCATACGGCAACCAGATAGGTCTTGCAACCGGTCAGGTTGACGAAGTCTATCACCCCGGCTATAAGGCGAAGAGGTTAGAGACGGGCTTTGTCGTCGGCGGCGCCACCTCGGACATGATCTACCGTGCAAAGCCACAGGCGGGCGACGTCGTCATTCTCCTCGGCGGAGAGACGGGGCGCGACGGCTGCGGCGGCGCCACGGGTTCGTCCAAGGCTCACGACGAAAAGTCGGTGCAGACCTGCGGTGCCGAGGTTCAGAAGGGCAACGCCCTCACCGAAAGAAAGCTTCAGAGGCTCTTTTTGAACCGCGAAGCCACCAGACTCATCAAAAAATGTAATGACTTCGGCGCCGGCGGCGTTTCGGTCGCCATAGGCGAACTTGCCGAAGGTTTGGTTATCGAGCTCGACAAAGTTCCAAAAAAATATGAAGGGCTTTCGGGCACCGAACTTGCCATCTCCGAATCGCAGGAGAGAATGGCTGTCGTAGTAAACGCCTCCGACGTCGATAAATTCATAAGTCTTGCGGCAGAAGAAAACCTCTCCGCAACCCCCGTCGCAACCGTCACCGACGACAGGCGCATGAAAATGTACCACCGCGGCGCGGCTATCGTCGACATCTCTCGCGATTTCCTCGACACCAACGGCGTAAAGCAGGTGACGGGCGCTATAATCGAAGATAAAGTCACCGATTTCTTCAACGAGCCCGCCGGCGAAATTGACTTTGAAAGCGCGGTTAAAGATACCCTATCGCAGCTCAACGTATGCTCCAAAAAGGGTCTTGCCGAAATGTTCGACTCAACAATCGGCGCGCGCTCTGTATACATGCCCTTCGGCGGTAAGTACCAGCTCACGCCCGTTACCGCAATGGCTGCAAAGGTGGTGGGAGGCGAGACTGACGACTGCACCGTCTCGGCTTACGGTTTCAGTCCCGAGCTGATGTCCTCTTCACCATTCACGGGTGCAATCTACTCGATCATAGCCTCCGTTTCAAAGGTAGTTGCAGCCGGTGCGGACTATAAAGATATCCGCCTTACCTTACAGGAATTCTTCATGCGCCTGCGCGAGGATAAAAAGCGCTGGGGCGTGCCCCTCTCGGCTCTCCTCGGCGCACTGTACGCCCAGCTCAAGCTCGGGCTTGCAGCAATCGGCGGCAAGGACTCCATGAGCGGAACATTCGAACATATCGACGTTCCTCCCACATTGATATCCTTCGCCCTCGCTCCCTCAAAGGCGTCCTCACTCATCACCAACGTTGTGGAAAAAGTCGGTGCAAACCTCTATCTTTTGCCCGTAAAGAGGGACAAATCGGGCGTTCCCGACTTTGAGTATTTAAAAAATCTCTATACTACCGTTCACAAAAATATCAAATCGGGCAACATAACCATGGCGACCGTCGTCGAAAAGGGCGGTCCCGTCGCGGCGGTTATTAAGAGCTGTCTCGGCAACGGTTACGGCTTTGATTTTAAATGTAAGGAAAGTAAGCTTTTCAAGGAATGTTACGGCGATATAATAGTCTGCTGCAATAATCCCTTTGATCTTTCGGGTATAGAACTTGTATATCTCGGAAGTTCTACCGCCGAACGTTTCTTCACCTGCGGGAACAAGAGCGTGTGGGTAAAATCCGCGCTTGAAAGTTACACGTCAACCCTTGAAAACGTATTCCCTTCGACGGCTGAAGCAGTCGGCAATATTCCCGACTGCGACTATTACGACGGCAAAAAATATTACAACGTCGCCACAAAAACGGCAAAACCCCGCGTGTTCATTCCCGCTTTCCCGGGAACCAACTGCGAGCTCGACACCGCCCGCGCCTTCCGTCTTGCGGGAGCCGATCCGCACATTCTCGTAATCAGGAACCGTTCCCCCCGCGACATCGAAGAGAGCGTTCAGGCTATCATAAAGGAGATAGACGAGGCAAATATCATCGCCTTTCCCGGCGGCTTCTCGGGCGGCGACGAACCGGACGGTTCGGGCAAGTTCATTGCAACGACCTTCCGCAATCCCGCGGTGGCTGAATCCATAATGAACCTTTTAAACAAGCGCGACGGACTCATTCTCGGCATTTGCAACGGCTTCCAGGCTCTGATAAAGCTCGGACTCGTGCCCTACGGCGAGGTCCGTCCCTTAACCGAAGGCTCGCCTACGCTTACGTACAACAATATCTCACGTCACGTTTCGACAATCGTAAACATAAGGGTCGCTTCAAATTTAAGCCCCTGGCTGTCGGCGTGCAGGGTGGGGGAGATCTACTCAGTGCCCGTCTCCCACGGCGAGGGCAAAATCGTCGCGCCGTTATGCGAACTTGAAAAAATGCGCGAAAACGGTCAGATTGCCACCCAGTATGCCGATTTTGACGGCAAGCCCACTATGGTAAGTCCCTATAATCCCAACGGCAGCAGGTGGGCAATCGAGGGTATCACCTCGCCCGACGGCAGGGTTTTCGGTAAGATGGGTCACTCCGAAAGGATTGGCGCCAACCTCTACAAAAACGTGCCCGGAAACTACGACATGAAAATTTTCGAAAGCGGCGTAAAATATTTCAAATAAAATTATCTTACACTAATTCAACCGCGCTTTG
>CALVMP010000043.1 GCA_944346655.1 uncultured Clostridia bacterium
CAACGCCAACGGTAAGGAAGAAACAATAAGCCTTGCGGAACTCGAAAGTTCAACTTTGTTTTCACGCGGGGCACCAAAAAAGTGAGAGAAATTGACGAAAATTTCTCTCACTTTTACTAATTTTTGTTAATTGGGGAACGATTGGGGAACGAAAATGCCCCTTTTTTTGTTATTTACGGATAAATGTATATTCAATCCTTGAATGAGGTTTATCAGGATATTTACGATTTGTATTCTCAAATCGTGCATGCCATTATCAATAAAAGTCCCGCCAAAAGATATAATAGAGCAATTCGATGAATATTTCAAGATATATGAAGGACTTGAGGAAGCAAATGCTGGTAAATGTATTTCGGGAGAAGAGGTTTTTGCGCGTTTAAGAGAAAAATATAATACGGCAATAACTGAAAATAGTGATACTAAAAATTAATTTAACCGTATCGAATATGATACGGTTAAAAGTTATGTGGGTGTAGTTTAATGGTAAAACAACCTGTAAGAATACAGGTAAATATCAGGTTCGAATCCTTTCGCCTACTAATAGCCGGCGTCTTATCTGCATTATCAGACGTTTGGCGCCTCTTTCAGATGCACCGGAGCTACAGTTTGCTATGCAGAAGCATCTGTACCAAGAAACGACAGGCAACAGCCGGCCTATCACGTTGCACCGTGACGAAACTATCTTTTGGTCGGGTTGAAAGAGGTTTATTTAGCTAATTAACTCCTTATCTGAGTATGCGTGGGTTTAGGACGGGTTTTAATCTTGCATTGGAATGTATGGGCATATAAAATTTTAAAAATACCTTTAAACAAAATTCCGCACCTTCAATGAAAAAAGTTAGTAAATGTAAGTCGGGCAAACCTCTTGAATTATCACGCGTAAAATGCTATAATAATTGCATAAAAAGTTATGCGGTATGTGATTTCGGACATTCACGGCGAATACGGGCTGTGTATGCGGCTGCTGGAAAAAATTAAATTTTCGGGCGGGGACACGCTGTACGTCTGCGGCGACATTATAGATAAGGGCAGGGAGAGCATGCGCCTGTTGAATTTTCTTTTGAACGAGCCTGACGTAAAATGCATTCTCGGCAACCATGAGTACGCCTTTCTCGCTTTATATTGGTCGCTTATGCGCAGTTCGCCGCACGACTTCGACAGGGTGCTGGAGACCTTGCGCAGGCAGTTTCCGTACGACGGGAAGTTGCTCGGCTGGGATATCATAGACAAGCTCGAAGCCCTGCCTCTTTTCATCGAGGAAGAGGAATTCATCTGCGTGCATGCGGGGCTGCCGTTGGACGATGATTGCCGCATAGTGCCGCCCCAATCGGTGAAAGACACCTTTCTTTTGAACGACCGTAGTTTTTTGCGCCCCGAAGTGGTACCGAAGGACGGCAAGTGCGTTTGCTTCGGGCATACTCCCGTGCGAAACGTGTGCGGAGAGGACAAAATACTTGCCTATAAGCGCGAAGGCTGCCACGGCGACAAAATATCCAATTATTATAAAATCCATCTCGACACCGGCACGTGGCTGGGCGGTCCGCTCGGGTGCTTATGCATAGATACCTGCACCTCCCGCTACGTCAAAAAACTGTTCGGCGGATGGCGGTAAAATCTTCTGCGCTTCATGCGTTCGGGCGGGTATAGTTGACTCCGTCATTATTCAACGCGGCATATTATGGGGGGAACATGAAAAATTCCGCAAAAATTATCGCCGTCTGCGCACTCGTTTTTCTGTTGTCCTGCGGCGTGTGTCTGGGCGCCTATCATTTTTCCGAAAGCAAAAACTTTTCCTCGGGCGCCGTCTTTGAGGGAGCCGCTGACCGCGCGGATTACTATTCTCTTTCCATAACTCCGCCGTCCGGCAACGAATATGCTCTTTTCCCGATGGTGCTCGACTATACCGTCAACGGCTCCGCCTTTTCGGGAACCGGAGCCGGACTGGAGGTCGGGATAGCTCTTTCGCCAGGCATTCAGGGCTTTGATCTCTCGGCGGTAGCGGTCAGCGTCGAATGCGATGTGCCTGCCGACGTAACGCGTACGGGGGATATAGTTCTTATATTTAGCTTTTTAGACGTTCCCGAAGGCACGTTCGGGCTGAGCATCTCCGTAGCCCTCCCCGAAGAGGGGCTGGAGCTGTACAGGGCGAACGGAGACAGGCTCTTTCTCGTCACAACGCGCGTCATAACATAGCAGTTCAGAGTTTCAGCTGCATATAAATCATGTCCCTCAGTTGAATTCCTCCCTCGAATATCGGGTGGTCGTAGTTGTCGGTGAAGAAGTTTTTTACGACATGAGAGCGCTTGAATCCGCAGGCTCGGTAAAAGGGGATGGTCAGCGGACTGTCGCCGGTGCCGACCTGAAGAATTTTGTATGCACCGCGGAAGGTTTCTTTTATAAATTCCACCATGCGCCTCCCGTAGCCCATGCGGCGGCAAGAGGGGTCAACGGCTAAATTTTTAAGCTCTAAAATTCCGTCTCCCTCATCGGTGACGACGCATTCGGCTTTTATTCCGCCGTCGTCGAGGACGAACATGGTTCCGCGCCCGAGATATCTGTCTATCATGCTCTCCTGCTCGTCGGCGAGGAGAAGGAGTTCGAGGTATTGTTTTTTATTGCCGGTAACTTCATATATTTTCATTGTAAAAAAAGTATATCATGCCGCGTAAAAAATTCAACTTATTTTAGTCCCTCCCGCATGAAATTTATCGATTGTCATGCTCCGGAGCTAAAAATCATTCTCATGGAGACAAGAGGCGGGGGATGGGCTAAAATATACGTAAAGGAGGGGAAATATGGCAGACCGCGCAACCGAGATATTGAAAGAGTACTACGGCGGCGACGCGCAGTTCCGCGAGGGTCAGCAAGAGGCGATAGAGGCTACCCTTTCGAACCGCCGCACCCTCGTCGTGCAAAAGACGGGTTGGGGCAAAAGTCTCGTCTACTTCATATGCACAAAAATGCTGCGCGAAGAGGGCAGGGGCATAACACTCGTTGTCAGC
The DNA here is from genome assembly GCA_944346655.1 of uncultured Clostridia bacterium. Lineage (GTDB taxonomy): Bacteria > Bacillota > Clostridia > Christensenellales > Borkfalkiaceae > Coproplasma. The sequence continues at coordinate 3,003 of CALVMP010000043.1, forward strand.
CCGTTGCTCGCGTTGATGGACAACCAGAGGGAGGCGGCAGACAGGCTTGGGCTGAAGTGCGAGATTTTGAACAGTACCGTAAGCAGGGACGACCGCCCCCTGATTCTTTCGAGGATAAAAAATGGCGACCCCGATATCGTGTTCACGACGCCGGAAACGCTCTTTTCCGACGACGTTCAAAGGAGCCTGCCAGATATAAAGATAGGTCTCTTCGTTATAGACGAAGCCCACTGCATTTCCGACTGGGGTCACGATTTCAGGCTCGACTACGGCAACCTAAACAAAATTATTGCCGCTCTTCCCTCCCGCGTGCCCGTTCTGGCGACAACTGCCACGGCGAACGACAGGGTGGTGGAGGATCTTAAAAGGCAGCTTGGCGGCGACGTGTTCGTGTCCCGCGGCTCTTTGATGCGTGAGTCCCTCGCCATTCAGATTGTAAAACTGCCCGACACCGCCGACAGGTATACGTGGATACTCAAAAATATTGCCTCTCTCCCCGGTACGGGCATAATATATTGCCTCACGCGCAACGATTGCGAGCATCTTTCCGGATTCCTCAACCAAAACGGCGTTCCCGCGCTCCCCTATTACTCGGGGAGGGACGAGGCGGAAAACATTGCCGCGATAAAAGCCTTTTCGGAAAATTCCATAAAGGCGATAGTCGCCACCGTAAAGCTCGGCATGGGGTTCGACAAGGGCGACATAGGTTTCGTCATTCATTTTCAGCAGCCTTCGAACATAGTTTCGTACTATCAGCAGATAGGCAGGGCGGGCAGAAAGCTCGACAGGGCATACGCAATCCTCATGAGCGGCTGCGAGGACGAAAAAATTATCGACTACTTTATAGATACAGCCTTCCCCACAAGGGAGGAATGCGAGAGCGCTATGAAAGAGATCGAGGAGGGAGGCGGCGCCGGCAAAAATTATCTTCTCTCGAGGCTCAATATGCCCGGCGGCAGACTTGATAAAACTCTCGATTTTTTAATGAACGAAAACGCAATATATAAGCAAAACGCCCGCTACTATCCCTCGTTGAATACATACAGCTACGACGAAGAGCACTACTCCGTTGTGACTGAAATAAGGCGCAGGGAAAAGGAGCAGATGAGAGACCTCATCGACACGGGGGAGTGCTACCTTAAGTTTGTAGTAAACTGCCTCGACGATAAGTCCGCGCAACCCTGCGGCAAGTGCGCAAACTGCCTCGGCAGACCGCTTATCGGCGGAGAGGCATTAAGCGCCGCGGAAAAGGAGAGCGCTTTAAAGTTCATTAACAGCCTCATACTTCCCATCGAACCGCGGAAAAGGTGGGCAAAGACGGACCTGACGGAGGGCGGCGCAATCGAATATATAAATCTCGAAGGGCTGTGCCTGAGCAGATACGGCGACGTCGGATACGGGCGCATGGTAAGCGAGGACAAGCGCGGGGGAGTGCGGTTCAGGGACGAACTTGTCGAAAGGAGCGCGGAAGCGTTAAAGGAGCTTATAGCCCGGAACGGCATCACCCGCATTGCCTTCGTGCCCTCGCTGAGGAGCGGACTCGTTAAGGATTTTGCCGCGAGGCTTGCAACGGCTACAGGGCTCAAATTTACAGACGTCATAAAAAAATCGCCCGCGGAGCAACAAAAGTTCATGCAGAATTCAGCCCACCAGTGCCACAACGCCTTTGCCTCCTTTCATGTGGAAGGCGAAGTGGAGGAGGGCGCAAATATTCTGCTCGTCGACGATATAGTGGATTCGAGGTGGACGCTTACCGTCTGCGGATTCAGGCTTATGGAAAAGGGTGCGGCGAGCGTCACGCCGTACGCGCTTGCAACCAGCAGCAGAAGGGAGGATGAATAAATGCAAAACGACAATTCAAGCGCAATAATCGCGCTGTGCAGCCGCCTGTGCATGGGCGAGGGGGTCGATCCGCTCGAACCTGCGGAGTGGTCCTCTCTTTCAAAAAAGTTGATTGCCGCCGGCAGGCAGCCGGGGGAGCTGTTTGATTTTTCGGACGACGACTTCAAACTGCTTTTCGCCGACGGGGAAATTCAGCGCATAAAGAGACTGCTCGACAGAAGCGCAAGCCTCTCTTTCGAAGTGCAAAAACTCCGCGGCATGGGCATAGAAATCGTAACCCGTGCCGACGGCGGATATCCTGCAAGCCTTAAAAAAAAGCTCGGTCAGGGCTGTCCCCCGCTCTTCTACTGCGCGGGCAATACGGAGCTTCTCACGCATGAATGCATCGGGTTTGTCGGCTCGCGCAACGCCTCGGAGGAGGATTTGAACTTTACCGAGCTCTATGCGGGCAAGGTGCTCTCCGCGGGCTTTTCCGTCGTTTCCGGCGGCGCGAGGGGGGTGGACGAAAGAGCTTCGCAAACGGCGCTCGAAAGGGGCGGCGAGGCGATTGAGTTCCTGTCCGACTCCATGCTCCGCAGAATAAAAAAAGCTCCCGTCGTGCACGCGGTCAGGGAGGGCAGAATGCTTATACTTTCCGCGGCAAAGCCCGACGCGGGCTTCAATGTGGGGCTTGCCATGCAGCGCAACAGATATATCTATTGCCAGGCGCTTTCCGTCGTCGTCGTTAAAAGCGATCTCGAAAAGGGAGGCACGTGGTCGGGCGCCACCGATAATCTTGCGGGCAAATGGTCCAAAACCTACTGCTGGGACAACAAAAATTATAAGGGCAACATGGCGCTCATACGCATGGGCGCCATTCCGCTCACAGCGGATACCGACCCTTCGGATATGAAAAAGGACCTCCCGCAATCCGCCACGGCAAAACAGCAGTCCATATTTGATTAAAAGCCTCTGCGCTGCGCAAAAAAGTCGATTTTGAAAAAGTATTTGACTTATGCGGCAATATATGGTATTATTGATATAACATAAAAAATTCAGGAGGAAAATTAATGAACAAAAGCCAATTAGTCGCAAAGATTGCCGACAGTACCGAGCTTGCAAAAGCCGACGTTGAAAAGGTTGTCGATGCGCTCGTTTTTTGCGTAAAGGAAACCCTTGCCGAGGGAAATAAGGTCCAGCTTGTCGGCTTCGGCACATTCGAGGCAAAGGCTCGCGAAGCCCGCACGGGTGTTAACCCTCTCACAGGCGAAAAGATAGATATCGCAGCCTGCAAGGTGCCCTCGTTCAAGGCAGGCAAAGCCTTCAAAGAAGAACTCAACAAGTAATCTTCGTTCATTTAACTTATCTCCCCCGAAATTCTTTTGGTTTTCGGGGGAGATTTTTTATTGACAAAAATGTTGAGTCGATATATAATAGGATTGCATCCTAAGAAAATCAGGACGACTATCAATCAGGAGGAACAAATTCATGACATACGCATGCGATGTATGCGGCTGGGAATACAATGAAGAAGAGGGAGCGCCCGAGTACGGCATAGCCCCCGGAACCAAGTGGGAGGACTTGCCCGAAGATTTCGAATGCCCCCTCTGCTTTGTAGGAAAAGACCAGTTTTCAAAAAAATAATAATTCACAATTAAAATAACCATGTCGCAACCGAAAGGCTGCGACATGGTTATTTTTAGATTGTGTGGTTAGGATTTTGTCATTAGTTTTTGCGGGCGGTTACAATCATTTCAATCGCGCTGTATGGTGCCTTAAAAAAATAGCGCTCGCGCAGAATGACATTATTAAAATATTACTCACCGCAATGCAGGCGAAGCCTGCAATTCATTGGGTGTAAACCCGCCCGCTGTCCGCAAGACGACATAACATTAGCTTCGAAGCGCTCACCCAAAGCTGTAGCATTTGGGTGAAGAGGAGGCGCAATGCTAAAAAACGGAAATGTGAGCTTGCGGGCATTTACGCAAAATGGCATTTGCGCCGACGTCATCTGCCCAGCCAGCCGCCGTCGACGGCGATTGTGAAGCCGTTTACATAGTCGGAGGCTGCGGAGGCGAGGAACACGGCCGCGCCCTCGAGGTCGGCGGGGGTGCCCCATCTTCCCGCGGGTATGCGGGCAAGGATATCCGCGCTGCGCTCCTCGTCCTGGCGGAGCTGTTGGGTGTTGTTGGTAGCCATATATCCCGGGGCTATGCCGTTTACGTTTATGCCGTACTTTGCCCACTCGTTGGCAAGCGTCATGGTTATTCCGCGGATTGCCGACTTCGAAGCGGTGTACGAAGGAACGCGTATGCCGCCCTGGTAGGAGAGCATCGAGGCGATATTTATAATCTTTCCGCCCGTGCCCTGCTTTAAAAACTGCTGCGCCACAGCCTGCGTAAGGAAGAACACCGTCTTTAAGTTTACGTTTATGACCGAGTCCCAGTTCTCCTCCGAAAATTCTATGGAATCCTGCCTCTTGATAATGCCCGCGTTGTTTACGAGTATATCTATCTTTCCGTAGCGCTCCAGGGACTTTTGAATTACGCCGGGTATGACGTCGCAGGACGAAAGGTCGGCTAAAACGTTATAAAAATTTTCCTTGCCGAGCATCTCCTCCGTTTCGGTGGAAGGGCGCCTCGACACGCCGACGACCTTTGCGCCCGCCTCGACGAACGCCCGCGAAATGCCCTGCCCCAGCCCCGTGTTCGAGCCCGTTACAATGGCAACCTTGTCCTTTAAACTGAATTGATCGAGTATCATATTTATCCCCCTGAACAATAATTTTTATGACTTTATTATATTTTACACCATAGATTGCCATAAATCAAGGGGCAATCAAAAAATTCTCTCTTAAAATCAACAAGCGCGGACCTTGCGGTCCGCGCTTGTTGATTTGTATTGAATTAATCAGGCACGCTTTATGAGCTTCTTTTCGATAAGTTTCTGTACCTCGACGAAGGGAACGATTGCCACGGCAACGCCCACGGCGACCAGCCACTCCTGCCACGACAGGTGGAAGGTTTCGGCGGCTGCGCCCTCGAGATCGAGGAATACCTCGTTTACGCCCGGAGTGAGCACGACGAACAGCGTGAGAGCAACGCCCACGAGCAGCGAGATGTTGAGGAACTTGTTGGAGAATACGTCCTTGTTGAGAATGCTGTTTCGCTGCGAGCGCAGGTTGTACGCATGGAAGAGCTGTATGAAGCAGAGCGAGATAAACGCCATGGCCATTGCCTCTTCGTGGTGTGAAACGCCGAGAACGTACTGACCCAAAAGGTAGCTTGTCATAACCAGCGCCGTCTGCATTATGCCCTGGATTATTATATCCTTACCCAGCTGACCGGAGAAGAGGGAGGACTGGTTTTTCCTCGGCGGTTGCAGCATTACGTCTTTTTCCGCCTTTTCGGTGCCCAGCGAGAGCGCGGGGAAGGAGTCGGTTACGAGGTTTACCCAGAGAATGAGCAGGGGGGTGAGGAACTGCTGGTCGGCGGTTCCCGTGCCGAGGGCTATGAGCTCTACTATGAACAGGCACAGCACTTCCGCAATGTTGGCGGAGAGCAGGAACTGTATCGCCTTGGTTATGTTGGAGAATATCTTTCTGCCCTCTTCCACGGCGCCGACGATGGTTGCAAAGTTGTCGTCGGTTAAGACCATGTCCGAAGCTTCCTTGGAAACCTGCGTGCCCGTTATGCCCATGCCTATGCCTATGTCGGCTTCCTTAATGGAGGGCGCGTCGTTTACGCCGTCGCCCGTCATGGCTGTAACTTTGCCGTTGGCGCGGAAGGCTTTTACTATGCGCACCTTGTTTTCGGGCGAAACGCGGGCGAATACCGAGAACTTCTGAATGTTTTCCTGCAGGTACTCGTCGCTCATCTTGTCAAGTTCCGCGCCCGTAGCCGTCAGGTCGCCGTCGCGCAGAATGTCAAGCTCCCTTGCAATCGCGCAGGCGGTCTCCATGTGGTCGCCGGTTATCATCAAAGCCTTTATGCCCGCCGTTCTGCACTCGGCAACGGCTGCCTTTACTTCGGGGCGGGGAGGGTCTATCATGCCCATGAGTCCGACGAATATCATGCCCTCTTCGGTTACGTCGTCGCCCTCTTTATAGGCTGCGGCAAGCACGCGCAAAGCCCTTTGAGCCATGGAAAGGTTTGCCTGCTTTATAGCCTCTATGTCGCTCTCTTTAATCGGCATTACGCCTTTATTTGTAAGAATGTGTGTGCAGCGCGCAAGCAGTATGTCGGGCGCGCCCTTGGTGTAGCTTACCTTCTTGCCGCCGTTTTCATGTACGGTGGTCATGAGCTTTCTGCCCGAATCGAAGGGTCTCTCGTTTACGCGGGGATATTCCTCGAGCAACTGTTTGTAGTCGCCGCCCTGGTTCGTCAGGTAGTCCACAAGAGCCGTCTCGGTGGGGTCGCCCTGCAAGCCGCTCTTGGTCATAACCGTGTCGTTGCACAGAGCCATTATGCGGCGTAAAAGTTCATCCTCGCCCGAAGGGCAGTAGCCGTCCTTTACGGTCATCTTGTTGAGGGTGAGGGTGCCCGTCTTGTCCGAGCAGATAATCTCGCAGCAGCCCAGCGTTTCGACGGAGGGGAGATTTTTTACTATCGCGTTGCGCTTGGACATCTTCTGAACGCCCATGGCAAGCACGATGGTTACGACCGCGGGCAGACCTTCGGGGATCGCCGCAACGGCTATCGCAACCGCCGTCATGAACGCATCCATGAACACGTCGCCGTCAAGCCCGGTAGAGATGTGTGCGCATATATTTACAATAAATATAACGACTGCTATGGCAAGCACGAGTATGGAGAGTATCTTCGCCGTCTTTGCAAGCTGCTTGTTGAGAGGGGAGGGGTCCTCCTTGACCTCGGTCAGCATCTGCGCGATCTTGCCCATTTCGGTAGCCATGCCCGTCGCCACGACGACGCCTCTGCCTCTGCCGTAGGTTACGGTGCTGCCCGAAAAAGCCATGTTGTGCCTGTCGCCCAAAGGCGCCTTTTCGTTTACGACGGCTTCGGCGTCCTTTTCTACCGGCACCGATTCGCCCGTCAAAGCCGCTTCCTCAATCTTTAAGGAGGCGGACTGTATCAGGCGCACGTCGGCGGGGACCACGTCGCCCGCTTCAAGTATTACAATATCGCCCACGACGAGTTCTTCGGAGGGTATAACCGTCTGTTCGCCGTCGCGCAGCGCCTTTACGAACGGTTTGTTTTTGGCTTTCAGCGCCTCCAGAGCGTTCTCGGCTTTATTCTCCTGCACAAAGCCGATTATGGCGTTTACTACGACGATGAGCAGTATAACGCCGCTGTCGATGAGCTCCGCCCAGTCCTGGTCATTGGGGTTCTGCAGGTTCTGTACGATGGTGAGCACCGTCGAAACGACCGCCGCCGCCAGCAGGACAATTATCATCGGGTCGGTGAACTGACCCAAGAACTTTAAAATCGCCGGCGTTTTCTTTGCTTCCGCCAGCGCGTTCCTGCCGTTTTCGGCAAGGCGCTTTTGCGCCTCGGCTGTCGAAAGACCGGTTGCGGAGGAACTTACGCCTTCGTAGGTTTCCTCAATAGTCTTGTTGTGGAACATCCTTTCTCCTTTTCGCCTTTTAAAGCGTTTATTAATAATATGCCCTTTAGGGGCTTATTTATGGGTTGGTTGCCGCATATTGCGGGGTCAATTTTTTCTTTGCGGCATTCAGGGAATATTAAAAAAGACTCCGAGCATAAAAAATGCTAAAAGTCTTGTTCCCGAAAAGCGGTGGCGTAACCGGGATATGTCCGTGATGACGGTTGCCGCACTTATAACTACTCCCTTTTATAACTATTTAACTTTTACGGCATTATCTTATCATACAAAATTTTCCATGTCAATTGTTTTGCGGCAAATTGTCCCGGCTATTTTGTTCCGCCTTTTTTTCGCGCGGCGAAAATTCTGCTCTGCCGTCCCCTGGCTTGCACGCTCAGTTGAAATCCGAAAAATCCATAAACAAATCCGTTTAAGTTATAGACAATCGCAGAGACATTATTTATAATGATATCGCACAATAAATAATTGCGCCCGTGCGGCGCAAAAGAGGTTTTATAATGTCAATCAAAGAAAAAATGGACGCCATAGTCGAGCAGCTCGGCTGCATAGGCATCGTGCCCGTAATCAAGCTGGACAAGGTTGAAAATGCCGAAAAGCTCGCCAAAGCCCTGCGCGACGGCGGCATCAACTGCGCAGAGGTAACCTTCCGCGCAAAGGGCGCGGACGAGGTCATCTCGCGCATGGTAAAGGCATATCCCGACATGCTCGTCGGCGCGGGCACCGTGCTTACCTGCGAGCAGGCGGACGCCGCGTATGCTGCAGGTGCCAAATTCTGCGTTGCCCCCGGTCTCAATCCCAAAATCGTAAAGCACTGCCTCGACAAGGGCATACCCTTTGCTCCCGGTCTGTCATCTGCAAGCGAAATCGAGCAGGCGATAGAGCTTGGGCTCGACTTTGTAAAGTTCTTCCCCGCGGAGCAGGCGGGCGGCTTGCCCTACATAAAGTCGGTATGCGGACCCTACACCTCCATGCGCTTCATGCCCACGGGCGGCGTAACGGCGGACAACCTCAACACATATTTATCCTACGAAAAAATAGTCTGCTGCGGCGGCAGCTGGATAGTTCCTTCGAAGATGCTCGACGAGGAGAACTGGGAGGGCATAACCGCTCTCTGCCGCGAGGCTGTAGATAAAATGCTCGGCTTCCAGATGGTACACGTCGGCATCAACTGCGCAAATCCCGAGGAGGCTGAAAGCGTAGCCGACATGTTCGACAAGGGCTTCGGCTTCACCAAAAAGGTGGGCAACAGCTCGGTATTTGCCTCCACATACGTCGAGTGCATGAAAAAGCCCTTCAAGGGAAAGATGGGGCACATAGCCGTGGCAACCAACTCGGTTAAGCGTGCGCTCTACCAGCTTAAATCCCGCGGCTTCACCGTCGACGAAGATTCGTTGAAGTACGACGCAAAGGGCAACCCCACCGTCGCATACTTAAAGGACGACTTCGGCGGCTTCGCCGTACACCTTGTTTTAAGGAAGTAAATTTAAAATAGGGAATAGAGAATAGGGAATAGGGAGTAGAGTTTAGAGAATAGGGAGTAGAGAGTAGATTTTGATTACTCCCACCGCAATTCTTCACTATTCATTATATTGCCCCTCTAACCACTAATCACTAACCCCTAACCACTAATCACTAATTATATATTCTGTCCGCAAGACGAGTCGGATTGTAAGAGACGAGTAATTTTGCGGAGCACGGATGGAACGTCACGTTCCCTAACCACTAATCACTAAAATTATATCAATCTTTTAAGGAGAAAAAAATGAAAAAGATCGTAACCATGGGCGAGATCATGCTCCGCCTTTCCACCCCCAACAACGAAAAGTTTATCCAGGCCGACGAGTTCGACATCAACTACGGCGGCGGCGAGGCGAACGTAGCGGTATCCTGCGCCAACTACGGGCACAACGCGGAATTCGTGACCGCCGTTCCCGACAACGAACTGGGCGAGTGCGCAATTGCTGCTCTCCGCAAGTACGGCGTTGAGACCAAGCACATTGCAAAGTGCGGCGAAAGACTGGGCATCTACTATCTTGAAACGGGTTCGTCCATGCGTCCTTCCAAGGTCGTCTACGACAGGGCTCACTCCTCCATAACGACGGCTACCGCAAAGGATTTCGACTTCGACGCGATCTTCGACGGAGCCGACTGGTTCCACTTCACGGGCATCACCCCCGCCGTATCCGACAGCGCCGCAGCCCTCACCGAGGAAGCTTTAAAGGCTGCAAAAAAGCACGGCGTAACCGTCTCCTGCGACCTCAACTTCCGTAAAAAGCTGTGGTCGAGCGAAAAGGCGCAGAAGGTTATGACGGGACTTATGAAGTACGTCGACGTGTGCATCGGCAACGAAGAGGACGCAGAACTCGTCTTAGGCTTCAAGCCCGGCAAGACGGACGTAACCAGCGGCGAGCTTGAGCTTGCAGGCTATAAGTCCATCTTCGAACAGATGGTTGCAAAGTTCGGCTTCAAGTATGCAATCTCCTCCCTCCGCGTATCCCACTCCGCGTCGGATAACGGCTGGTCGGCTTGCATTTATTCTGCGGCAACCAAGGAATTCTATCACTCCAAGAGCTATTCCATTCACCCCATCGTCGACCGCGTCGGCGGCGGCGACTCCTTCGCGGCAGGCGTTATAACCGGCTTCCTCGACGGCAAGGATTTCAAGTCCGCTCTCGAATTCGGCGTTGCGGCTTCGGCGCTCAAGCACACCATTCCCGGCGACTTCAACCTCGTATCCCGCAAGGAAGTTGACGCCCTTGCAGGCGGCGACGGCTCGGGACGCGTTCAGAGATAATGAAGATAGCTTTCCGCACGCACGACCTCGGCGTAAAGGGCGTTGACGGCGTAATATATAAGCTTCAACAGTCAAAAATCGAGGCGGTGCAGCTGGTAGTCTATAAGTTTGTGGAGGGGGTAAAGCAGCTTCCCGGTTCGCTCACCCCTGAAATGGCAGAGTATATCGGCAAGGCGTTCAGGGGGGCGGGCGTGTCCGTTCCCCTGATAGGAGCCTACTTCAACCCCGTTCACTCCAACAAGCAAAAGGTAGAGGACTGCAAGCAGACCTTCAAGGAGTATTTAAAGTACGCCAAAACGCTTGGTTCAAACATAGTGGGCAGCGAAACGGGTTCCTTCAACGACGACAAGTGGACATACAACCCCCTGAACCGCACGGACGAAGCTTTGAAAACGGTGGTCGAAACCTTCACCGAACTCGCCGACTATGCGGCTGAGCAGGGCGTGTATATCGGCATGGAGGGCGCCGCCGGGCACTGCTGCTACTGCGTAAAGCAGTTAAAGCGTGCAATCGACGCCATAAACCGCCCCAACGTAAAGGTCATATTCGATTTATACAATTACCTCGACTCCTCAAACTATAACGACTATATGTCCATTTTAGACGAAGGTCTCAGAACTTTCGCGGGCAAAATAGTCGTGTTCCACATGAAGGATTTCGTCGTGGAAGAGGGCAAGGTAAAGCAGGTGGCTCCGGGTAAGGGCAACTTCGATTACCCCGCCATATTAAAGAGGATAAAGGCATACGACAGGGACGCCGTGCTCGTTCTTGAGGGTACGACGGGCGACGATATATTGCCTTCCATAGAGTTTGTAAAAACGACGTGGGAAAGGGCGTGAGCGCCAGTGAATAGGGAATAGTGTTTAGAGAATAGAGGATAGGGGGATAGTGATTGGAGAGGAGTTTTCTGATTGCTTCCACCATAATTCTTCATTATTCACTATTTGCCCCGCCCCGTCATTTCGACCAGAGCGCAGCGGCGCGGAGAAATCTATCTGCAATTAACGGAATATTATAAAACCCCGGCGGATTTTTATTTGCTCTTCGACCACACCTTAACAACGAGATGTTTCGGCTTCG
>CALVMP010000044.1 GCA_944346655.1 uncultured Clostridia bacterium
TTGTGTTAAACTTCTTTTTTCTTGACATGAAAATATGCACCTCCAAAAGTCTGTCCAACTTTTGGGGTGCATATCACGCTGCGGCAAAATTTATTTTATCGTCTTTTTTTGTATTGTTTGTATTATTTTGTTGTATTATCTGTTTTAGTTGTATTAATTGTATTATCAATTTTTTGTTCGGAAGAGGGGGTTTTCAGCCTCTCGATTTCGTCTTTTACTTCAAGCGGGTCCTCAAGATATTTAATTCTGTACAGCACGCTCTTTGTATCAAAAATTCTCAAAGCGCCCTTGTCCATCATGGAGCGCATGGTGGTAAACGAACTTGCCATGCCGAGGTTTGTTCTCACCTCGTCTATCTCCGGAAAGGCGAGCACGTTCCATCTCTCTCTGCTCCAGAAATATATCACGCCTTCGCCCGCTTTAACGCACTCCTTGGGCGTTTTTAGGAACAAAAACATCTCGTACGCGCTCTTTAAAAACAGGACTCCGGCGGCAACAATCAAAAGCACCATCAGATTGTTCCCGTCGCTTACCAAAAGCCATGCGCACAGCCCTGCGGCAGCCGCCCAGATCAACATGAAAACGCCTATTACAATGCCGAAGTTTTTGCCTCTCCGTCCGATCGGCTGGGCTTGGTCTATCACCTTTTTATCTATATAATTTCCCATGGAAAGATTATACAAAAATTTACCGCCGCCGTCAACCCGTTTGCCCTTTCACCTCTTTATCATAAACCCGTCCTGCGCAAAGCATTTTAAGGTCTCACCGTAACCGACAGGCTGTCCGGGGAAACGGTTACAAGCGGATGACCGGCGGCGAAATATACGAGATTTTAAAGGAGTGCATGTAAAAAACCTGCGCTCTCCGTCTGTAAAATTTTAAAAATGTGAAGCGGCGGCTCCCCTATCTATTCGCTTCTTAAAATAAAAAAAGGCAAACTTCGTTTGCCTTTTTTTGTTTATCTTCCTCTGAATCCTCCGCCGCCGTGACCTCTGCCGCCCCGTCCGCCGAAGCTTCCGCCGCCGCGGTTGCCTCCCGAGTAGGAACGGGAAGAGGGGGCTGAGGGCCGCGCGACCATTCTCGTCGTCATCATGGCTGCGCTCGTTCTCAAAGCGCTGTTCAGCACAACAAAGTTTACGTAGGCGCCTGCACCGTCTATAAGCCATTCGGGCGGTTGAACGGTAAGCCCCTTGAACTTTTCCTCCCATATGTCTGAAACGCCCATAACCTGGGCATAGGGAAGTATCTTGTAATACAGTTCGGGATCCTCGTTCAGCATAGTCTCGAGTCTGTCCTTTTCGGCGCTCATAATAAAATTTCTGAATCCTATGATTTCGTTCAGGGTCCGGTTGTATTCGTCGGTGCGCGAAATGATTGTCACCGACGCCATAACTATAATATAGGCTACGGCGCACACCAGAATCTTGGGCGCAAGTTCCATTATGGGTGAAGGCAGCAACCATACATACGCCGCGGTGAAAAGGGCGGCAAGCAGAATTATTCCGCCTATCATCAACGCCTTCATTCCGCTCTTAAGTTTGTGCACGGCGTAGGCATACGTCTCGGTTAAGCCGTAAATGATAAACGCGGGCACAATCGCAAGAAAGGCGGGGTAGTAGAAGAGAGACGCATTTATTGTAACCATGCCCGTTATTATGGGCGCAAGCGCCATCAAAAGTCCGCCGAGAAGGGTGAATATGAGCGACGCACATACGCTCTTTTTGGTGTACAGCCCCGTATGTCTCTCGTTTACAAGCTTTCTCACCCTCTCTATGGTATTGTAAAAACTCCCTTCGAGGGAGGATAGCTTCACCATATCCCTGCCGCGAGCAAAAAGCGCGTTGTACATAACCAGCTGATGTTTGGGCGTGTCGGCGGGCAGCTCCGTGTTTATGCGTATCAGAAGGGGATCCTTTTCGTCCGAAAGGTCAATCTTTATGTATCCCTTCGACGCCCAGTAGTATATCAGGGTGGTAACGTCCGCGCTCTCAACCTTGTTGTCTATAAGCTTGGAAATCTCCACCGGGTCCATTCCGCGGGGAGCTTCGAACATAACCACGGGCGAAAGTATCTTTTTGGGGAAGATCAAAAATTTTACCGCCGCAAGAACTGCAAGCAGCGCACATCCCGCAATCACCATAATGTAGGGCGTTATGTCAAAACGGGTCGTAAGCACGCCCTCGGCAAAGAACAAATCGACTGTCGCGCCCTCGAATGCGGAAAGGGAGGAAAGGCTTACGGTATATGTGTTGTCGTCCACCTTAGTCCATAAATCGTTCGAAGGAGTGGAGGAATCGCCCACATAAAGATTTGCCCCCTCGAACCCGTCGGGAAGATTTACGGTGATATTGCTCTCGTGTATGGGCGCCTCGCTGCCGAAGCCGACTATGTTTAAATATATCGCGTTGTCGTCTGCTGGCTGCGTTATGGCGAACACGTATCTTATCGCGTACGTTCTCTCGCCGCGCTTTAAAGAGGAATCGCCCACGTCGAGTATGACGAGTTCGTCCTCCAGCTTCACCGAGTAGTCCACGTTCTCTTCGACGCCGTTGTTCAGCTCCTTTACGTCGACGGAGTAAACCCTGTCGCCTGCGTTTACGGGCAGGTCCCTGTAAAAGCCCGTGTTCTGCGTGCCCGTGTAGTTTATGGTCACAATCTCCTCAACGTCTATCGTGCGGTCTGAGTGCACGTCGTATGTAGCGTTGAATGAGGAAATCTCCATAGAATATGGCGCCGCATATGCGGGCTTGGTTGCGGCAGGTATTATAAAAGCCGCAAGCACGGCGAGCAAAATTGAAAAAATAATTGCAGTTGCCGCCATTTTTTTTACTCTCATAAATTCCCCCCATATACTTCAAAGGGCGCCAATATGCCCGCAAAGCCGAGCAGTATTGCCGCCCCTGTCAGTTAAAAGCTTACTTTTACGTTCTTTCTCTCTTCCTCGCTGTCGAGTTCGAAGTAGGGGAACTTTTCCAGCTTCATAAAGCCCGCTATTATGGACTTGGGGAAGATGTCCTTAGCCGTATTGAATGTTTTTACAACGGCATTGTAGTACTTTCTCGAGTTGGCAAGTTCGTTTTCGATTGAACGCAGCTCAGCCATAAGGCTCTGAAAGTTTGCGTTCGCCTTCAGCTCGGGATATCTCTCGGCTACAATGTTAAAGCTCTTTATGGCGTTCGAAAGGTTGGCGTCGGCTTCAATCTTTTCGGCGGTGGTGGTGGCACTCGCCGCGTTGTTTCTCGCCTGAATAACCTTTTCAAGAGTCTCGCTCTCGTGCTTGGCGTAACCTTTAACCGTCTCCACAAGGTTGGGTATAAGGTCGTATCTCTTTTTAAGGTAAACGTCTATGGTCGCAAACGCCTCCTCGTTCGTGTTGCGCATGCGCACAAAGTTGTTTCTCACAGATATTGCCCAGCAGGCTATGATTATAACCAAAAGCACTATAACTGCGACAATTATCACGGGTATAACCCAATCGGGCATGGTTTTGTCCTCCTTAAATTTTGTTGTTTTTAATCTCGGCTATGGCGTTCTTTAAAAACGCCTCGGCAACCGACTGCTTTCTCACGTTTTCCAGAGCCTCGTCAAAGGTGAACCAGCGGCACTCCTCAATTTCGTCGGGGTCGGCGGTAATTTCGCCGTTCTCGGCAATAATCAAAAAGTTTAACATAAGCACGTTTCTCGGCTCGTGATAGCGGGAGACCATATACTTATACTTTACAACGTTTAACTTGGTCTCCTCCTTAAACTCCCTCGTCACCGCCTTTTCGGCTGTCTCCCCCTTTTTAACGTAGCCCGCAATCAGAATATAGTCGGGCTGCCCCACGTGTTTGGCAAGCAGTATGCTGTCCTTGGCACGGTTGGTCACAACCATGGATACGGCTGTCGCAAACTGGGGGAAGCGGTATTCGCCGCACTTTTTGCAGAAGGGCACCAATCCCTCCTGCCTGTGTACCACAAGGGCAAGTTTTTCTCCGCAAACGGTACAATACATCTTTTCCTTAAATCTCCTTAAAATAAATACTTTTTATACTATTATATACCATGCACATAAAAATTTCAAGATGCTTTTTTCAAATTTATGTAATAAAAATGTATGCCTCCGTCATTTTTTATCAGCTTTTCACAAACTTAAAATGCGATTGACATACTTTTTTGTATAATGTATAATGTTCATAGTAAAAAATACCTTGAAGGGGTAATAAATTATGGACTACTTAAAGACAAAAAAGCTGCTTGAAAAATACAGTCAATTACAGCTTCTCGACTACTACGGCGAGCTTTCCGAAGAAGAGCAAAAATATCTTCTCTCCGATATATCCTCGGTCGATTTTTCCGTTCTCGAAAATTTAGGCGCCGACCACAAAAAGCCTCTCGGCAAAATTTCCCCCGCCGACGCCATTACTATTGCCGATATGAAGGCGGGCAGGGAAAAGTTTGAAGAAGTCGGTTTAAAGGCGATAAGGGAGGGCAAAGTTGCAGCCGTCCTGCTTGCGGGCGGCCAGGGCACGCGCCTCGGCTCCTCGCTTCCAAAGGGAATGTACAATATCGGCGTCACGAGAAAACTCACCATCTTCGAACAGCAGATGAACAATATAAGGGAGGTAACCGACCGCGCGGGCGTCATGTTCCACCTGTTCATAATGACCAGCGCCTCCAACGATTCAGCCACCCGCAGCTATTTTGAGGAGAACAACTATTTCGGCTACGACCCCTCCAAAGTCCATTTTTATGTGCAGAAGCTCGCCCCCGCATGCTCGAAAGAGGGCAAGATATACCTCGACGAAAAGTATAAAGTCTCCCAGTCGCCCAACGGCAACGGAGGGTGGTATTCCTCCCTCATTGAGGGCGGCTACGGTCCGCTCTTAAAGGAGGAGGGCGTCGAATGGCTCAACATATATGCCGTCGACAACGTCCTTCAGCGCATCTGCGACCCCGCGTTTATCGGTGCGACTCTTTTAAGCGGCTGCGCCTGTTCGGGCAAGGTGGTAAGCAAAGTCTCTCCCGAAGAGCGCGTAGGCGTGCTCTGCAAAGAGGACGGGCTGCCCAACATAATAGAGTACTACGAGATGCCCGAAGAGCTTGCCTCCTTACGCGACGAAAAGGGCGAACTCGTCTACCGCTACGGCGTCATACTCAATTATCTCTTCTCGGTAGAAGGATTGAACAAAATTTATAAGAACAAACTCCCCTGCCACCTTGCCTTCAAGGCAATACCCCACATCGAAAACGGAGTAAGGGTTACCCCGGCAGATCCCTGCGGCTACAAGTTCGAAACGCTTGCCGTCGACATTATAAAGTTAATGGGCAGCTGTCTCGCGGTGGAGGTAGAGCGGGAGCGCGAATTCGCACCCGTCAAAAACAAGACGGGCGTCGACAGCGTCGAAAGCGCCCGCGAACTGTTAAAGCTCAACGGCGTAAAACTATAAATCTTTTAAATTTTTAAGAGGACACATGAAAGTATTCAAATTTGTTACTGCGGCTGTGCTTGCCGCAGCCCTCGCCTGCACGGCTCTTTTAGCAGGCTGCAACGTCTCCCTCGGCGCCGACGGCAGAAACGGTCAGGACGTCTCCATCTACGAAATCTGGGAGGCAACCAACGCCGCAAGGGCGGAAAACGGCGAAAGCGAACTCACGTTTCTTGAATTCGTCTCCGAATATTTGAACTACGACAGCGAAGAACTTGCGGAGATGACCTCCCTTCAGACGGCAATAAACCGCTCGCTGCTCTCATCTGTGCAGGTCACGGCGGCATTCACCGAAACGACCTCCTCGACGGGCAACTATCCCTTCTGGTATCCCAACCAGCCCGAAACGGAAGAAACCTATATTTCGCAGGGCTCGGGCGTCATAATAGACGTAGAGCCCGAGACGGGCGACATGTACGTCGTAACAAACTGCCACGTGGTCTATGCCCACAGCGCCGACGAACAGTACAGCACGGATGTCGACGTGTACCTCTACGGCAGCGGCTATACCGTATCTTCCAATTCTAACGGCAGCTATACCCTGGACGATACAAACGCCATCGAGGCGGAAATAATCGGCGCTTCATTAAACTACGATATTGCCGTATTGAAGGTTACCGGCAGCGACAAGGTAAAGAACAGCGACGTCGTTGCCGTAACGTGGGCAACCGAGCGGAATGAGGACGGCGAACTCGTCTACGCCGACGACATAAGCGTGGGCGAAACGGTGTATGCCATCGGCAACGCGGCAGGCAGCGGAATCTCAGCCACCAACGGCATAGTCTGCGTCGACAGCGAATATATCACCCTCGACATGTACGAAAACAACACCACCTCGGGCTATTTTACCTACCGCACCATCCGCACGAGCGTACCCATCTACAGCGGCAACTCGGGCGGCGGGCTGTTCAACGCCGACGGTCAGCTGGTCGGCATAATCAACTCCAAAACGACGGCTGCCTCCTCGGGCGAATATTCTGACAACATCTCCCACGCCCTGCCCGCGGCAAACGTAAGAAGGGTGGTTGAGAGCATGATAGACCGCTATGAATCGACGGGCACGTTCACGCAGGGCGTCTACAGGGCGATGCTCGGCATCACCACGCAGAGCAACTCGAGCTCGGCATATCTCGATAACGACACAAATTTAGTCGTAATAACCGAGCAGGTCTCCGTCGCAAGCGTATCCTTGGGCTCCCTTGCCTCGGGTTCCCTCGAAGAAGGCGACGTACTCACCGCTATCTGCTTAAAGGACTCCGCAGGCAACGTCAAGGAAAAGTGCGATATAACCCGTGAATACAATGCAAGGGAGGTGTTGCTCTCCGTGCGCGAAGGCGACACCGTCACGGTAACTGTCACCCGCTCGGGCGAAAGCAAAACCTTCTCGTTCACGATAGCTTCTTCAAATCTCACGCTCACCGCGTAAAAACATAAATATATGCTTTAAACTAAAAATAACCCATTGCGGGCGGGTGCTTTCGCACCCGCCCGCAATTTATGTATGAAGATTATATAATTTTAATGTAAAAAACAAACTTCGCCGTGCGCCTTTGCGGCTTGGGCGGGGCTGTAGGGGCGGGGTTTTTGACTACTACAAATCCGCCGTAGTCCGGGTCAGGCTCCCCGTCGGCTTCGTCGATTGGCATAAAGCTTACGTTCACCGAAAAGTCAATGACCTCCGCGGTCACGCTCTCCCGTCCGTCGCTCAGGGTCAGGTAGTCGCCTGTATCTATGTAGTCGTATCTCTCGTCGTCGGCGGCGACGGTAAATTCAAGCCTGTTAAGTCCTGCCCTAACGTCCGCCAGCGTTTTGCCGTCAACTTCAACGGCATGGTTTTCCCGCCTCGCCTCAACGCTCTCTATCTTGCTCTCGTCGTAGTCGAGCGTCGGAAGCTTTACAAGCTCTTCGGGTATCAGCTCGGTCATGTAGTAGCTTATATACCCGTATCCGCCGTCGTATTCGTCCCGCGCCATAGCCATCACTCTTCCCCAGCCCCGCCAGGAATAGCTCGCTACGGTGCCGTCGTTCAGAACAGGCGCATAAAAATCGTGCGTGTCCCCGCCGAAGCAGTAGCCTGTTCTTTTCAGCTCCTCAATAACCGCCCTGTCCACGGATGCGGTCAAATCTTCCCGCACGGGGAAATATGCCATATAGGGCGCGTCCCAGCCTATAACCTTGTATCTCATATCTCCTCCCGTCAGAATTGCCCCTTGAAAAAGTTTCAGGGGGCAAATTTTTAAAGTTTGTAGGGCGTAACCTGGTAAACGTAGTAGTTGAGCCAGTTTATGTAAAAGAGGTTTGCGGTCGACGACCAGTTCATCTTGACCTTGGTCATCTCCTTGTCGGCAAAATAGTTTACGGGCGGCTTTATGTCCAGCCCCTTTGCCCTGTCGCGCTCGTACTCCTTTTTCAGTGTGTCGCGGTCATATTCCATGTGCCCCGTCACGAACACGCGCTTGTTGTCGCGGCTCTTTATGATGCTCGCCCCAGCCCTGCGCGAAAAGGCGAGAATTTTAAGTTCGGGCACGTTCTTTATGTCCTCGGCATAGATAATTGTGTGGCGCGAATGTGGCATGTGGAACTCGTCCGAAATTCCCCTCATAAGCGGCTCGGGCTCGCCGTCGAATATGCGCTGGTGGGCGAATATCCCGAAGCACTTCTCCTTCAAGGGGTGTTTTTTTATACCGTAAAAGTAGTGCAGCGCCGCCTGCGCTCCCCAGCATATGAACAGGGTGGAGGTGACGTTGGTCGTCGTCCAGTCTAAAATTTCCTCCAGCTCACGCCAGTACGCCACGCTCTCGAATGGCATGTTCTCCACGGGCGCGCCCGTTATTATCATGCCGTCGAACCGCCTGCCCTTAATCTCCTCATAGGATTTGTAAAATTTCTTCAGGTGCTCCTGCTCGGTGTGGGTGGGGTTATAAGTCGCCGTGCGTATCAGCGTTATGTTCACCTGCAGCATGGAGTTGGAAAGCAGCCTCATAAACTGCGTCTCCGTCGTCTCCTTGGTGGGCATCAGGTTCAATATCGCAATCTCAATCGGTCGTATCTCCTGCGTAACCGCCCTGTCGGTGTCCATGCAGAATATGCGTTCGTCCGTCAGGATTTTAAAGGCGGGCAGGTTTTTGTCAATGACTATGGGCATGGTTAAACTCTCTCAAGAGCCCTTTCAAGGTCGGCTATAATGTCCTCTGCGTTCTCAATTCCCACCGAAAGGCGCACAAGGTTCGCGGGCACGCCCGCCATCTCCAGTTCATGCTCCGAAAGCTGTCTGTGAGTGGTGGAGGCGGGGTGGAGCACGCAGCTCCTCACGTCGGCAACGTGCGTCTCCTGGGTAATCAGTTCAAGCGCCTCCATAAAGGCTCTGCACTTGTCTATGTTGCCCTTAATGCCGAAGCTCAGCATGCCGCCGCAGCCCTTGGGCAGGTATTTCTTTGCAATATCGTGGTATTTGTTGTCCGCAAGCGAGGGGTGCTTTACCCACTCAACCTTGGGGTGCCCGTTTAAAAAGGCGGCAACTTTGTTGGCATTTTCGCAGTGCCTCTCCATTCTGAGCGCCAGCGTGTCGCAGCCGAGGAAGGAAAGGTACGCGTTCATGGGTGACATAATGGCTCCCATATCCCTTATCATCTGCGCCCTGCACTTGGTCCCGAAGGGCACCGCAAGGTCGGCGTACACCAGCCCGTGGTAGCTCTCGTCGGGCACGTTGAACGCGGGATATCTGGGGTTGTTTTTAAAGTTGAAGGTGCCAAGGTCTACAATCATCCCGCCGAGCGCCGCGGCGTGCCCCTCCATATATTTGGATGTGGAGTACAAAACTATATCCGCGCCGAACTCCTTGGGGCGGCACAGAACGGGGGTGGTCAGGGTGTTGTCCACCATAAATACAAGTTCGTGTTTTTTGCAGATTGCTGAAAGTTTTCCGAAGTCGAGTACCACCATCGAAGGGTTTGCAATGGTCTCGGCAATTACAAACTTTGTCTTTTCGTCGATAAGGCTTTCGATGTGCCCGGCGCTGTCGTCGGGGTCGAAGAACCTGCACTCTATTCCGAGCTTGGGGAGGGTGGTCCCGAACAGGTTGAAGGTGCCGCCGTACACGGACTGGCTGCATAGTATATTGTCGCCGCTGCCGGCAATGGTGAGGGCTGCAAGCGTCACCGCCGACATGCCCGAAGCGCAGCCTATGGCGCACAGACCCCCGTCGAGGGCGGCAACGCGGTTTTCAAACGCCGCAACCGTGGGGTTTGCAAGGCGGCTGTAAAAGTAACCGTCGCTCTTTAAGTCAAAGCAGTCAGCCATCGCCTGGCTGTCGCCGTAAAAAAATGTAGTGCTCTGGCAAACGGGGGGTATTCTGCTCTCTCCCGTCTTGGGGCTCCAGCCCGCCTGCACGCACAGCGTGTCCAACTTGTAGTCTTTCATCTATAAATCCTCTAAAAGCAAAATTTTTATCAGTAATTTTTAAGCTGGCGGTCGGTGTCGCGCTTTATGTCGCGCTCTTTAATCGACTGCTTTTTATCAAAGTTCTGTTTGCCGCGGCAAAGAGCCACTTCGCACTTTATAAGATTATCCTTAAAGTACAGCGATATGGGCACGAGGGTATAGCCCTTGGCGTGTATCTTGCCCGAAATTTTGTCTATCTCCCTCTTGTGCAGCAGCAGTTTCCTGTCCCTTTTGGAATCGCGCGAGTTAAAAGCTCCGCTCTTGTCGTACAGGGGAATGTGCATGTTCTTAAGGTACACCTCGCCGCCGTCAATGTAGCAAAAGCTGTCCTTCAAATTGCAGTTGCCCTGCCTTAAAGCCTTAACTTCGGCTCCCTCCAGGGCAATGCCCGCCTCAAACTTTTCCTCTATAAAATATTCGTATCCCGCCGAGCGGTTGTATGCAATCTGTTTCATACTCTATTATATACCATTTTGCGCGCTCTTGTAAAGCGCAAAAACACCGTTGTCCGCGCCGTCATTCGGTAACGGGCGCAAACTCCACTCGCATGTTGCCGAAGTCGCACCCCGCAACCCTTATCCTTATGGGGTCGCCTATCTTGAAGGAATGCTTTATGCCCTTAAGCAAAAACTTTTCCTCAATGAACGCATAGCTGTCTTTGGGGAGAACTTCTATGCGCATAATGCCCTCTATGGTATTGGGCAGTTCGGCAAACACGGCAAAGTTGGTCACGCCCGAAATCACGGCGTCGAACTCCTCGCCTATCTTATCCTGCATGTAAACTACTTTGTACAGGTCGTCAACGTCTCTTTCAGCCATGTCAGCCCGCCTTTCGCACTCGCTCGTGTCAATGCCAGCCTCGTGCGCAATGGGTCCGTACAGCCTCTTTGCGCCCGCGTCGTCGCCCTTCAAAAGCTTCTTTAAAACGCGGTGCACAAACAGGTCGGGGTAGCGCCTGATTGGGGAGGTGAAGTGGCAGTAACATTCGCTCGCCAGCCCGAAGTGCCCAAGGTTGTCCTCGCAGTACCTGGCTTTCTGCATGGAGCGCAGCATAACGCGGTTTACCACGGCGCTGTAGGGCTGGCTCTCTACCTCCTTTAAAATTTTCTGAAAGTCGTGCGGCTGCAAATCTTCAACGTTGCCGTACGGTGTCAGTCCCAGATCGCGCAGGAAGGAGAAGAATGTCGAAGCCTTTTCGGGCGAGGGCTGCTCGTGCACGCGGTACAAAAAAGGTGCCTTGCGCTTAAAGGCATAGTCCGCCACGCTCTCGTTTGCCGACACCATGAATTGTTCTATCATGCGGTGCGAAACCGAGCGTTCATAGTCGGGTATTATAATTTCACCCTCTTCGTTGACGTATATGTGCGCCTCTTTCACGTCAAGGTTTATGGACCCCGCCGCCTTTCTCCTCGACTCGAGCTTTAAGCACAGCCTCTCCATCTCCTTAATCATGGGCGCGACGTCGGCATATTTTTTGTTGAGTTCTGCGTCGCCTTCGAGTATGCCCGTGACCTCGGTATAGGTCATGCGGTGGTTGCTGTTTATAATGCTCTCGCAAATGGAGTAATCGAGCTTTCTGCCCTCTCTGTCAAAGGTCATAAAACAGCTCATGGCGTACCTGTCCTCGCCCTCGTTCAGAGAGCACGAACCGTTCGAAAGGGCTTTGGGCAGCATGGGCAGCACCATATCGGGGAAGTACACGCTCGTACCCCTTGCGTACGCCTCGCGGTCGAGCTTGGTGTTCAGCTTTACATAGTGGCTCACGTCGGCAATGTGCACGCCCAGAACATATCTGTCGCCGCCACGCGTCAGCGATACGGCGTCGTCGATGTCCCTCGTGTCCTCGCCGTCGATGGTTATGGTCAAAAGATCTCTCAAATCTCTGCGTTCGCCCGCAACTATGGGCTGTTTACTCACTTCCGTCGCCTGCCTTTCGACCTCGGCGGAGAACTCCTCGATGAGTCCGTAGCTGCGGATAATCGAAAGTTCCTCCGTGTAAAAATCCCCGCTCTCGCCGAGTATTTCCACAATCTTCCCGCCCACCATGGCGTTCTTGGGGTAGGAGGTGATCTCGGCAACCACTTTATCGCCGGGCTTTGCTTCGCCGCAGAGGGAGAGGGGCACGTACACGTCGCTGTCGAACCTTCTGTCGTCGGGTATAACGTAGCCGGCGTGCTTGTCCCTTTCAAAGGTGCCCACAATGCGCGTCTGTCCGCGCTCCAAAATTTTAACTACGTACGCCTCGTCCTCGGTGCCCCGCCTGTGCACGGCAAGCACCCTGTCCTTGTTCATGGCGCCGTTAAGGGCTCTTCTCGGCACAAAAAAGTCGCCGTCCCTCACGCCCTTGTCGTCGGGTATAATAAAGGCGAACCCGCGCTCGTTGCCCTGCACTCTTCCGGTAAAGGCTCCAAGCTGTTCGGGGGTTGCGTATCCGCCCTGGTTGTCCTTTATTATTTCGCCCTCGTCCTCGAGCTCGGCAAGAATCTTCGCAACCGTCTTTCTGTCCGAATACCTCACGCCCAGCATGTCGCACATTGCCTTCGCGCTCTTAAAGGTCAGCCTGCCCTCTTTAATCTTATCGAGAATTTTTTCTTTCAATTTCATATTCTTTTACCAATAGTATGCGCCTGTCCGCATTTTTCAAGCCGTAGTCTGAATTATAAAAAGGGCGACTGTTCCACAGCCGCCCTTTGTAAGTTAACCGAGTAAACTTGTCGCAACAAGCGCAATTGCATATGCCGCGATTGCAAAAACGGTAATAACCGCAAGGCAAATCCAAGTCCATTTTTTCATTCTGCTCTCAAGCGAGCGGCCTTTGTTCTTGCCGAAAAAGGTTTCGCTCGAACCCGTAATGCCCTGAATGCCGTCAGAATTGCTCTGCTGGAACAAAACGAGAATGATTGCAACAACCGCAGCCACAAACAGGCAGACGTATAAAACTACCGAACTTATAAGATAGGCTTCGTACATATTTACACCTTTAATTAAATTTCTACTTAGCGATTATACCATACAAATAAATTATTTACAATTAAAAACGGGCAAATTTTCAAACTTTTTTGTGCCGTTCCCCAAATTTATTTATAATAAAAATGCCCAGGCACACCAAAATTATGGCAATTATGGTGTAGTAGCTCAAAAGTTGTTCGCTCTCGCCCAATATTATTGCAGAAAAAACTGCGCCGAACAGGGGATTTGTCGACTTGTAAACGGCAAATTTGGAGATGGGATTGTACTTTACGATATACCCCTGAAGGGTGAACGCCACCGAGGAGATAAGCGCAAGGTATAGGAGCATGAAGTACGACCCCGCGCCCGTCGGCATAACATGCCCGCCAAATCCAGAGCCTACGGCTATAAGGATAAGTCCCCCTATAAAAAACTGCCAGCCGCACAGCGCAGTCGTGTCCTCGTATTTTGAAAATATCTTAACCAGCCCCGCCGCGACCGCAGCCGAAAGTCCAGAAAAAATTACAAAACCTTCGCCGAGCAGGGTAAATTCGAACGAAAAATCCCCGCCGAGGTTTATAAGTATCACCCCGCCGAACCCCAAAAGGCAGCCCGCAAGCTTTACAAGGTTAAATTTTTCGGTGCGGAAGATAAAGCAGGCGATAATTATTGTAAAGAACACGCCCAGCCCGTTTAAAACAGAACCCTTCACGCCCGAAACGTTTGCAAGCCCTATGTAAAAGAAAATGTATTGCGCAACCGCCTGAAAGAGGCACACGAGCAGCACGCGCCACCAGTTTTGCTTTTTGGGCAGCAAAAATTTTTTCTGTTGTATGCACCCGAAAATTATCACAAGCAGTCCCGCAAGGGTGAACCTTAAACCTGCAAATAAAATTATGGAGGGCACATGGTTTGTATCTACCGAAAACAGCGTGTAACCAATTTTCACACAGGGGAAGGCGCTGCCCCAAAGAATGCAGCATATTATGGCTCCTATGCATACGACCCAGCCCTTTGTAAAAAACGCCCGGGCTCTGTCCGTCTTTACAGCGGCAGCGGCGGAGTCTTGTCTGTTAACAGAATCCTCATTTTCAATTTCGTCTTTCATTTCCCTATCATTATAATCACGCCCCTTAAATTTTGCAAGCAAAAGCCGCGGACGAAAACATTTCGCCGCGGCTGAAATTTGTCAATCGTTTGTCAGTCCGAGTAAATAATCTGTTGTCTCGCCAAAAAATTTTGCAAGTATAACGATAGAGGAGGCAGTCGGTTCGGTTTTGC
>CALVMP010000045.1 GCA_944346655.1 uncultured Clostridia bacterium
CTTGCCCGGCTTCATTGTGATTTAGCTTGCAAATCGGTCTTGCATAGCTCGAATAAAAGTAGAATTTATCCATTTCAGTTTCCTCCTGAATTATTTTTTAATGTTGATTGATTGGGGCATATTATGGCCCCAATTGCAGTCAAACCCTCATATATATCATCACCTCCTTTAAGTTTTTTATCTTTACCCCACACCGAAAGCGCAGAGATTATTTGAGGTGTCCTCACTTATCCAAGGACACGAGATTTGAAAAAGTGATGGTCTGGCGGAAAATTTCGTTAATCTTTCATTTTCGTATAAATCATTCTAGATTAACAAAGACGCTAATACCCCTCACTTAGTAGCCACGGCACGAGACATTTTTCAACGAGCAAATCAAAAATTTCTGCGCTCAATGTGGGGAGTGTTATGGCATCGTATAAAAAGTTCCCCCTACTATATAAAGGACACTTTTCGAATGTCAGTACGTGGGTTTGCTAAAAAATTTATGCTTTTTTTCTCTAAACTCCTCCATATATCCAAGGACACGAGATTGCAAAAAGCACACGGCCTGACGAAAATTGATTACAAAAGCCTCTCAATTAGTAGCCACAGCACAGGGCATTTTTCAACGGGCAAATCAAAAATTTTTTGCTCAAAAAAGCGATGGAGTTTCTTTGGAAATAGTCCTCTCATAATTACCCGACAATTACGGGTAAAAACTTTGACGTTTTTCCAAAAATTTATCTGATTCCATACGATACGGAAAAGGCTCTTCACTTAATAGCCACGAGAAGCAGGTTTTTTTGGGGTATATGTTTGATAATTTCACAAATATTTTTTCTGCAGGAGCGTAAGCACCCTCATATTAAAGCCACGAGAATGGCAAAATCTGAGCCCCTGACTTTAAGATTTTTTTGTTGGCAACGTAAAAACAGCTCCTTACAAGTGGTAGCCAAGTAAGGAGCCGTTTTTATGCATATAAGGCTGAATTTTCATCTGCATGAAAATAACCAGCGGAGCATTAAAAACACCACTGGCTGCAATGAACAAATCTCTCTATATATAAGTAGATCAAATTTTTGCCCAAAATTTCACTCGGGGCGAAAAAAAACTAAAAAATTTAGTGATCCGAAAG
Source organism: uncultured Clostridia bacterium (assembly GCA_944346655.1). Taxonomy (GTDB): domain Bacteria; phylum Bacillota; class Clostridia; order Christensenellales; family Borkfalkiaceae; genus Coproplasma. The sequence goes on from CALVMP010000045.1 coordinate 1,118, forward strand.
TACAAGTTGTATGAAGATACTAAAGATTAATGAGTTTAGCAGTGCAACCTGTGTGCGTTTTACAGAAGCACTATTGACAAATTCATATAATTCCGTTAGAATATATGAAAAATAACTGTATAATAATGTCCGCTTAGGCGGTTAATTAGTGTCATTACAGGTTGACATTAAAGATTAAAACATTAAGATGCGGTTTCAGTGAAGCGAATATTGCAGATCTGTCCTGAAGTTTTACTTTTTATTGGTCTGGCAGTAGCGTGTCGGACCTTTTTGCTTTTCTATTGTAAATGTAAGGTTGTGCCTTACAAAATTCAAAGCGATACATGGTAGTATTTTCGCAAGTGGCGCCTTACAATTTTGCTAAGGAGGGGAAAATGAAACTTTCGGACAAAATACGGATTATAAGGAAAGCACGCGGATTATCGCAAGAGGGGTTGGGAGAAAAGCTCTCGCGAACAAGTAAATATGGTATAAGTCGTCAATCGGTATCAGATTGGGAAAATGGAAAGGCGGAGCCGAAACTTGATAATATCCGTGATTTATCGGATGTGTTACAAGTATCTTTTGATGCTCTGCTTGATGAGTCGATAGATCTTGATGATACAGATATCCTGGCGCAAGTGCTTCAAAATTCGCATGACGAACGTAGAACACAAGTGGGTAGTAGCTTTCGTTATGAGCTCTATGCTAATAATTTATCAGTTCGCTCGTTTGTTGGTTGCATTATTTTTGGTGTATCCGTTTTTCTGGCTGGATTATTTTTCGTTCTTAACGCATGGCTGAATAATAATTTTATTGTAATTTTAGCAGGTATTTTTTCTGGCGTGGCATTAGGAAGCATATCACTGTCGATTATTGAGATTATGAGAGCATTACGGGGTAAGGTTTGCCATTATATTGGGGAAATTAACCAATCTCATTTAATTATAAAAACTTATCGGACGGCGTTAAATACTCTTGTCATTCCTATAGACAAAATCAGAAAGATTGAGCTTGGGAGTAAGCAGAAAAGGAAACATGGCGAAGTTGTAATAACCATAGAAGGTCGAACAAAGCCTGTTACGCTTATTGATATCATGGAACCGGGGAAAATGATAGAGGTATATAAAAACATATCCTCCTACAATAGCGATAGCGATTTTATAAAAATCTTTTAATTTGAGAGGTGGAGGAGAAAATGGATTTGTCATGGTTACAGAATATAATTAGCGATGAGAGTGAAAAATTCAAGCTGCAAGATTGGGTTAAATATAATGGTGCAGATCGGTTAAAAAGAATTTACGAAATCGCTCGTGGTGATTCGGATCGCGTTTCGTATTATCAAATGACTGAATGTGCAAAATACGATGCGCGAGTGTCGCAATGGCTGTTCAAAACTATTCGCATTATCGAAGGACACATGAGAGCGACATTATTAAATTTCACTGATTGGTACAACGAAGTCTGGGACGGAGGCTTAATTAAGACAGCCATTTTTGATAAGTTCCGATTTGGCATTGATAGCGTAAAAAGAGAAAATAGTATCAGAGCAAAAGTAAATCAAGTATTAACAAGATTATCAATGGCAAAAAAGCAAGAGTTTACTTTTCCTGAATTTCTTGATGCTTGTTCATTTTCCGAACTCAAAGCAATTCATTCTCTTTTGACGGAAGAATGTTTATATGAAGGAAATATTTTCAAAAACAGAGAAAATATTGGCGAAGAGTTATATTTGGTAACAATTTTGAGGAATCATATTTCTCATAATCATATCATATTGGATTTTTATTTTATCGGTAAAGAAAGAAGATATGCTTTGAAACAAGCGGTAGAAATTGTTTTATCTTATATAGAAGACACCGCTATGCGCGCGCGTCGCATAAAAGAACTTAACGGATATGCGGAATATTATCGGGGTGCTGAATTGATGAAAATTCCGGAGCATTATAGAATTTTAATAGAGGAAAAATGAGAATAGTATTATTTGACCTTTTTGATACGCTTCTTGAAAAGGTGTGGTTCGATTATGATAAGGGGCTCGAACTTCTTGCGAATAAATATTTTGACGGCAGGTCGGAAGAGCTTAACAAATATGCAAAAGAATACAGAGAGTGCTTTATGTCTGATCGCAACCTGACTCAAAGAGAGCAAAGTTTTTTTGATCAGCTTGCATTTTACGAAAAGAAATTCGGCAAAAAGCTTACAAAACCCAAAGAAGATATCGAATGGGAAGTATTTTCAGTCTGCCGCAAGGAATGTCTTGCATTCGGGGCAAAGTCATTGCTTGAATACCTTCATGAACGAGGATATAAACTTGCAGTGTTAAGCAACAGTATATTTTCGGCGAAGACGCTCAGGAGATATTTGGAGCAGTTTTGCATAGCTCAATATTTTGTTGAGGTGGTTTCAAGCGCGGATATCGGATGGCGCAAACCTTCGGTACTGGCGTTTGATTATGTCTTAAAAGCGGTCGGAACGCAGCCCTCGCCTGAAATATATTTTATCGGAAACAAGTTTGAAAAAGATGCCGTAGGGGCGTTAGATGCAGGGTTGTCACCTATTCTTGTTTCCAAAGAGCCTGTTGTTGCTCCTTGCATCATATTGCAGGATTTGGAGGAGGTAAAGGACTGTTTACAATCGAGCTATCTGTACGTGAACAGCATATCGGAAAGAGAGTCATTGACCGACGGCCCCGGACTCAGGACGGTGGTGTTTTTTCAGGGATGCAAAAGGGCATGTAAAGGTTGTCATAATCCTGCGACATGGTCGCTTGCAGAAGGCAAACGATATTCTGTAAACGAACTTGCAGACATTCTTAAAGCCAAATCAGTCAATAAAAAGATTACGCTTTCGGGGGGCGAACCTCTTCTGCAATCTCAGGCGATGATCAATCTCGTCGGGAAATTGGACGGATTTGACATCTGTCTGTATACGGGGTTTAACGAACAAGATGTTCCGCAGGAATTGAAATGCAGGCTCCGCTATCTTAAAATCGGCGAGTATCAAAACGGCAACAGAACGACTGTAACTCCTTACATTGGTTCGACAAATCAGTCGTTTATAGATTTAAAGGGGAAAAAATGAGACAGTTAAGCAATGACAATGCCGCCAATCGGGCAAGCTTTGTCGGCAGCGTATATAATGTGGGAGAGAAGACGGTTAAGGATAAGCTGCTTGATTCTTTCCCGAGCGAGTGGTCGCGTTTTCATCGTCAGGGGTATATACATATCCACGACCTTGACGCTTATGGCAAGACATATAATTGTCTGACTTTCGACGTGCTTCCAAGGTTTCCTTACAGGGACTTTATCGGGCTTTCGGAAACGGCAAAAGTGATCAGATTGTTCGGCTATTTCAAGACTATGTTTGCCGACATGGGCAATGAACAGTCGGGCGGTATGGCATTTGCCAATTTCGATAACGAGTTCGATGAGATATTGCGAAGACTTGAGGTTACCGATAATTCGGCGATGAGGGAGCTTATCTCCTCGTGTATAGGCGATTTTATTGTCTGGTGCAATAATACGCACACCCGTATGGGGCAGACGAGTTACTATATAACCTTAAATATCGGTCTTGCCTGCAACGACAGGGCGAGGTTTATCGCTTATACGGTCATAGACGAATTTGAAAAAGCGGGGGATACCGTATATAAACCCAACATAGTTTTTAAAGTCAGCGACGGCGTGAACAGAAAAGAGGGCGACAGAAATTTTGACCTCTTTCAGAAGGCGTTACTGTGTACTGCCAAAAAGATGATTCCTACATATCTGCTTTGCGATTGTGAGGAAGATAAAGCTATACCGGCAGAAAAACTCTCAGTCATGGGCTGCAGGACGCGGGTAGTGGACGATTTGTTTGGTTGCCAGGGTGCGACAGGCAGAGGGAATATAGCCAATATCAGTATAAATTTGCCTCGCTTAGCTCTGGAAACCGAAAAAAATTGCAAAGGCATGGAGCTTGCCGATAAGCTTATATCCTTCAGACACAGATGGCTGGAAATTGCCAAAACTGCAACAGAAATACTTGTTGACAGATACAATAAAACTCTCGGTCGGGCGGCGGATGAATTTCCTGCAAATACGTCGCGTCAGATGTGGTGTGTTCCCTTCGGGGAGCCGTCGGACGTCTTTAAGCACGGTACGCTGTCCATAGGGTTTATAGGGCTTTCTGAGGCTGTAGAAGTACTTACGGGCAGTCGGTTTTACAGTTCGGCTGAAAGCTATCAGGTCGCTCTTGATTTTGTTGAATTTATGCGCAGTTATTGCGATGAGCAGAGGGAAAAGTTGCGTTTGAATTTTTCACTCCTTGCAACGAGCGGGGAACTGATAAGCGGCAGATTTATCGATATTGATAAAAATCTGTTTGAACCTGGCTGTGATATCTTTACAAAGGGCTTTTACACTAATTCTTTTCACGTCAACGTAGACAGCGGAATATCTGCAAGGGAAAAATTGCACAAAGAAGGTCCCTTTCATATATTGTGCAACGGCGGCTCTATCTCGTATATAGAACTTAACGAAGCTCCGATAGGTAATGACGAAGGGCTTATGGAACTCGTGGAAGAAAGTATAAAGGTCGGGGTGAGATATCTCGGAATAAATTTTCCAAAGGATATCTGTAATAACTGCAGCGCTTCGGGCGTCTTTGATATATGCCCTGTCTGTGGGTCGAAAGATATAACAAGGATACGCAGAGTCAGCGGATATTTAGAGGTGCTTGACGGATTTACGCGCGGTAAAAAGTTCGAAGTAAAGGCGAGATCAACTAATTAGGAGTATTTGATATGCACATAGCTGTTGAAGGTTTTGACGGGGTTGGCAAGAGTACTGCGGCAAAAAAGCTTGCAGAAATACTGGGGTTTATGCTTGTTGAAAAGCCGTTGCATTATCTCTTTGATATTGAGGGTAACGAGCAGTATATCCGCATACGCGATGCGGTAAATAAAAGTAAGAATAAGCAATTTACAGGTTGGTTTTACGGTTTGGGCAATATCTACCTCTATGAGAGGTTCAAGGGGAAGAACATAATTACAGACAGACATATACTGTCTAACTATTGCTGGAGCGGAGCCCCCGAAACCGACTATATATTCGACGCTATTTATAATACTGTCGGCGCTCCTGATTTTACATTTCTTATAAGCGCCTCTCCCGATGTTATCGAAAAGAGGATGAAAAAGAGAGATCCGGGCGATTCAGACCTTAAAAAAGTTGCGTATATCAGAACGGCGTACGAAAAAATGGAATGCGCTTTCAGACGGTATGATATGCCGGGCATGATAATAGATACCACAGATCTGGGCGAGGATGAAGTGGTTGAACTTATGATTAGCGAACTCAAAAAGCGGGGAATAATCGATGGCTGAAAAGACGAAAGATACTCTCTTTATTGATATGAAGTATGTTATACTCTACCGTAAATTAGGCTATGAGGAGATTGCGCCCGACATCTTTACGTATGACTATCCCGATACGAAAATCACAATTTTTTCCGAGCAGCAGAGGTTTGAATATCTTGGGAGAAGTTATCCCCTGTTTGCATACAAAGACTTTGCAATACTTGAATGTGTTGACAGACTGCTTAAAAAAAGATATCCGTCGGGTTGCGTCTGTCTTAATGATTGCGGCTATGACATAGCTGTCAAATTGCCCGACGGTCAACTGTATCTCGGCATTTTTGCGGAGGGGTGGGGTAAAAATTATCAGACGCTGTTAAAACAATTCAAGAGAAAAGGCACGGGGAACGAATGTCTGTACACATCCCAACTTTCAGGAGGTCTGGTAGATTTTAAATCTAAGCTTTATATAGGCAATGAAGTATTCTCCGCAGGCGTCTTTGAAAGGCGCGCATCAATCTATCCGAAAGAGTTCTATAATCAAACCTCGGAAGGTGACTTTCCCAAAGAGTTTGTGGTGGAATATGGTGAGCTTTTGAAATACACGGGTAGCGATAAGTTTGTAACCGTTCCGGAAGGGATTAAAAGGATAGGGACGGGAGCGTTCTGGGCAAATACGAATATTGAGCGAGTAGTATTGCCCCAAGGGCTTGACTGTATATGCGGAGACGCCTTTGTATATTGCGAAAATCTTAAATTCATAAATATTCCGTCTACGGTAACAGAGATGGGCGACGATCCGTTTGCAGGGTGTCTGGATATTCAGATTGACAATCAAAGCCCTCATTTTATAAATGACGAAGGGGTGCTGTTTGACAGTACAAAAAAATTTCTGATTCACTATACGGCGGCAAAGGAGCAGGAAGAATATACAATTCCCGAAAGCGTTACCTGGATAGGAAAGCACAGTTTTTATAAATGTTGCAATCTTAAGTTGGTCGTAATTACGCAAAACGTAAAATTTATGGGCAATAACGCATTTTCTGATTGTCGCAATATACGTCTTAAAAATCTGAGCCCATATTTTCAGTATACGGGCGGCGTGCTGTACGATAAGAATGCGACTACTTGTATGCACTATTCAATGGGTTCAGGGGTAAAGGTAGTTAAACTTCTGGAGACAGTAAGAACTATCGGGCGCAATTGTTTTTGGAATTGTGATATGATAGAAAAGATTGTAATTCCTGCGTCTGTTCGTCAGATTGGCTATAATCCGTTTGCAAACTGTAAAAACGTTGTTCTGGAAAATCACAGCCCTTATTATAAGGTGCAGAACGGCATTTTATATGACGCCTCATTGAGAGAGCTTGTTTACTGTCCTCCCAAGGCGGCAGAAGGCAAGAAGGTTGTAATTGCCGAAACAGTTGAAAATATAGGACGCAGTGCTTTCACGGGGTGCGACACGTTAAAGAGGATCATATTGCCGAAAGGGTTGAAATTTATCAGCAGAAGTGCGTTCAGCGGGTGTACGGCGTTGAAGGAAATACATATTCCTTCCGGCGTTGAAGATATTGCTGACTGGTGTTTCAGCGGCTGTATTTCACTTGAAAAGATATTTATGCCTGAACATATAGTTATCAAACAAAATACATTAAAGGGGTGTGCTGCCGAGGTGATAAAGATATGAAAAAGAAAGTCATACAGATCGGCGGCAATTTGCGGATAAACGGAATCTCGTCTTTCATTATGACGCTGTATAGGAACTTATATCAGGATTTTCAGTTTATCTTCATAAATACAGCCCAAGGCGGCGATTATTTCCGTAAGGAGATAGAAGAACTCGGCGGAAAGGTCTATGATGTCATCGTTGACGGGAAAGGAATTTTACGCGCTTACAGACAGGCGAAAATAATACGCGAGATAATAAGGCAGGAAAAGCCTACTGCCGTTCATTCGCATTACTATTCGAATAACGGATTATATCTCAGGCAGGCATGGCTCGATGGTGTGCCTGTAAGAATTTCGCACTGTCATCAGTCGGTCATAAAAAATTTGCCTTCCGGAAAGAGGTTTGCAAAATTTTTTTCGGCAAAAATGGTGCAAAGATATGCAACGCATTCGTTTGCCTGTTCGGACGCCGCAAGAAATTTTCTGTACGGAAAAGGCGGAGAGGTTTGTTTCAACGCGGTGGACTACACTCGCTTTTGTAGTCCGACAAATGATGTCTATGAGGAGTTCGGGTTAGACAGACAGAAACGCTATTGCATATTTGTCGGAAGATTTACAGAACAAAAAAATATCGCCTTTTTGCTGTCAATCTGTAAGACGTTATCGAAAAATACAAATCTCCATTTTTTAATCATCGGGCATGGTCCCAAAGGTAAAGATATAGAAGATTTTATAACTGAAAATAAATTGAGCAATATGACGCTACTGCCGCCGGACAGTAATGTTGCACATCTGCTGTCGGTATCTTCCGCATTCCTGTTGCCGTCGCTTCACGAAGGTCTTCCGATATCTCTTATCGAAGCGCAGGCGGTCGGTGTGCCGTGCCTTGTTTCGGACACGGTTACGTCAGAAGTTCAGATGGGGCTTATAAATTATCTGCCTTTGAAAGTTGAATTGTGGGCGAATGCCATATCCGAACTTGTCAAAAAACCGTTCAGCCTTTCCCCAAAAACAAGTAAACTGTTTGACGACAAGTGTCAGGCGGCGCTGTTTAAGGGCATATATTCGGGCATCAATGCCGATGAATGGATAAAAAGAGGAAAGGAATATTCAATAGGAAGTACGCGTTTTTTTCGCAGCAAAGAGCTGGCTTTCGCATCGTTTAAACGTGCGCATTTGTTGGGCAATGCCAGAGGGACTTTTTATTATGCGCTTTGTTATTTGGAGGGCAACGGAGTGTCAAAGGACAAAATTCTGGCAGCGCAACTGGTTGAAAAGGTTGTGCCTTTAATAGAGCGCAAGGCTGCAAATAATTTTGCCGAGTATATAGTAATACTTGCAGATATGTATTCATTCGGGCTTGGTAAGGAGCAAAATTTTTCAAAAGCATTTGCTCTGTATAAAAAAGCTGCCGAACTTGGCAACCTAGAGGCTATGTGTGACCTCGGCTATATGTATCTTGTAGGTCAGGGTGTTGCCATAGACAAGGCGCAGTCTTCCTATTGGTATAAAAAGTCTGCTGATCTCGGCTATGTACATTCTATGCGCGATATAGGGCAGAACTATCTTCATGGAGATGGTGTAGATAAGGATGCAGAGAATGCGGTAAGGTATTTCGCTTTTGCGTCTCAGAATAACTACTCTCACGGAACTATGGATTTGGCTTACTGCTATCTCAACGGTTTCGGCGTGCAGAAGGATATGGCAAAAGTAAAAGAGCTGTTCCGCCTTGCACTTAAACAGGATGCGGAGAGGACTATGCGCGACCTCATTGCGCTTCAGGTCGACATCAAAGCTTTGTTTTCAGGCGGCGATATAGCTTTTGTTCATACACATTCCCTTGACCGAGTGGACGAGCAGAACTTATATAACGGGTGCGTATGTGTTTCGGAGAGCATAGAAAATGTTGATCCGTCGTGTTTTTATAATGCGGATGTCAGCAAATTCTTTGTTGAAAAGGGCAATGCGAATTATTCATCTGTAGCAGGGGTGCTTTTTGATAAGACAAAGACAACTTTGGTGCGCTTCCCGATTACGTCCCCGGAAACAAGGTATGTTGTTCCACAAGGGGTAACGGTAATAGGCAGGTGCGCATTCCAGAACGCAAGAAATCTGAAAGAGATTGTATTGCCCGATACATTGTTGCGCATAGAAGAAAGCGCATTCGACGACTGTAAGAATTTAACGATTATAGATATTCCTTCGTCTGTAACTTCGTTAGGTGCGTGGGCATTTCACGGGTGTGATAAAATTAAAAAATTCACGTTGTCGCAGAATTTAGAGCATATAGGTCTGTATGCCTTCGGTTCGTGTGAATCGTTGCAGGCAATTGAAGTTGCATTAAATAATGACCATTTTTGCTCGTTCGGAGGCGATCTTTATACAAAGGACATGCGTGTTCTCCTTCAATACAGCATTGCTAAAAAGCAGGAGATGTTTATTCTGCCTGCTAAGACACAGGAAATTGCTTTCAGGGCAGTATCCGATGCATATCATCTGAAAAAGGTTGACCTTAAAAATGTGCGGTTGGTTGGGGATAAGGCGTTTTACTACGCGAGTTCACTTGAACGCATTACATTCGGGCAGGGTACGCAGTTCGGCAAAGACGTGTTCGGCCATACGCCGGCAAACTTGGTAAAAGAGGAGCAAAGATGATATATCTTGTTGCTGATATTCACGGTTATATAAGACTTGAATGGTTAAAAGCACAGCTCGACAAAATACCGCTGACGGAGGCGGATTATCTTATTATTCTCGGCGATGCAGGGATAATTTGGAGTAAAGATGAACACGGCGAAGTTATGGAATATTATCAGGGGCTTGCGTGTAAGACGCTGTTCCTGGACGGAAATCACGAGAATTTCGATTTGTTGTATCAATACCCCGTCGAACGCTTTTGCGGAGGGCAAGTACACAGAATAAGCGACAGGTTGTATCATCTTATGCGCGGAGAGGTCTACTTGTTCGACGGACAGACATTCTTTGTGTTCGGGGGCGGCTTTTCCGTAAAGAAACTTACGCATTCTTCGCCGATATCTGTATGGGAGCAGGAAATGCCGACGGAAAGCGAATATCAAAACGGTATTAGCAATTTGGAAAGGGCGAACTATCAGGTCGACTATGTTTTGACGCATGTGGCACCGTCTTCGCTGGCGTATATTATGGGGGTAAATCTTGTGCAGGAAGAGAGAGTACTGAATGATTATCTTGAGCATCTGGCTAAAAGGGTAACATTTAAAAAGTGGTATTTCGGGCATCATCATAGGGATATGCAGTCGGGTGCATTTACTGGTTTGTACAGTCAGGTAAGGAGATTGGGAGAGTAGTATGGAACAGAAATTTTTCGACTATATAAGGCATCTCGATATATTGGAAGAACATCCCGACACGGATTTTTCGGATCCCGCATTTGCTTATGATTATAACGAGGTGCAGGAACTTTATTTTGACGAGAAAAAGAATAATTCGGTATTTCTTGCAGGGGAGAGCGGGCTGCGGAAAAAGGATATGTTGGCGCGCATCTGCAAAGATTTGCTAATGAGAGGTGTGGAGAAAGATGATATTCTGTATCTGGACTATGATTTGCCCATATTGCACGGCGAGGATGTTTTGTTCTTGATTGACCGTTGGTATAAGGAAAGGGAGCAAAGTTCAGGTTTTTATCTTATTATAAATGAGATACAGGAATGCGGCGATTGGTTTGCACTTGCAGTAACACTTAAAAATCATTACCCCGATATAAAATTGCTCTGCACTTCGTCTACTCCGCCGTACATATATGAAAGGATATATGATGAGGGGTGCGATTGGTGTAAGATAGTCGTACTCTCAAAAAAGAATGCATCAAATATTAAATACCAATCGCAGACTTTTGGTGTGTTTGAAGAGTTTAAATATAATCAGAAAGGTGACTTCATTGAGATAAAGGGGATGACAAAGGCAGGGAAAAGTATGCCTCACCATACGGTACCCGCCACGATTAACGGGAAACCTGTCAAGATAATTGCGAGCGGAGCTTTTCACGACAGGACAGAAATGCTCTCGATCGATTTGCCGGATACCATAGAGATGATAGGAGATTATGCGTTTTCAAAGTGCTCTGATCTGACAGAAATACGTCTGCCTAAAGCCCTCGCGTACATTGGTGAGCATGCCTTTCTCGGTGCTGTAAAGCTCAAAAAAATTTCAGGCGGCGACAATGTGGCACATGTTGGGAACAGCGCTTTTTATAAAACGGCATGGTTTGAAAATCAGGGGGAGTTTGCAGTTATCGGTTCAACGCTTTATAAGTATAAAGGGGATAGCAGGCTTGTTTCCGTTCCGAAAGAAATAACCCATATTGCAAGTTATGCGTTTGCCGACAGCTCTGTTGAAGGTGTACGTATGCCCGAACGGGTTGAACTCGGCGAGGGGGTATTCTACCGCTGCAAAAACTTGTGTGACGTAAATTTGGGGTTAGAGGATATTCCGCCTTTCTGCTTTTATGGTTGTGGAAAGCTTAAAAGTAAATTTGTTGTACACAGAGTGGGAAAGTTTGCTCTTTACAAATGTTCTTCAATCAAAAAAATTTTTGCGGATTCTCTTGGTGAATGTGCATTGGCGTTTGCGAGCAGTTTAAAGCAGGTGCAAGGAGTCGGGGAGTTCCATGACGGTGCGCTGTTTAAGTGTTGCAACGTGACGGAAGCTGATTTAAGAAAGACTTATAGAATTGGCCGTCTTGCTTTGGCTGAAACTGCAATTGAAAGGATTGTCTGCAATGAGAGTGAAATTGGTGATTTTGCGTTTTACGGATCAACCAAACTGGACAAAGTCGATATTCATCGTATAACAAAGGCCGGCAGGGCAATACTGTTTGATTGCCTGTCGGTAAGAAAGATGTCGGTCAGCGGATCCTATAAGCTGACATCTTACTTTGGCGGAGTTGTGCCAAAGGTTGAAAAACTTCTGGTGTACGGCAATGTGGTTGACGATTTCAGCAGGAATAATCCGTATTTGAAAGAGTTACAGGTAATCCGTGCCGATACGTTTGGCGGTTGGAGTTTTTATAATAATTCTGCGTTGACAAGCGTTACGCTTTTAAGTGTAAATACGGTAGGAAATTGGGCTTTCGCATATTGCGACGGAATTAAGAGTATTGCGCTTCCTAAAACGGTTCGAGAAATTGGCATGAATGCGTTCAGATATTGTCATAACCTGAAAGAAATAATAATTGGTTGCAATGGGTGCCTTGATTTTGGTGCAAATGCGTTTTACTCAACCTCAGAACAAAAAGTATTTTATGTTAAGAAGGGAAATAAAGAAAAGTACATAAAAAAACCGATATGGCATGAGTATCTTGACGCCATAGCGGAGCAGGAGTAAAAGTCGATTGTCTGTCCGCATAAAGCTACGCGGTTGACGTTATCAGAAAAAAGATGTGGAAATTAAAATCTTAAATGAAGGATAAGTGGAGCAGGTCATGTTAGGG
>CALVMP010000046.1 GCA_944346655.1 uncultured Clostridia bacterium
ATAATGAAAAAGAAAAAACTTCTGACGTTACTTGTCACGGCGGTCATGTCGCTCACCATGTGCATGTCGGCATGCGTCTCCAACAACGGCGGCACCCCGTCGGACGACGATTCTTCCGACGGCGACCACACTCACAGCTGGTCGTCCGCTTACGAAAGCGACGCCGAGGGGCATTGGAAGGAATGCTCGGGTTGCGACGAAAAGACTGAGGAAGCCGCTCACACCTTTGGGAATTGGCAGGTCGAAAAGGCTGCCACCGAAAGCGAAGGCGGAAGGGAGTACAGGGAGTGCAACATCTGCGGCTATACCGAATACCGCGATACGGCTGCCATACCTCACGAACATGCCTGGGCTTCGGCATGGTCTTCGGACGATGATTATCATTGGCATGAATGCGCCACCTGCGACGATGTGAACGAGAAGGGTGCCCATGAATGGGACGACGGCGAAGTCACCACCGAGCCCACCGAAACGACGGAGGGCATAAGAACATATACCTGCAAAACGTGCCATAAAACCAAAACCGAGCCCGTTGCGGCTCTCGGGCACACCCACAGTCCCTCTAAAGAATGGTCAAGCGACGGCTCTCAGCACTGGCATGCATGTTCGGGCTGCAATGAAAAGGTCGGCGCGGAAAACCATACATATAAAGACGGCGTTTGCACCGTCTGCGGCTTCAAGGATCCTGACTACGTCGCTCCCCACGAGCATGTTGCCGGTACAAAGTGGGAGGTAAACGAAACCCAGCACTGGCATGAGTGTACAGAATGCGGAGAGCCGCTGGCTGCTGCCGAACATAAATTTGAAAACGGCTACTGCAAGGACTGCAATTATAAGGATCCCGACTACGTCGCTCCCCACGAGCATGTTGCCGGTTCCGAATGGAAGTCTAACGCTTCACAGCACTGGAATGAGTGCGAGTGCGGCGAAAAACTCAATCTCGAGGACCACACATGGAACGGCGGCGAAATAACCAAGCCCGCAACGGCTACATCGGACGGCGTTAAAACCTTTACCTGCACCAAGTGCGGACAAACAAAAACCGAAACCATTCCCGCAACGGGCGGCGGTACGGACACGCCGACCGAGGAAAAGGTCACCGTCACATACATGTACGGCAGTACTAAGCTCGGCGAAAAGCAAATTAACAAGGGCACAGCCGACAGCGTTCCCACATATTCAATTCCCGGGTACTACATTACAGGTTGGTACACAAATCCCGATTTTACGGGCAGTGCCTACAACTTCTCCACGGTATTCAACGCCGATACGACTCTCTACGCAAAGGTCCAGGAGCTTTCCTCTTCCATTACATATTATTATGCGGGCAACGAAAGCGCCGCATTCGAGTGGACGGAGAGCACTCCCTCGGGCGCCAGGGTTGAGTATAAGCTTGCGGGCGAAAGCGACAATAAATATGTACAGGTCGAAAGCTCGCTCATCCGCGCGATCGACTCCGATACGGCAAGGGTGGATATCGTCGGCTTGAAGGGCGATACCCGCTACGACTTCAGGATCACTGACGGCGCGGGCAAGAAAATGACCGTGACCGACCAGTATATCAGCGCTTACGACCGTTCGGGCTATGCGCATTTCAACTATACCGAAGGCGTCGGCGCCTACAATGACGACGGCTCGCTTAAGGACGGGGCTCTCGTTATCTATCTTACCGACGGTAACAAGGAAGATATAACCGACAGCGCCTATACCTACAGCGCGGCAACAAACAGCTATACCAAGGTCCCCGCGTCAACAATGCAAAAGTACTTTGCCTATCCGGCAGGGCAAACCATTACTCTCAAATATACCGAAAAAAGCACCGAGTACTCGGAAAATTTTGTAGCTTCTTACAGCATAGGTTATTTTTTGAATAACCGCAACTACACCACGCCCATAAAGGACGGCAAGGAAGTTGGCGGCACGATAGGCGGCGGCATAGATAAATACGGTATAAAGGCAGCCTGCGACGATTACGGCGCCGTTGTAATAAGGGTTGTCGGTACGGTAAATGCCGAAGATACCTCTGACGGCGCTGCAAGCCTTATAAGCGGACTTACTGTATATGATTCTGTATATAACGCCGGAAGCGTTGGCGACAACGGCAGAATGGCGCGTATAGTCGACGCATATAACCTCACAATAGAGGGCGTGGGAACCGACGCAAGTTTAAAGGGCTGGGGCATACATTTTATTGCAAGCGGCTCGGCAACAGGCAACGAGGGTAAAAGTTTCGAGGTTCGCAACATAACCTTTGCAAACTACCCCGAGGACGCTTTGGGCATGGAAGGACAGCAGGACGGCGATGTTATAACTTCTTCCGTAGAGCGCTGCTGGATTCACAACAATACCTTCCTTCCCGGCTATAGCCAGAATCCTGCCGAAAGCGACAAGGCAGAAGGCGACGGCAGCTGCGACTTCAAGCGCGGAATGTATTACACTCTCTCCTATAATTACTTTAAGGGGTGCCATAAAACAAACCTCATTGGTTCGAGCGACACTTCCTTACAGTATAACATTTCGATACACCACAACTGGTGGGAAGATTGCGGTTCACGTATTCCGCTGGTCAGAAATTCCAACGTTCATTTCTATAACAATTATGTCTCCTTGTCGGATGCGGTAGAAAATTTAAACGTTGAAATAAGTTATGTAACTTCTGCAAGAGCTAACTCATATGTATTCCAGGAGGGCAACTATTTTGAAGGGTGCAAGAATGTTACCAAGAATGACGGCGGGCATATAAAGGCATATAACAATATCTATTACGCATGCTATGAATTACATGAAATTGCCGATGTAACTGACCGTACCCAAACAGTTACCAACAATTGCCAATACGCAGGCGCAGGCATAGATTTCAGCACATTCGATACCAACCCAGATCTGTTCTACTACAACGCGCAGACCAAGCAGAGCGACTGCTACCTCACCGACGCCGTAACGGCAAGGGAGGAGTGCATAAAGTATGCCGGCGTTCTGAAGTATGACTACACGGATATAGATACTTCCTTGAACAAGACAACGCCTTCATCTACCGTTGCAGCCACCAAGGAAGGACTTACAATCGACCTCAGCCAGGCAGGAGCAAACAGCGTTATAAGCGGTGTTGTGTTCACAAACGGCAAGGGCTCGTCCTCGGGCTACAAGGGCAAGGGTCAGCTTATAACCTTTACGCTTGCAAGAGATACCGAAGTAAGCGTAACTTCCTCTACGACGGGCGATAACAGTCCCTATCTCGTCGGTTCGGACGGTAAGGTCTGGGCAAGTAAATTTACCAATGTCGAAGGTCTCACCCTTCCCGCAGGCACATATGTTATATCTTCGGGCAATTTGGGCAAAGAGGCAACGATAACTTCGCTCAAGTTCGTCGACGGCGCAACCGACGAGGAAAAGATTGCAGAAGTGGAGGCGGCAATAGACCTCATTCCTTCGACGGTCACTCTCGATAGCGAGTGCGTAAACGCTATAAATTCGGCAAGTGCAATGTACAACGCGCTCTCCTCTAACCTGCAGTCTCAGGTTACAAACGCAGGTAAACTCACCTCGGCAATTGCAGAGCTCGATGGGCTCCGCGTTGCAAACGTCGTTTCGCTTATCGAAAAGATCGACACCGTCTCGGTTGAAAACGATTACCTCACCGAAATCACCGCAGCCCGCGAAGCTTACAACGCGCTTTCAACGGCTAACCAGGCAAAGGTTACCAACTATCAAAAGCTCGTCGACGCCGAAATTGCCTATGCAAGCATAGCGGTCAAGGCATTGCAGAACCGTATAAATAATATTGCGGCTCCTTCAACAGCTACTACGCGCGAACAGATAGAAACTTTGCTTGACGAGTACAAATCGGTTGAAACGGCTTATGCCGATCTCGACAGCGACCAGAAGGCTGAAATTAAGGACTACAGCAAAATTACCGACGGCATAGCCGAGCTTGAGGGCATGTTCAAGCCTTACGAGCTTGCCGACATGGTCGACGCCCTGCCCGACAGCGGCTGGACCTCCGAGCATAACTCGGCAATCTCCGCGGCAAAGACGCTCTATGAAAGCCTTAACGACGCCCAAAGGGCAGTACTCACTCCGGAGCAGGTAATAAAGCTCGAAGCCGCCATTGATTACTACGAAGCGGAGATGGCAAAGACTATTGTTGTTTGTTTCCAAAGAGATGCTGACGCGAGTTACTATTCGGCATTAGGCGTAACTGTAACTGGATCGTATAAGGATAATAAAACAACATATACTTATAACGGAGTTACCTATTATGGTCCTCTGAAGATGGAGAGTAAGACTGTTGTAACCTTCACTATTGGGGAAGATAGAATCGTAACTTTGCAGTTTGATAAAGCAGGTAAGGTTCAGATTGATGGAGTGGAGTATACATCTAACTCAAGCGGTACACTGGTTGTAACAGGGCTCTCTGCCGGAACTCACACAATAACACGCGTATCCGGTAATTCTCAGAACCTCCAATATATGGTTATTGGGTCATAATCTCTTCTTACTTATACTAAAAAACCACATTGGCGCGGGCATATGCCCGCGCCAATAAAATTGAAATATAATTAATTAAGGCAAAATTATGATTAAAGTTGTGTCGGCAGTTATCTGTCGCGGGGACGAAATACTTATCTGCCGCCGCCCCGAGGGCAAAAATCTTGCAGGGTTTTACGAGTTCCCGGGCGGAAAGGTCGAAAAAGGTGAAACCGAAAGTCAAGCCCTCGTCCGCGAATGCATGGAGGAACTTAACCTCACCTTATCCGTCGGCGAAAAAATCACCGCGGTAAAGCACGACTACGGCGGCTACTCGGTTGAAATAACCTTCTTTAACTGCGCCATATGTGCGGGGCAACTTATTCCGCTCGAACATTCCGACGTGCGCTGGGTAAAGCGCTCCGAGCTTAAAAATTATTCATTCTGCCCCGCAGACAACTCTTTAATTTCCCTCTTAACAAAATAAAAAATACAGCCGCCAGGCTGTATTTTTTATTGTATAAATGGATGGTCTATGTGAATTTCAGCCTCCACGCCGTGCCCCTCCATAAAGGCTTCGGCAATGCGCTTTGCCTCCTCGTCGCTTATATCCAGCCCGAAGGGGAGGACAATATCAAAGTAAACCTTGCGCCCCGTATTGCTCGCCTCCACCTGCAAATCGTGAATGGCGGCTTCGCCGTTGACCGTCTTTGCCGCCTCCAGGCACAAATCGTACATGTCCCCGTGTTTGCACTCGGCGCATACGGGGTCGATGTGTATAACCGCCTCAATGCCGAATTTTTCGCCGATTTCGCGCTCTATGTGGTCAATCATGGCGTGCGCCGTTAAAAGGTCGCAATCTTCGGGCACTTCCACATGGAAACTTACAATCGAATTCCCCGCGCCGTAGTCGTGATATATAAGGTCGTGCACGCCTAAAATGTTGTCGTGCTCGAGCGCCAGGTGGTTAATTTTATCTGCCAGCTCGCGGCTCATGGGTCTGCCCAAAAGGGGCGCCTGCGTCTCCTTCAGCGCGCCTATGCCCGCCTTTAATATAAATATGGCGACTAAAAGTCCCGCAACGCCGTCTACCGGGAATGTGGTGTACTGTGCACAGACCGTCGCGGCGATTACAACGGCTGTCGCCAGCGTGTCCGAAAGACTGTCCGAAGCCGTCGCCGCGATGGAGGCGGAATCTATCTTCTTTGCAAGCTTTCTGTTGAAGTAGAACATCCACAGCTTTACAAGGACGGCGGCAATCAATATTCCTAAAACCACCCACGAAAACTCCGCGGGGGCGGGCTCTATAATTTTTTCCACCGAGCTTTTGCCCAGCTCGAACGCCATAAAAATTATGAGCGCCGAAACGATAAGCCCCGCAATGTATTCGATTCTGCCGTGCCCGAAGGGATGTTCCTTGTCGGCTTTCTTTTCGGATAGTCTGAAGCCGACAAGCGTTATCACCGAGGACGCCGCGTCGGAAAGGTTGTTCAAAGCGTCGCCCACAATGGCTACCGAGCCTGAAATTATGCCTGCAACCAGCTTTCCCGCTACAAGAAGCAGGTTGAGTATAATGCCGCACAGCCCCGAAAGTTTTCCGCACGCGCCCCTCACTTTCGGGTCGTCGGATTCGCCTTCGGGTACGAAAAGTTTAATCAGAAGTTCGCTCATATCCGCACCTGTTCCGTATATTGTACCACCAAAGGGCGGCAAAGTAAAGCATAATTTATGGTATGCGCCGGCAGGTATTTTTGCGCAGCCCTATTGCATTAAAAATAAAATAGTGGTACAATGTCTTTGTAAATAAGAGGTGGAAAATGATTTTAAATATAAGGGTAAACAACTTTCTTGTGTTTTCGGGCGGGGCTGAAATGAGCCTTGCCGCCGACATGAACATAAAAAAATTTTATTCCAACGTGCATGCGGTGGGCGCCTTCAACGTTTTAAAGTCGGCGTGCGTGTACGGCGCCAACAACGTGGGCAAAACGTGCATGCTCAAAGCCGTCGCCGCAATAAAGGCGGTGCTCTCCGACTGCGACTGCCCCATTCCCGCCAATATCTTTTCTGAAAATCATGTAAGCGCTCTCGGCGTATCGTTCACCTGCGGAGAGGAGGCGTACAGCTACGATTTTTCCTACGACTCGACGGAGGAAGGCGGTGAGGAACGCGGATTCGTCTACGAACGCTTCGCCCGCATCGAAAAGGGCTCCGACGGCAAACTTTCGGAGCGGGAAATTTTCGTGCGCGACGAGTCGGGCGGCAGGTATTATTTTGAGGGGGACGGGGAACTGGAAAAAGCCCTCTCCGTGCTGTCGCCAAGCAATATTTTAATCTATACCCTGAGCGGCAGAAAGTACCCGAAGGTGGGGGAGATAAAGAGTATTTTAACCTCCTTTGCGCGGTCCGTCGAAGTTGTCGACATGAACAACATTCCCATCGACAAGACGGTTGAGGTTTTAAAGCACAACCTTGCAATCCGCGAACGCACGGTGGAACTTATCAAGCTTGCCGACCTCGACATAGACGACTATATCTATTCCGAAAGCCTTGCAAACACCCCCTCCCGCTCGCAGGAAAACGCCCTCAATTTTTCGGATTGCCCCGAGGATATGTACCGTTTAACCTCCGTTCACAGGGGAAAGGCGGTGCGCAGTTTAACCTTCGATTCCACTGGCACCAAAAAGATGGTGGCAATAGCCAGCTACATAATCGAGGCTTTGACGGAGGGCAAAATTTTAGTCGTCGACGAAATGGATTCCTCCCTGCACTTCAAGCTCACCCGCGCCATCGTCTCCCTCTTCAACAACGAGCTCAACGAAAAAGCGCAATTAATTTTCACCGTGCACGACGTCACCCTTCTCGACTGCAGGCGCCTTTTCAGAAAGGACCAGATCTGGTTTGCCTCCAAGGAGGAAGGAGAGGTAAGGCTCTATTCCCTCGCCTCCCTCGCGGCTGAAAAGGACAACGCCGACATATTGGAGCGCTACAAATCGGGCGCCCTCGGCGCTCTGCCCGAACCCGACCTTATAGCAGTGCTTATCGGCAGGGGGGAGGACGAAGATGAGGAGTGACCAAAAGCGCATAACCATCGTCTGCGAGGGGTACGAGGAGTTCGACTATCTTCTAAGACTCCTCAATCTCGGCATATGGCGCAGCTGCTATTCGGTGCGCATAAAGAACGCAAAGTCGCTCACCAACATTCCCCCCGTCTACCAGAACGAGTTCCAGAACGACAACGCCGATTTGACCGTCGTGTTCTGCGACACCGAGGTCTACCCCTACGAGGAGTACATTTCGGTGTGCAACAAGATAGACCGCTTCCACGCCAAAAGGGTATCAAAGCATATAGTCTTTTTCTCCAATCCCTGCACCATGCAGGTGCAGATATCCCACTTCGGCAAGGTCGAGCTCGAAAGCAATTCCAAGCGGCGCAACTCCCCCGTCATACGCGAGCTCACGGGCGTTGAAAATTACCGCGCCCGCGACGAACAGCGGAGGGCTATAAACAAGCTGATAACGCGGGAAAATTACTACACCATGAAGGAAAATTTAGAGGGGCTCTCGCGCGACTTTCGCGTAAAGCCCTCCACAAATTTCCTCACGCTTTTAAACTACCTCGAAAACCCCAACCCCTCCTGGGTGACAAAACTCGCCAACAAAATATAAAATAAGCGGGCGGCGCATTACCGTAGTTTTCATAGGGAATAAACAGTCACACCCAATTCTTTTGCCTTGTATTAGTGTGTGCGAAATCTTTTCTTTTAACGGCGGACGAAACTTATATAGCAAAGAAGAATCAGTGTAGTAAGTAACATATAGTGCTGCTTGCTTTTTTATTCCTAATATTGTATAATTGATTATATAACAAATTATAATTTACTAAGGAGCAGATAATGAGTAAGGGCATGGATGATGAATTTATTGTATCCGAAGCGGACGCTGAAACTATTGCAACGTTATTTCGCCAAGGTGTGAGCGATTATCCCGCAATTATAAAAGCGGTAAAATGGAATAAAGCGAAACAAAAACAATTTTATGATTTTATGACGCTTATGGGATATTATGATTTTGGAGATTCTTTGTTTGATGAGGATTTTACTCCGTCGCTATCATACTTGAGAGTCCCTGAAGACAAGTATGAAGAATTTTTCCAAAATTTACCAATAGAATTTAGTGAGGACTTTTGGGATGAAGAATGGTATAGGGGTGCTTATGATGAGCTTCGACAGTTCCTTATTCAGTTGGACAAAAAGAATCCTAGTTTTAAGAAGAAAAATAGCTATTCTCTTAATGATATGGAGATGATAATTGGAATGGCTTTTTGCCCTCTTACCCCCAAACCAGAAAACTTATGTGCTGAAATTCAAAATCTCATGCGTATACGATTAAGAAGAACAAGCAAGGATAGATTTTCTTTCAATGAAATATTGCTGGCATTCGATAAAGCATTTGCAAATTACTTTGACTAAAGTTAGAAGAGCCAATAATTTATATAGAAAAAGGCTCTTGAACAATTTGTCAAAGAGCCTTTTCTCATAGCTTGAAAGCACAATTCTAAAAATTTAGTTTTTAATTCCCTATGGGAAGTAATTTTACCACAGTTCCTATAGGAATTTTTCCACAATGACGAGTATAGTGCCTTATAAATAGGTATAGCACACTATACTTTGCTCACAAAGTCGTGTGTTTTGCAAATCAAACATAAAAAGGATAGCGAAAATTTTCGTTATCCTTTTCATATTACCTAAAAATCTCTATGGGAAATGCGCTTTCGCGCCGCCCGCTTAATTATATGGGGGTAATTTTAAAAAGTAAAGTCAGTGTAATAGAATTCGTCTACGAGATCTCCCGAGGAGCGAAAGTAGAGTTTTCCGCCGTCCGAATAAAGGGTGCCGTTGTCCCCGTCGCAGTTGAAATAGTAGCGGACGACGTAAGCCGAGTTCATGTTATCGCCCTCCCGCTCGATTACGGTAAGGGGGGAGTCAATCATGTCGAAGTCCTCAACGTTCGAGCCGAGGTTCACCGTGAAGTCGAGGTATTCAATCTCAAGCCCGCCCTCATTTTTAAGCCGTTCAATACTCGCTTCGGCGGCAGCGGGGGACACGCTATACACATTCTCCCCCTCGGCATATTGGCGGTCGGGATATATTACGCCGAAAGTCACGGGCACGCCCGTACCGTATACGCCGCCCAGCGCCGTAATCGGGCAGCCGTCGTATTCGTCGGGCACGTCAATTGTCATGCTCTCCGCGCTGCCGTCCCAAAAGTATGCGCCGGCAAACCCCCGGTTGTATCTTTTGCTTATGTAAATTTCCAGTCCGCCGATCTCGCCCGCGTGTTCGTACGAATTCATGCAGGCGGGCAGGGACATGGCGGTTGCCGCAAGTATAATAAGGGTCAGAACCGCCGCAAACGTTCTCTTCATTGTCCGTTTTCTCCGTTGTCCTCCAGCGGGTTTTGCCCGTTACGGGCGTCAATTTCCCGCTCGATGGGTATGGCTTTTTGCCTGAGTTTTTTTACGAGAACCTGGTTTATTGCAAGTCCTGAAATAACGGGCGCGATGCAGAAAAGCGCCCACGCCTTATCGGGGAAGAGTATGGCGAGCGCCCAGCCGAGCGCAATGCCTATAACAAAAAATAATATGTACAGCTTGCCCTTGAAGCGGGAAAAGTCGTTGTAGAGGTTGTACCACTCAAGGTTTTTGGCGTATCCGGGGTTGCTCTTCAAAAGTTCGACCTGTTCTTTTTCAATGCGGGTGAGTTTAATGTTGGCGCTGAGGTTTATGAGGACGCATCCGAAAAAGGCTATGGTCAACCCGACGGGCATGGCATAGCCCGAAATGTTCATGCCTAAGTTTTCCGAAAAGAGCAGAAGTATCACGGCGGCGACGGCAACTATCATAACAGCCGCAATGCCGAAGGTTGCAAATTTTGCGTATCTCTTCCGCACGCCCTCGGCTTTTTCGTACAGCGCAGGCTCGGGGAAGAGGTACTTGTAGGAGGAAAGGTTGGGGTCAGATTGCAGACTGTACTTTGTCTCCCGTCCCTGTGCCTCGTCAATGGCTTTTACCTCGTCCGCCGTCGACTGTTCAAGGGTCTGTCCGTTCTGCCGGTTTATTGTGGATTTTAAAATGTACGAAAGGACGAGTGCGAGAGCCCCGGCAAGCAACACCCAGAAAGCCGCCGTGCCGTACACGCCCATGCTTTCGGAGTCGGGATTTGATATGACGTCGAGGGCGATGAGCACTATAAAGGCGACGGCGCACATGCCGAATATCAGCCATGCCCACCACAGCTTTTTAAAGTTGGACCTGTTCGCCTCTGCCGTCTTTTGCCTGTACGCCGTAATCTCGGGCATTTCCCCGTCGGAGGCGGGGCGGTTGAGAATGTTTTTGTAGCTCCGCCTGAAGGATATCCACAGAACAAGGCTTGTTATTCCCATCACAATCCACGCAAAGACCACAGCGGTTAAAAGCATGAACGCCCAGGGCTCCTCTATCACGGGTTCGAGCGTAAGCGCAAGCACTATCACTACAACGCACAGCGCGTAAAAGATTATGGAAACCACGGTCTTGAGCTTGAATTTTGAAAACAGCCAGTCCCTTTCGCGCCCGTCGCTCACAGCGCGGGCGTACTTTTCAAACAGCCTCGCAAACATTTTTTCCTATCTCCTTTTTTAAGTTCACATAAATTATCACTGCGAGCACGACGTCTGCGCAAAACACAAACTGACCTATGCCGAAGGCGACCGCACTGCCGAGGGGGAGCAGTTTTTGCCTGCAACACTTGAACAGCGTGCATGCCGACATAAACCCCGACATGGCAATGGCGGCGCAGTCGATCAGTACAAACAGCACAACAAACGCCACGCCGAATATCGTTATGGAAAACATAACTCCCAACACAAATATAGCTACGTAAGCGGGTATCTGCACGAGCTTTACAATCATGCACAGCTTAGCAGCACATGCGCCGCTCTGCCCGCCCGCGGCAAGTCCCGTGCCGACGCCTATGGCAAAGAGCGCACAGACGACTGCGCACAGCGCCAAAGCGCCCAAAAGAAGAAAGCCGTTTGAAAAAAACACGCTCTCCATAATTGTATTGGAATACATACACCCCAGCCCTGCAATCATAAGGTAGGGGAACGCCATAACGGGCAGGGATAAAAGATAGTACTTTGTCATAATCTCTCCTTTAGTTGTGGTAGCTCGCGCCGCGGTTCAAAATTTTTCCGTCGTAAAAGGTCAAAATCTTTTCAGCCGCCCTGTCGGCTATCTTTTTAATCGGGGTCAAAGAGGTAAACTCCCCGCCGCCTAAGTTTATGCAGATATTTTTTTCGTCCCTTATCACGGGCAGGATATCCTCGAGCGAAAACCCGCTCGGCTTAAAGGTGGAAAAGTACAAAAATAAATCGTGCGCGGCATACGGGCTCGCCTGAAAATACGGCGGGCTGTCCGGCGGGGAGGATGTCGCCACATAGTCGTATGCCACATGGGTGACGTCGCCGAGGTAAAAGCCCACGGCCTCAATCTCGCTCCACGCCAAAAATTTAATTTGCCTGAGCAATATGCCGCGCCGAAGATAAACTCCGCGGCTATCCAAAACTATCTGCGACCAGTACCTGTTTATAACTTTTTTCATATTCTCTCTGTGCCCGACTTAAATTATACGGCGAAAAAAATTTTTATTCAACCGCCTTTGGTTTACATGTTGTCAACCGCCGTTTACATTTTGCCGAAATTATTCTTGTAATCACAAGCCCCGCAAGGCTTAAAAACGCTCCCGCGCCGCACGCCCACGCCCAACTCTCTGAAATGTGCACGGCAGATATGCTCTCAATGGCGCCCTCCGGACCGCCCGCGCTTACCGCAATTACAATCGTTGCAATTACAAGCAGGGCAAACAGTGCAAGCAGCACCGAAAAAATTATGGTCAGAACCTTTAAGGCACGCGGGGGCTTTCTCTGCCCGGCTGGTTCCTTTGCCTCCTCAACCTCATTAAAATCGCCCTGGTATTCGTCCAAAAGGTATTCGTACTTAACGTTAAAAAGTTTGCACAGCGTCACTATATTTTCGGAGGAGGGGGAGGCGGCTCCGTTCTCCCACTTGGAGACGGTCTGCCTGCTCACGCCCGCACGGAAGGCAAGCTCCTCCTGCGACAGGTTATTCAGCTTTCTTAAAGTGCAGATCTTCTGCCCGATATTGTTCATAAATTTTTTACCCTCTTAATCATAACAAAACCGCCCGCAACGCTTTTGCATTAAATTTCTTCATTTTGTTCTTCCCTGTCGTCCGCCATGGTTGCGGCAGTTCGCTTTAACCGATAGCCGAACACGACTGTCAATATGCCGAAGAGCAAAAGCAGAAATATGAAAACAAAACTTAAGGCAAGCTCTAAAGCGGGCAAGCGCTCAAATATATCTGTAAATTCTTTTATCATCGTGAACACAAAATTCAGCGCAAATGTACATATAAGGGCAATACAGGAGCCCCGCATACCTTTTCTTATCCTTTCAAATTTTTCCTGAGATTTCATAAATTCCCCCCGTACTATGCCCGAACTAATGCCCAAAATATGGAAGCCCGGGCATTTTGATTTTATTAAAATTTAATCTCTTTCCTGCCGCCGTTCTTTTTCCGCGTTGTACGCCTTAGCCACCTTTTTGCCCGTAGCTATATGATATCCCATGACGATAAACACAAAAATCATGTACAGCGGCTGAATATAGATATTGAAGGGATAGTAGGTAAATACCCCGCCCTCGTCTTTTACCAAACCCCTCAATATCCAGCGACGAAACCAATTCTTCGCCGTTCTGATAGTCGGAGGTGTAGCGCATGTTTCCGCAGTAGAGGTACAGTCCGTCGTCGGCAACACCCGTAACTTCGGGCTTGGTTTTATACCCAGA
>CALVMP010000047.1 GCA_944346655.1 uncultured Clostridia bacterium
CAAGCCGCGGTTTTTTATGTATGGAAAGTTATAAGTTTTTGAATTGGTATTCGTAGAGCCCCTTATATATGCCGTTCAGCGCCATCAGCTGTTCATGCGTGCCCCGCTCGGCTATGCCTTCGGGTGTGAGCACAATAATTTCGTCGGCGTTCTTGACGGTCGAAAGCCTGTGCGCGACAACTATCGTCGTTCTGCCCTCCGAAAGGTTGTTCAAAGCCTCCTGAATAGCCATCTCGGTGGCGTTGTCGAGGGCGCTCGTCGCCTCGTCTAAAATGAGTACGGGCGGGTTCTTCAAAAAGGCGCGGGCAATGGAAATTCTCTGCTTCTGTCCGCCCGAAAGCTTAACGCCCCTCTCGCCCACGCTTGTGTCGTACCCGTCGGGCAGGCTCATAATGTAGTCGTGAATGTTCGCCCTCTTCGCCGCCTCGATAATTTTATCGTCGTCCGCGGTAAAGTCACCGTAGGCAATGTTCTCCTTAATGGTGCCGTTGAACAGGAA
Source organism: uncultured Clostridia bacterium (assembly GCA_944346655.1). GTDB lineage: Bacteria > Bacillota > Clostridia > Christensenellales > Borkfalkiaceae > Coproplasma. Next base: position 500 of record CALVMP010000047.1, read on the forward strand.
CACGTCCTGCTGCACAATGCCGATGTTTTCGCGCAGCGATTTCCTCGTATAGCTTCTTATGTCGCCGCCGTCGATTAAAATCGCGCCCTCGTCAATCTCGTAAAAGCGGGGAATCAGGTGGCATAAGGTCGTCTTGCCCGCGCCCGAAGGTCCGACGAGCGCAACCGTCTTTCCCGCACCGATAGCACAGTTGAAGTGCGAAATTACTCTGCTTTCCTGCCCGTCGTTTTTGTAGCTGAAGCTCACGTCCTTAAATTCAATGTCGCCCTTCAGCCTGCCGCAGTCGGCGGCATTTTCGTCGTTGCTCTCTGTAGGCATGTCCATGATTTTGCAGAACCTGTCAAAGCCCGTAAGCCCCTGCTGAATTTGTTCGTAAATCTGCGTAAGCGTCCATATGGGAGTGCTGAACGCCGTAACGTACATTATGAATGCCGAGTACACGCCCGCGTCTATCTTGCCGTTGAAAAAGAATATTCCGCCTACAAGTATTACGGCAAAATTCATAAAGTCAAGCAAAAAGCGCATGGACGAAAAGTATTGCCCCATCACTTTGTACTGCTTGGACTTGCTAACGGCGAACGCCTCGTTCCCCCTTTCAAACTTCTCTCTCTCGTGCGCTTCCGCGGTGTATGCCCTCGCCACGCGTATGCCCGAAACGGCGCTCTCCACGTCGGAGTTTATCTCGCCCTGCACAACCCTCATTTCGCTGTAAACGGCTCTGAACCGCTTGCGCATAAATATCGTGTACACGAGCACGAGCGGCACAAGGCACAAGAGTATGAGTGCCAGCCACACGTTGTATGTAAACATAATGGCAACAGCGCCTATAATAGTAACGACGGATAAAAGCACGTCCTCGGGACCGTGGTGCGCAAGTTCTGAAATTTCGAACAGGTCGTTTGTCAGCCTGCTCATAATAACGCCCGTCTTGTTTTCGTCAAAAAAGGAGAGGGGCATCTTTTCAATGTGCTCAAAAAGTTCGCTTCTCAAAGTTTTCTGTATGCGAACGCCCACCATGTGACCCCAGTACTGCAAAAAGTAGTTTAAAGCTATCTTTATAATATAGAACCCCAATAGGGCGCACGCCGCGCCTATCAGAAGATTCAAAAGTCTGTTGGGTACGTAGTTGTCTATAATCTGCCCCGATATGTAGGGGTAGACGAGGTTGAAAACCGAAATGAGCGCCGCACAGAAGATGTCGGTTATAAAAAGTTTCAAATGAGGGCGGTAGTAGGGTATAAACCTCTTAATAAGCCCCTTTTGCAAATTTTCTTTTCCCTGCAAACTGTTTTTCATAAGCGGCATTATAACATTACCTGCAACAAAAATCAACTTAAATTATAAAAATCCTATTTTGAAACAGGTATATAATATAAAAAGAATTCCCTGTTATAATCAAGGAATTCCTTACTTCTGTATTTACACTGTAATTTATCTCTCGTCCGTTCTGCCCAAAAGGTAGTCAACCGAAACGCTGAAGTATTTTGCGATAGCCATAAGATATTCTAAAGATGGTATGGTCTTAGCTCTACGCCAATCGTAAAAAAGATTGACGGAAAATGGCATGCGCATTCCGATTTGGGAATATTTTACTTTGTATTCGAAGCATAACTCATCCAACCTGTCGTGAAATGCAGAAGGGGGATTAGCAGGCTCAAAGTTTTTGCCGTCTGTCAGGCAGAGGAGATACTCTAAGGAAATTTTAAGATAGTCGCATATTTTTATAAGCAGTTTAACGCTCGGGATAATGCCGTGGATTGCCGCCCGCGCAACAACTCCGCGGCTTACTTTCGCCCTGTCGGCAAATTCGTAAATGGAACAGTCCTGTTCGGCAATAAGGGAGTTCAGCCTCTTTTTAAAAAGTTCAGAAGATTTCATCTGTGAGTCCGACGGCACTCTCGACATATTTCGGCAAAACCTCCCAAAAAATTACAAAATCAGTCAGTCTTAAAATCAAGCCTGCTGTTATTTTTAATGATATAATAAATGCACGGTACATTAACACGGTTAGTGGACTAACCATGATAAAATCGGTTAGTTAACTAACAATGTTTTGTTTATCGGATTTATACAAATGGAGATTAAAAAATGTTAACAATCACCCTTACAAAAGACCGGCTCAACACCCTTGCAGAACTTGCAACCCTTGGGAATTATGTTATAGGCAGTTACAACAACGACGAACAAACATTAAAAAAATACAGTCATGTATGCAACATGCTGTATCTGCAAATTTATTTAAATTCAAACAATATAAGCTCGCCCGACGACATGGAGGAAAACGAACTCGCAGACATAGGCGAACGCATCGGCGGGGAAATGGAAAAATTTCTGCAGGCGTTCGAGCATGATGTCATAAGCGAATATATCTTTAAAGAGCAGTAAATGCACATTTCCTTACCGAATATAAGGAATTCCTTACATAATTAGCCGCCCGCTATCGCCTTTAAAATAATGCCGAATATAAAGGTTGCAAAGGCGCCGATAAAGGCAAGCCCTATCTTGTATGCCACGTCAAGCGCCTTCTGTTTTTTAGCCCTTTTAAAGTTCAGTCCGCTGTCCTTAAGGCTTATCACAAAAATTTTCTCGCCCGAACGGGAGGAGGAGATAAGGTCGAAGTACCCGTCCGAGCACAGGTTGTTTAAAGCTCTGCTCACATGTTCATGCGTGTATTTTCTGCCAGCGGGAAGAACGGAGAGTATCTCCGCGCACGTTACAAGGCACCCGTCCGTGCCGTCGCACAGATTGTATACGGCGTTCATTACGTCGTTTTCGCATTTAGACAGCATATCAGATAATCCCTGCGACCAATCCGCCCAGACTTCCTCCCGCGAAGGCGGCTGCAAACACGAGCGCGGCATATATCCATTTGCGCCCTCTTCTCAGCGGAACGGCAATTTGCGCGGATTCCTCGCTCTCCTCCAAAGCCTTTAACCCCATTATGCAAAAAGCGTTGCCCTTGGCGTATTTTACGTCTATGTTCCCCCCGTTGACAAGCTGCTTCAACGCGGCTTCGAGCGTTTCGCGCGTTCTCATGTCCTCGGGCAGAATATCCAAAAGCTCATCTTCGTAAAATATTCCGTATCCTTCGCGGGTCGAGCTGTATATTTTGTTGAAAATTGCCCTGCACAGTTGTTCCACACTAATCATTTTTACAAAATTTAAGCAAAAATATACCGCCCGTTTTATGCGGGCGGCAAAGTTTCAGTTTTTGGCAAGCTCCCTGTGTGCGTCGGGGGAAACGATTATGTTGGTGTAGTCGGTGTAAATTACGAACCCGGGATTGCTTTTCGGCGGCTTTTTTACAAATTTTTTCTTTGTATAGTCGACGGTAACTTTATCCCGTTCCCTCGCCTCGGAGTAGAACGCGCATATCTCGGCTGCCTTTAAAATCACCTCGTCCGGAACATCACGTCCGTTTGCAATTATGCCTGCGTGGGAGGAGTGGAACCTGTTTACGTGCAGCCACAAATCGTCGGGGGAAAGGGCTTTTAAAAGTCTGTCGTTCTGGGCGTTGTTCCTGCCGACATATACGGTAAAGCCTCCTGTTTCGTATTCGCGCAGGGGCGCGGCTTCGTCCGTCTTTTTCCTCTTTTCGGCGGGCTTTTTCAAAAGGTCCGCAGCCACCAGTTCCCCTTCGGTCTCCTTCAGGTCGAAAATGCATTCGGCGGCACATATATGGGCGTCAATCGACAAAAGATAGTCAAGTTTTTCCTCCGTCTCAGCCCTCTGGGCGGTAAGCGCTTCAACCGTCCTCTTCATCTTTGCGTACCGCTTGAAATACTTCTGCGCGTTCTGCGAGGGGGTAAGCTGCCTGTCGAGCTCTATCCTGATTTTTTTCGGTTGCTCGCTGTAGTAGTCGTCCGCCTCAAAGCCCGCCATGCCCTTTTCAAGGCGGTATATGTTTGCTGTTATCAGCTCGCCCTTAAGGCGTATTTCGTCGGCGGCTTCGCACTCTAAAAGTTTTGCATTTATCTGTGCAAGCCTCTTTTCGGCTTTTTTCACCGCGCCGTGCAGGGCGGTGGAAAGTTTCCTCTTTGCGTCCTCAAATGTTCGCTTTATGTAAACGTAGTCGTAGTATTCCCGCTGCGCGTCCAATATGTCGTCAAATTTTTTAACGTTTTTTAAAACGCTCCGCGCCTTAAAGTCGTTCGGCTCGCCCTTTTCGGAATATGTCACGCAGGGCGATATGTCGTCGGAGTTCACATATTCAAACACCTGCTCCGCCGTAACGTCGCCGCCGTAATACGAGCAGATTTCGACAGCCGTCGAATAGGCTATGCCCTCAACGTTGTCGCAAATAAACCTCTCGTCGCCCGTTCTTCCCCCGAAAATGGCGCGGAGAGCCTCAAGAGAGGTGGGGTCTGCCTTGCCCTGGGGCGGGGGAAGCGTGTATTTTACGCCCGAAAACAACACGCGCTTTGCGTTTTCCTCCAGCGTCGTCTGTTTGAGCGCGCCGAGGATTATACCCTTTTCGACAAGTATAATGTTCGAGTACTTGCCCATGATCTCGCAGTACAGCGTCATGTGCCCGTTCGAAAATTCCGAAAAAGTGTCCAGTTCTATCGCGACAATGCGCTCGAACGCCACCTGCCTTATGTCGGTAATGCAGGCGTTCTGCAGGTGTTTTCTCAAAAGCATGCAAAAATTGGGCGCAACCGCGGGGTTGGGCTTGTCGCTCTTGCCGAGGCTTATTCTGTTATTTTTTGCCGAAGAACAAATTTCAAGTTTAACCGAGCCCGAACGTGTGTATATAATTAAAGACAGCTCGTCCTTTTCCGGCATATTTATTTTTGAAATTTTTCCGTCCGCAAGTTTTTCCTTGAGCGCGGCGGCAACATATCGCAAAGTGTAAGCGTCCTGGGGCATACCTTAAATAGTCCTTTTTTTGATGGCTGATATATTATAAATCAAAAAAATTTAATTGTAAATTAATTAAACGGTCGTCAAAACGCTTTTCAAAATAATTTGCATGTGCTAAAATGTTAAAGTTGAAAATATTATTACCATAATTTAGGAGAATAAAAATGAAGTACACAAAAACGGCGGGCGAAAAGAGCACCGTAAAACTCACCATCGACTTTTCAAAGGAGGAGTGGGAAGGCGCCATTTCCGAAGCCTACAAAAGGACGCGCGGCAAATATTCCGTTCCCGGTTTCAGAAAGGGCAAGGCACCCAAACCCGTCGTAGAAAACTACTATGGAAAGGCAGTATTCTTTGACGAAGCCTTCAACGTACTTTATTCCAAGCATTATCCCGAAATTTTACTTGCCGAAAGGGAGAACTTCACCCCCGTCGGCGAGCCCGAACTCTCCGTCGACGATCTTTCCGACGAAAAGGTCACTCTCACCGCGGTGGTTCCCGTAAAACCCGACGTAAAGATCGGCGCATATAAGGGGCTCGACATCAAAAAATACGAATACTCCGTAACCGACGAAGAGGTTGCAAAGGAAGTAAACAAAATTCTCGACCGCGAGGCAAAGCAGGTGGACGTAACCGACCGCGCCTGTGCCGAGGGCGACACAGTAAATATCAACTTCTCAGGCTCCGTAAACGGCGAAAAGTTCGCTGGCGGCACGGCGGAAGAGTACGACCTCGTGCTCGGTTCCGGCTCCTTCATTCCCGGCTTCGAATCCCAGGTAGAGGGCATGAAGATCGGCGAGGACAGGGATATCACCGTAAGATTTCCCGCAGACTATCAGGCTGAAAATCTGCGCGACAAGGACGCTGTTTTCGCCATTCACCTCAACTCCATCAAGGGCAAGGAACTTCCCGAGCTCACCGATGAATACGTCAAAAAGCACACAGGCAGCGAAACTGTGGCAGACTACACCGCAAAGGTTAAAGAGCGTCTTGAAAAGCAGGCGCAAACCCGCGGCAGGGACGAAACCGAAAACGCCATAGTCGAAGCCATCTGCAAGACCGCCGAGTGCGAAATTCCCCGCGCAATGATCGAGAGCGAAATCGACAAGATGGTTCAGGACTTTTCCTACCGTCTCATGTACCAGGGTCTCAAGCTCGAGGACTATATAAAATACATGGGGCAGACCATGCCCCAGTTCCGCGCCCAGTTTGAAGAGCAGGCTCACAGCCGCGTGCTCTCGCAGCTCGTAATCGAAAAGATCGTAAGGGAGGAAAAGATAACCGCCGCTCCCGAGGAGATCGACGCAAAGATTGCCGAGCAGGCTGCCTCCGTACAGAAGACTGCCGAGGAGTACAAAAAGAACATGGATCCCCGCCAGCAGGAGTACATCACCAACGATATCATAATCACCAAGCTCTTCAACTTCCTTGAAGAGAACAACAACATGACCAAGTAAATAAGCCATCTTTGTAATGGCGGCGGGGCGGCTTAAATTTTTCAAGCTGCCCTTAATTTTTAAGCTGCATATTCCTCTGACGCATGCGCCGCGGTAAGGACGCATACAATACATATCTTATAAAGGAGTTCAAAAAATGATAAACGAAAAATCTGCACTCGTGCCCTATATCGTCGAGCAGACCTCGCGCGGCGAACGTTCATACGATATCTATTCCCGCCTGCTCGAGGACAGAATAATCTTCCTCACGGGCGAAATCGACGACGCCGTCGCAAACACCGTCGTAGCCCAGCTCATCTATCTCGAGGCAAAGGATCCTTCAAAGGATATCTCCCTCTACATCAACAGTCCCGGCGGCTCGGTCTCGGCGGGACTCGCAATCTACGATACGATGAACTATATCAAGTGCGACGTGTCCACCATCTGCATAGGCATGGCTGCCTCCATGGGCGCGTTCCTGCTCTCCAGCGGAGCAAAGGGCAAAAGGTACGCCCTTCCCAACAGCGAAATTATGATTCACCAGCCCCTCGGCGGAGCGCAGGGTCAGGCGAGCGATATCCAGATCGCCGCCGAGCACATTTTAAAGACCAAGGAAAAGCTCACGAAAATACTCTCCGAAAATTCAGGCAAGCCGTACGAGGTGCTTGTAAAGGATACCGACAGGGATAACTTCCTCTCGGCGCAGGAAGCTCTCGAATACGGACTTATCGACAAAGTATTTTTCAAGAGATAAGTTTTATTTGCGGTCTTAACGGGTAAAATATAAAGGGGGGCGTACAGCCCCGCAAAGCTATTTGATTTGGAGTAACAATGAAAGACACACACAGATACTGTTCGTTCTGCGGCAAGCCGGAGGACCTCGTCCAAAGGCTCATCGCCGGGCAGAACGGCGCCTATATCTGCAACGAATGCGTAGAGATCTGCCAGGACATGATCAGGGATACCGAGGAGCAGGACGTCACCCCCGTGCCCCTCAAAAAGCCCGCAGAGATCAAGGCGGAGCTCGATAAGTACATCGTCGGTCAGGACGAGGCCAAAAAGGTGCTCTCAGTCGCGGTATACAACCACTACAAGCGCATCAACAACCTCGGCAAAAAGGAGGAAAACGACCTTTCGGAGGTCGAGATAGAAAAGAGCAACATTCTCCTTCTCGGTCCCACCGGCTGCGGCAAAACGTTGCTTGCAAGAACGCTTGCAAAAATTCTCAACGTGCCCTTCGCCACCACCGACGCCACCACTTTAACCGAGGCGGGCTATGTCGGCGAGGACGTTGAAAACATTCTCTTAAAACTCATACAGAACGCCGACTACGACATCGCCAAGGCGCAGCGCGGCATCATCTATATAGATGAAATAGACAAAATCGCCCGCAAAGGCGAAAACGTCTCGATAACCCGCGACGTCTCGGGCGAGGGCGTCCAGCAGGCTCTCCTCAAAATAATCGAAAGCACGGTTGCAAACGTCCCCCCCCAGGGCGGCAGAAAGCATCCCCAGCAGGAGTGCCTCAGAATTGACACCACAAACATTCTCTTCATCTGCGGCGGCGCGTTTGTCGGGCTCGATAAAATAGTCCGCGCCCGCAAGGATACAACCACGCTCGGTTTCGGCGGCGACGTCAAGAGCGACGAAAACGAAGGCGTGTACGAAATGCTCGCCGACGTCAAGCCGCAGGATCTTACAAAGTTCGGACTCATTCCCGAATTTGTAGGGCGCGTGCCCATCGTGGTTGCCCTTCACCCCCTCGATGAAGACGCGCTCGTCAACATTCTCACCCGCCCCAAAAACGCCATCATCAAGCAGTACCAGAAGCTCATCGCCCTCGACGGCGTAAAGCTTACGGTGGAGGAGGGCGCCGTGCGCGAAATCGCCAAAACCGCAATAAAGCTCAAAACGGGCGCAAGGGGACTGAGAACCATAATCGAAAGTTTCATGACCTCGGTTATGTACAAAATCCCCTCCGAACACGACGTGGAGGAAGTAATCGTCACGCGGGAGTGCATTTCGGATAAAGCCGAGCCTACAATCATATATAAAAAGTCGGCTTAAAAGCTAATCAAAAATTTGATTGGTGCCATACTATGCGCCGGCTGACAATATAAGGCGGAGGATTTTTATCTTCTGTCTTGAACTCAGAACCAATAGGGGGAAGGCTTAAAAAAGTCTTTCCCCTTTGCGCCATTAAGGCAAATTATTACAGGAAAAACCATATGCCAAACGAAAGACTTCAACTGCCTCTTGTCCCCCTTCGCGACAAGATGGTCTATCCCAATATCTCCGCGGGCTTCGACGCGGGCAGAACGGCTACGCTCTATGCAATTAAGGCGGCGAGCGAAAACGACAGAACGGTGTTCATCTGCCCCCAGATCGACGGTACCCGCACCGACGTCGGCGGCGAGGATTTATACGACGTCGGCACCGTCGCCCGCATCGACCGCGTCGCCCCCATCTCGGGTGACAGACTGCGCGTCACCTGCCGCGGCTTATACCGCGCCCGCTCGCTCTCCGTCTACGAGCAGGACGGGTGCCTCTACGCCACCATAGAAAAGATGCCCGTCGAACACACCGACCCCATCTTCGAGGAGGCGTATTTCCGTACAGCCAAGGGCATTCTTCACGATATAGCCCAGTCGGACTCCCGCTTTACCAAGGACGCGGCTGCCCGCCTCGACGCGTGCAGCGACGGCGAACAGTTTATTTACCTCGCCCTTGACGGTCTGCAGTTCAAAACCGACGTGCAGCAGTCAATCTACTCCGGTCTGCGCCTCGTCGATATGTTCGCCGCCCTCGATAAGCAACTCAACTCCGAGCTTGAAATTGCAAGGATAGAGCGCAAAATACAGACGGCTGTAAGGCAGAACATAGAAAAGAACCAAAGGGAGTACTACCTCCGCGAACAGCTCAGGGCAATCCATGCCGAACTGGGCGACGACGAGGACGAAAAGACTGCTCTCGAGGAAAAAATAAAGGCAAAGCACATGCCCGAAGAGGTGGAGGAGAAGGCTTTGAAGGAGCTCTCGAGAATGTCGAGAATGCAGACCTCCTCCCCCGACTACAACGTGCTCAGAACATACCTCGACTGGCTTTTGGACCTCGAGTGGGAAAAGCAGACCGAGGACACCCCCAACCTTGCCGACTGCTCCAAAATTTTGGAGGAGGACCACTACGGGCTTGAAAAAATAAAGGAGCGCATCACCGAGTACCTGGCTGTTTTAAAGCTCACAAACTCCATGAACGCCCCCGTGCTCTGCTTCGTCGGTCCCCCGGGCGTGGGCAAAACGTCCATCGCCACCTCCATAGCCCGTGCGCTCGGGCGCAAGTTCGTCCGCATGTCCCTCGGCGGCGTCAAGGACGAAGCCGAAATCCGCGGTCACCGCAAAACGTACGTAGGTGCCATGCCGGGCAGAATTATAACCGCCCTCAAAAACGCAGGCTCTGTCAATCCCGTATTTTTACTTGACGAGATAGACAAGCTCTCCTCCGATTCCTTCCGCGGCGATCCCGCCAGCGCCCTTCTGGAGGTGCTCGACCCCGCCCAGAACTCCACCTTCCGTGACAGATACTTAGAGGTTCCCTCCGATCTTTCAACGGTTCTCTTCATAACGACGGCAAACTCGGTGGACACCATTCCCCAACCCCTGCTCGACAGAATGGAACTCATCCGCATAGAGGGCTACACGCAGGAGGAGAAGAGGGAGATAGCCGTTCGCTACCTCATTCCCAAGCGCAGCAAGGCGAACGGACTCGCCGAGGGCGACATAATATTCGGCGAGGGCAGCGTAGACGAAATAATCGACGGCTACACCCGCGAAGCGGGCGTGCGCGAACTCGAGCGCCGCATAGACGCCGTGTGCAGAAAGGCAGCCGTCGCCAAGGCTAACGGGCGCAAGCGCAAAATCCGCGTCACCGCTGAAAATGTAAAGGAATTCCTCGGCAACCGCAGGTTCGAGCGCGACGACATGCTCGACAGCGACCAGGTGGGCGCGGCTACGGGACTCGCGTGGACGGCTGTCGGCGGCACCACTTTAACCATAGAGGTCTCCGCCATGCACGGCAAGGGCGACGTGCTCTTAACGGGCAAGCTCGGCGACGTAATGAAGGAGAGCGCAAGGGCGGCTATAAGCTACATCCGCTCCAATTCGGACGAGTACGGCATCTCCCCCGAAACATTCGAGACCACCGACATACACATCCATGTGCCCGAGGGCGCAACGCCCAAGGACGGACCGAGCGCGGGCATAACCATGGCTACGGCAATTCTCTCCGCCTTTACCCACAAGCCGGTAAAGCGCTCCATCGCCATGACGGGCGAAATCACCCTCCGCGGCAAAGTTCTCCCTATCGGCGGGCTCAAGGAAAAGGCGCTCGCCGCCTACCGCATCGGCATACACGACGTGATTATCCCCAAGGACAACCAAAAGGACCTCGAGGATATCCCCCAGGCGGTAAAGGACAGCATTCACTTTATTCCCGTCTCCGACGTCGACGACGTATTTAAAACAGCCATAGTAAACTTATGAAGATAACGAGAGCCGAATTTATCACCAGCGCGGCGTCGAAGAGCCAGTTTCTCTCCGCCGAAAAGCCAATAATCGCCGTCTGCGGGCGCTCCAATGTAGGTAAAAGCAGTTTTATAAACATGCTCGCCAACAACAAAAAGCTCGCCCGCGTCTCACAGCAGCCCGGGCGCACGCGGCTTGTCAACTATTTCGATTTCGGCTCCTTCATCTTGGCCGACCTTCCGGGCTACGGCTACGCCCGCGTAAGCAAAGCCGAAAAGGCGAAGTGGGCGAAGATGCTCGACGACTTTTTCGCCCGAAAGCAAGATATCTCCCACGTGTTCACGCTGTGCGACAGCCGCCACGTGCCCACCGCCGACGATAAGTCGATGGTGGAGTATCTATACTATCACCTCATTCCATTTACTGTTATCGCCACCAAGGCGGACAAGCTCTCGCGGGCTCAGGTCGATAAATCACTGACGACGATAGCCGCCTCGTACAAGTGCGGCAAGGGCGACATAATAGCAACCTCTTCTCTCACCAAAAGGGGGCTTGACGAGGTGTTCGCCGTTATACAGAACGTAATAGCCCTGCACGGCGGAGGGGAGGGCGGCGATGAAGCGCTTTAAGGTCCTGCTTGCCGCATGCCTTGCCGCGTGCGCACTGTTCGCCTCCTGTTCTTCGGAACTTCCTGTCGGCAACCCGCAGGACGGAGAAAACAACGGGGAAATTACAACTCCGCAGCCTCCTCCGGAAGAACCTCCAGCAGACGAAGAGCCGACTGCACCCGGCGAAGACGCAGGCAACAATCAGCCGACGGGCCCCGACGGGGAGGACCCGGACGAAAACCCCGCGCAACCCGAGCCTTCCCAGGGTGATCATGAAAATGACGGCGAAAACGTGTCCGTCGACGTGTCGTACGATTTTTCTGGTTGCACTCTCGCCTCCATACATTCAGGATATCAAATAATCGAAGGATATGTGCGGGTCAACTGTGAAGAAATCGCCGTGAATTCATTCAGCGGGGAGGGGTATAAAAATTATGCCCTGCTTGATGAAAACAGCGAAATTATATTTTCTTTGAGCGGAAAGACGACGGTCACGCTCGTTCTTACAAATCTCGCCGCGCTTGAACCGACCCGTCTCACCCTCGGCGGTCAGAACTTCGAAATGTCGGCATCTTCGGGCGGGGAGGCGGTAAAGGACCCTGTTTATACTGCAACCTTCACCCTTCCCGCGGGCGAACATGTTCTTGTCGTAAAATCGGGCGGCGCAGGTCTGCTCGCTCTGTCTTTAAAGGGCAATTGAACCCGAACATATCATCTAACCAATTCAAAATAAGTAGGGGGTTATGCTCTTACGGCAGATGAAATATTTCGTTGCGGTGGTCGAATGCAACGGCTTCACCGCCGCGGCTGAGCGGTGCTACATATCCCAGTCTGCAATCTCCCAACAGATTTCGTCACTTGAGGGCGAACTCGGCGTATCTCTTTTAAAGCGCGACGGGCGCAAGATAAGCGTCACCTCCGCGGGCGAATATTTTTACCGCCGCAGCAAGGCAATAATTGCCGAAACCGACGAGGTACGCGCCGAAACCATACGCATAGGTTCAGACAGCGAGTTGCGCCTGTCCATCGGCTATCTCGCGGGCTATTGCGGGGTCGAATTGCAAAACGCCGTAGTCGACTTTTCGGGAATTTATCCCGAGGTAATAATTTCCGTGTTCCGCGGCACGCACGAGGATTTGTACGACGCCCTTTTAAACGGCAAGGCTGATCTCGTTTTAAGCGACGATTTTGCGACCGTT
>CALVMP010000048.1 GCA_944346655.1 uncultured Clostridia bacterium
CCGCCCGTCTCCTCAACGTATGTGCGCGTGCCCGCGTCGAGGTACATGTTTTCGTCAAAGCCCTGCTCGTGCGCGTCGACGATGGCGTGCAGACTCATGGCGTAGTTGAGCCCCGCCTTAATGTGTCCCGTGCCGTGGGGCGCCGCCCTGTCAAAGTCGCTCACGCGTATAACGATGGGTTTTGCGCCGCCCTTGAAGTATGGACCGACGGGCGTGCAGAACATTCTGAACTCATATTCTTTTGCAGGCTTTACCCCGATTACTGCGGAGGAGCCGAACATAAAGGGGCGTATATACAGCGTCGCCCCGCTGCCGTAGGGGGGAACGTACTCCCTGTTTGCCGAAACCACCATGTCGACGGCTTCCAGAAATTTTTCCTTGGGGAATACGGGCATCTCCAGTCTTGCGGCGGATTGCTCCATTCTCTCGGCGTTCAGGTCGGGGCGGAAGGTTACTATCTTCCCGTCCTTTGTGGTGTACGCCTTAAGCCCTTCGAACGCCGTCTGTGCATACTGCAACACGCCGGCGCACTCCGTCATGGTAATCGTGTCGTCCGTAATGAGCTTTCCCTCGCTCCATTTGCCGTCCTTAAAGTGAGCAACATAGCGGTAGGGCGTCTTTATATATCCGAAACCTAAGTTTCCCCAGTCAAGTTCAACTGCCATAGCAACACCTTCTTAAAAATTAATTACAATAATTATACTCCCATCAAAAACGTATGTCAAACGCACGATTGACAAAATTATCCGTTTGGGCTAAAATATAAACGATATGTCGCAGATTACCTCTATAGAACAACAAAAAAAGGATAAAACCCGCTGCTCGGTTTATGTCGACGGCGTTTTTTACTGCGGTCTCAAAGTGGAGGTCGCGATTAAATACCGCTTAAAGGCGGGCATGGCGATAGAGAAGAGCGAGCTCGACGAAATACAGCTCGCCAGCGAAAAATTGCAGGCGACGGAACGGGCGATGAACCGCCTTTCGGCAACGCTCAAAACAAAAAAGCAGATGTCCGACTTTCTTGCAGGGAAGGGCTATACGCAGGCGGTAATCGAATATGTAATCGGAAAGCTCGAAGGCTACGGGTATATCGACGACTACGCCTACTGTCGCGCCTATGTAAACAGCGTGAACGGCAAGGGCAAAAACGCAATCCGCGCCGCCCTCATTAAAAGGGGTGCCGACCGCGGTGCGATCGATTCAGCGCTCGAAGAAATGGAAACGGACGAAGGCGAGGTTTTCGCCGTGCTCGAAAAATATATGCGCGGAAAGGAGAATACAAGGCAAAATCTCGCCAAGGCAACCCGCCACCTTATCGCCCGCGGCTACGACTACGACGAAGCAAAAGCGGCAATATCGAAGTACGGCGAAGCCGACGAAGATTAAGTGTTTGCCCCATATGTACGGGGCAATGCAAAATTTCAGGAGCAGTTATGCAAAAATTTTTATCCAACTTTCAGATGCGCTCTGCGGACGAATATACAATAAAAACCCTCGGCGTGCCCTCGCTCGAACTCATGGAGCGAGCCGGCACTGCCATAGCCGATCATGTCGGGGAAGTGGTAAAGGCATTGTCGCGCAGTTCAAAAATCTGCGTCGTCTGCGGCGGAGGCAACAACGGCGGCGACGGCTATGTCTGCGCGCGGGTGCTCATGGAGAGGGGGTATAGCGTCAAGGTTTACGACATTTCAGACGGCATTTACTCGCCCGATTGTACTCACATGCGCTCTCTTTACGGCGGCGCCTATGCCCGCAAAATTTCGGGCGGTGTAATAGTCGACTGTATCTTCGGCACGGGTCTTTCCCGCTCCGTTGAGGGTAAGTATGCCGAAGCGATAGAAAAGATAAATGGAAGCAACGCGCTCGTTGTCTCCGCCGATATCCCGAGCGGTCTCAACGGCGACAACGGCAAAGCAATGGGCGTCGCTGTCAGTGCAAACATGACCGTAGCGATCGCCCAGTACAAACTCGGGCATGTGCTCGGCGACGGTCCCGACTACTGCGGCGCGACGGTAAAGGCCGATATCGGAATTGCCGCCCCCGAAGACGCGGCTGTCGCATTGGAAGATGAAGAAATTGCAACTTTCTACCCGCAGAGACCGCGCAATTCCCATAAGGGTACCTACGGTTCGGCGTGCATCGTTGCGGGCAACGCTAAGTACCCCGGCGCGGCAGCGCTATCGCTTTCAACTGCTCTCCGTTCGGGCTGCGGCTATGTAAAACTCGTTGCGGAAGAGGGGGTAAAAAATTCATTGGTTGCTGCATATCCGCAGGTTATTTACCTCTCAGCACCCGACTTATCAAGCTCCGCGATAGCTGTCGGTCCGGGGTGCGGGAAGAGCAGGGAACTCTATGACCTGCTATGCAATCTACTTAAAAATTACAGCGGCAATTTAATTATCGATGCCGACGGGCTCAACGTTCTCTCCGAATACGGAACGGAAATATTAAAGGGGGCAAAGTGCAAAGTGCTCATAACGCCCCATGCAAAGGAATTTTCCCGCCTTACAAAACTTTCTGTCGAGCAAATCCTCATCGACCCCGTAAAACATGCAAAGGAGTTTGCAAAATCTTATGGTGTAAACGTGCTGTTGAAGGGCGCGGCGACAGTTATAACCGACGGGCAAAGAACATTTTTGAATCTCCGCGGCAGCACGGCTCTTGCAAAGGGCGGCAGCGGGGACATGCTCACAGGGCTCATCTGCGGCACTGCGGCAAGGGGGGTGGAGCTCATATATGCCGCCGTCTGCGCTTCATATACTTTAGGGTGCGCTGCAGAAAGGGTTTCGGCTGAATTTACCGACTACTGCGCCACCGCAGAGGAAATCGTGGCTGAACTTCCCAAGATAATAAAAAATTTTATGAATGATTGATTGAGGTATAAAAAGCCTTCCCGCTGTCAACAATAATTTTAAGGCAGATACATATAATATATTATAACTGCCCCGCGACGATAGTCGCATGAGGTAAATAAAAATGATAAAGCGAGGAGAACTCTATTATGCCGACCTGTCGCCCGTGGTGGGCAGCGAACAGGGAGGGGTGAGACCTGTGCTCGTCGTGCAGAACGACGTGGGCAACAAGTTTTCGCCCACGGTCATCGCCGCTGCGGTCACAAGCAAAATCAACAAGGCAAAGCTTCCAACCCATATCGAACTTCCTTCCCATGCCTTCGGACTCAATAAGGATTCGGTAATTTTATTGGAGCAGATACGCACCCTCGACAAGCGCCGCCTCAAGGAGAAGATAGGCGAGCTTCCCACCGAAACGATGTCGCAGGTCGACAAGGCTATTTTAATAAGTTTAGGATTTATAAAATAAAAACTGCGCAGACAGTCTGCGCAGTTTTTTTAATTTTTTGGGTCAAAACACTTTTAATTGTGCGTGGCGCTGTGGTATAATCAATGTATGGCAAAAAAGAAGTTCAAATTAGAGTTCGGCTTTGTAAGCATAATGCTGATAATTTTCTGCCTCGCGCTCATTGCTATAGATATTACCTTAAAATATATCGAAGAGGGTCAGCAGTGGATGTTCGGGGTAATTCCCGGCTTTATCTGGGTTGAGTACGGGCACCACAACTACGGCGCGGCATTTTCTTTTCTTGCCAATGCGCCGTGGGGACAAACCTTTTTAACTGTCTTTTCCGCCGTGCTTTTATGCATAATCATTGCGGCGTTTATTCTCGTTCCCGAAAGATTCACCTTTTTAAAAACCGCGCTCGCCATGGTAATCGCTGGCGCCGTCGGCAACCTTGTCGACCGTCTCATGTTCGGCTATGTGCGCGACTTTGTGTGGGTAAACATGCTCTTTTCGACCGCATGCTGCAACTTTGCCGACTTCTTCATAGTTTTCGGCATAATCTTTGCCATAGTAGATTTTCTTTTCCTCAATGAATGGGCGCTCATACCTTTGACCAAGCGTGCAAAGGCGGCTCAGGCAAAGGAAAAAGAGCAGGCTTCCAAGGATAGCAAAAACTGATGCGCGAACTTTCTTTCACGGCGCAAAAAAATTACGTTCGTGCGGATATATGCCTCTGCGAACATATGGAAGGCACCACCCGTTCGGCTGTAAAAAAGCTGTTTGAAAGCGGTTATGTCTTCATAAACTCGCGTGCGGCAAAGCCTTCGCAGCCGGTTTCGGAAGGCGACGAAATTTTCTGCACCGTCCCCGACCCCGTCGAGGTCTCCGTCCGCCCCGAAGATATTCCGCTCGATATCGTATACGAGGACGACGACATAGCCGTTATAAATAAGCAGCAGGGGCTCACCGTCCACGTCGGCAACGGCAATCCCGACGGAACTCTGGTCAACGCCCTTTTGTTTCACCTCAAAAATTTGAGCGGCGTCGGAGGCGAGCTCCGCCCCGGCATCGTGCACCGCATAGATAAAAACACATCCGGTCTCATGGTCGTTGCAAAAAACGATACCGCTCATGTCAACCTCGCAAAACAGATAGAGCAAAAAACGTGCAGCCGCCAGTACCTCGCCCTTTTGGAGGGTAATTTAAAGGAGGACGAGGGCAATGTCACCACCTACATAGGCAGGAGCCCTTCGGACAGGGTAAAAATGGCTGTCGTCCCCGCGGGCAAGGGCAAAATTGCCATTACAGACTACAAAGTCGAACAGCGGGCCTCAGGCTACACGTTCTGCCGCTTTATCCTGCACACGGGGCGCACGCACCAGATAAGGGTGCATGCAAAGTACCTCGGTCATCCCGTCGTCGGCGACGATGTGTACGGCATAAAAAAGCAGCGCTTCAATCTCAACGGGCAGCTGCTGCACGCGTGCAGGCTGGAACTTACCCACCCGAAAACGGGGGAGAGAATGTCGTTCACCGCGCCCCTTCCCGATTATTTTTTAAATGTTTTGAAAAAGTTGTCGTTCGATATCGGCGGCATCAAATATTGAAATTATTTTAAGGAGATATATCATGGCAAAGAAAACAAACAAAACTACGACGAGAAGAACGACTACCACAAACGGCGACATTATAAGAACATGCGCCTTCTGGGGCATGGCTGTGGCTGCCGTTCTCTATCTTGTCAGCGGAATCATCGCTCTCATCGACAGGTTCGCCGGCACTTCCCTTTCGACGATTGTCGGAATATTCAGCCTCCTCGGCAACATTGCAATCATCGTCGCAATCGCCCTTCCCGCGTACTCATATGTAAGGGGCAGGGGCAAGAGCTGGAGGATAACCTACTGGGTGCTTCTCGCAGTGTTCGTGCTCGGCGTTGTGTTCGGCGCAATTCCCACAATAGCATAAAATTCTGCAACCCCTGCATGACGTGCAGGGGTTGAATTTTTCTTTACAAATATTTATTTTTACGCTATAATGCAAATGAACTTACAAAAATAAAAAGGTTAAAATTTTTATGGCTAATCCCCTGGTTGCAATCGTCGGCAGACCCAATGTCGGCAAGAGCACGTTTTTCAATAAAGTAGTCGGGCGTCAGATCTCCATAACCGAGGACAGACCGGGCGTCACCCGCGACAGGCTGTATGCCGACGCAGAGTGGAGGGGCAAAAATTTTTCCCTCGTCGATACGGGCGGCATAGAGCTCAAGTCTGACGACACCATGTGGCGGGAGATTAAAAAGCAGGCGGAAGTGGCAATCGAAACCGCGCAGGTCATACTCTTTTTCGTCGACGGAAAGGAGGGGCTCACCACCTCCGACTACGACGTCGCCGATATGCTCAGGCGGTCCAAAAAGCCCGTCATTCTCGTCGTCAACAAAATCGACGAATATTCCGAAGATAAGATATTTGAGTTCTATTCCCTCGGTCTCGGCGAGCCCTTCCCCGTCTCGAGCGAGCACTCCACGGGCATAGGCGACGTGTTGGACGAAGCCGTCAGCTGGTTTGAAAAGTACGAAAACGAGGAGGACGACTCAATCAAAATCGCCGTCGTCGGCAAGCCCAACGCGGGCAAGAGCTCGCTCGTCAACAAACTTCTCGGCTTCGAGCGCTCGATAGTCACCGACATTGCGGGCACCACGCGCGACGCGATAGATACAAAATTCTCCTACGACGGCAAAAACTACACCATAATCGACACAGCGGGCATACGCAAAAAGTCGAAGGTGGAGGACGACGTGGAGTACTACTCCGTAATGCGCGCCTTCGACGCCGTGAGACGAGCCGACGTCTGCCTGCTCGTGGTCGACTCCACCGAAGGGCTCACGGAGCAGGATACAAAAATTATCGGCTACGTGCACGAAAAGGGCAAGCCCTCGGTTATCGTCATGAACAAGTGGGACCTCATCGAAAAGGACACCCACACTATAAATAAGTTCGAGGACAAGCTAAAAGAGGACCTGAAGTTTATGGACTATTTCAAGTCTATCTACGTGTCTGCCAAAACGGGTCAGCGCACCGAAAAAATCATGGCTGCCGTCGACGAGGTGTACGCAAACTCCCGTTTCCGTATTCCCACGGGCACTTTGAACGACCTCATCTCCGACACCGTCCGCGCCAACGAACCGCCCTCCTACAACGGCAGGAGGCTGCGCGTCTACTATTCCTCGCAGGTTTCGGTGGCGCCTCCCACGTTTGTGCTCTTTGTAAATTCCACCGACCTTCTTCACTTCTCCTACGAGCGGTTCCTCGAAAACACAATCCGCAAGTGCTTCAATTTCTCGGGCACTCCCATAAGGATTGTCACAAGGGAGAAAAAGGAGGACTGATATGTATACAACCTTTTCCCAAATCTGGTACTGGCTGCTAATCGGCTGCATAGGCAGCTACTTTATCGGCTGTTTCAACTTCGCGGTGCTCATCTCCCGGCTCAAGCACAGGGACATCCGCTCGGAGGGCAGCGGCAATCCGGGCACCATGAACATGTCCCGCACCTTCGGATTGAAGATAGGTCTCATAAATTTCCTGTGCGACGCACTCAAGGGCGTAATTCCCGTAATGGTCGGGCATCTCGCCTTTTCGGGAATGTTCTTCTCCGAAACCACACCGTTTATGGTCAGCGATTTTGCCCGCTATCTCTTCGGTTTGTTCGCCGTAATCGGGCATATCTTCCCCGTCACCATGAAGTTTAGGGGCGGCAAGGGCATAGCCACCACGCTCGGCGTGTTCCTCTGCGGGCTCACCTGCGAACAGGGCTGGTACTTCCCCGTAGCCTTCGCTTTCCTCGTATTCGTCTTTTTGTACATAGTCGTGTTCGAGTGGGGCTCCATGGGCTCGCTCATCGGCGTTTCGGGCTTCACGATATGGCAGGGCGTAATCTTCTTTTTGCGCTATACGCCTCTCCTGCAGGCAATGGACGCGTACGCGGTAATCACTTTCATGATTTTGCTTTCCTTCAACCTCCTTACATGGATAGCCCACCGCGCCAACCTCTACAGGCTGATGGGAGGGGAGGAACACCGCACCTCGGTCAAAAAAATGCTCCGCAAAAAAAAGACCAAGGCTTGAATTTCAATATAATACCCTATTTAAATAAATCCCCTGCCGAACGCAGTTCGGCAGGGGTGTTTAGTTTATTTGCTTTCATTAAAAAAAACATTGCCGCGATTTACGGCAACGTTTTAAAATTTATTTTTTCTTGTTATCGTCGGGGGTGTTTTCAATAGACTGAATGGCGTATTCCACCCGCGGGTTGACGTCAAGCACTGCCTGCACGAAGTCCGTGTACTGTGATTTTTTAATTACAACAGTCATGCAGCTCTCGTCCTTGAACACCACATACAATTTTTCGCTTGCACGGTCTAAAAGAAGGGTGTCTATCTCGCCCACGTCATAGCTGCTTTTAATTATCCCGAAGGACATTTTGAGCTTTTTTTCGCCGATTTTATAACTGGAGAAGAGCAGAATGCTCAAAAGTATCCCGCCCGCGCATACGGTCACGGCGAACATGAGGGTGTATAAAACTATGGGTATGGCGGGGTTTGCCGCCGTCTCCACACCGTCGGAGATGCACACGTACAAATTGACCCCGAACCCCGCAAGGCAGACGCACAGCCCGAAAATTATGAGTATGAGCGTCAGCCGCGAAAAGGAATAAGCGAATTTTTTCATGCCTATATTATAAAGGCAAATTATCAAAAAGGCAACTTTAAAAGGGCAATTTTTTATTTTGCCCCCGCCAACGCTTGAAAAAATCGCCGTCATATAGTAAAATATCTTTCGTACACAAAAAAGCGGAGGTCTGATTTATTATGATAAAGCTTATAAAGGGCGGGGTTTATTACACCGGCGGAAAACTTGTCAAAGAGAGCGTCGCCTTCATGCGCGAAGAACAAAAGGCGGAGGCGGTAAAGGGCACCCTTTCCTACCGCATACTCTCTGCGCACAACACGGGCACTGAGGACAACCTCAAAATCAAGTTCGATGCCCTCGCCTCCCACGACATAACCTATGTGGGAATAATTCAGACCGCAAAGGCTTCGGGGCTTACAAAGTTCCCCATACCTTACACGCTCACCAACTGCCACAATTCTCTGTGCGCCGTCGGAGGAACCATAAACGAGGACGACCACATGTTCGGGCTCTCGGCTGCAAAAAAGTACGGCGGAAACTACGTTCCCCCGCACCTTGCCGTCATCCACCAGTACATGCGCGAAATGGAGGCGGCGTGCGGCAAAATGATTCTGGGCTCGGACAGCCACACCCGCTACGGCGCCCTCGGCACCATGGCGGTGGGAGAGGGCGGACCCGAGCTCGTTAAACAGCTCCTCGGTCAGACCTACGACGTCGCCCGCCCCAAGGTGATAGCCGTATATTTAAAGGGCAGGCTCAAAAAGGGCGTCGGTCCCCACGACGTGGCAATAGCCCTCGTAGGGGCAACCTTCAAAAAGGGCTTTGTCAAAAACTGCGTGCTTGAATTTATCGGCCCCGGCATTGCAAATCTCTCCATGGACTACCGCCTCGGCATAGACGTCATGACTACGGAGACTGCGTGTCTTTCCTCAATCTGGGAGACCGACTCACTCACCGAACAGTACTTTAAAATCCACGGCAGGGAGGAGGCGTACAAGCCCCTGCACCCCGCCGACCCCGCATACTACGACGGCGCGGTCGTTATTGATCTTTCGCGCGTCGAACCCATGATAGCCCTTCCGTTCCACCCCTCAAACGCCTATACAATCCGCGAGATCATAGAAAATCCCCGCGAAATCTTAGGGCAGGTGGAGGAGGCGGGCAACAGGCTCAAGGGCAACAAAAAGCCCTTTAAACTGCTCGACAAAATCACTCCCGAGGGAGTCCGCGTAAGCCAGGGCATAATCGCAGGCTGTGCGGGCGGCACGTATGAAAACGTAGCCGAGGCGGCCGAAATCCTCCGCGGCAAGAGCTGCGGATTCGACGAGTTCTCCCTCTCGGTCTATCCCCAGTCCCAGCCCGTGTTCAAGTGTCTTGCCGACAACGGCTATGTATCAACCTTAATGGAGAGCGGCGCTATCATAAAAACGGCGTTCTGCGGCCCCTGCTTCGGCGCGGGCGACACCCCCGCGGACAACGCCCTCTCGATCCGTCACACCACCCGTAACTTTGAAAACAGGGAGGGCTCCAAGCTCGGCGAACAGCAGCTCTCGGCAGTCGCCCTCATGGATGCCCGCTCAATAGCCGCAACGGCTGCAAACGGCGGCATTCTCACGCCCGCAACGGAAGTTTCCTACACCAAAAAGATTAGAAAATATTACTTCGACGGCGCGATATACGAGCACCGAGTCTACCGCGGGGCGCTCAAGCCTCATGAGGAGACCGAGCTTGTCTACGGCAACAACATAGCCGACTGGCCCGACCAGATCGCCATGACCAAAAATGTGCTCATTAAGGCGGTATCCGTCATCGACGATCCCGTAACCACAACGGACGAACTCATTCCCTCGGGTGAAACTTCGTCCTACCGCTCCAACCCCATGCGGCTTGCAGAGTTCGCGCTCTCAAGAAAGGACCCTTCCTATGTGGGCAGGGCAAAGGAGGTAAAGGCGGCGGAGGAGGCAAGGCGCCAAAGCGGCTCCCTTCCCGAAGAGGTATTGAAGGAGGTGGGCATAGCGCTCTCCCCCGACACAATGTACGGCTCCTGCGTGGTGGCCCGCAAACCCGGCGACGGTTCGGCGCGCGAACAGGCGGCTTCCTGCCAGCGCGTTCTGGGCGGCGTCGCCAATATCGCCCTCGAGTACGCCACCAAGCGCTACCGCTCCAACCTGATAAACTGGGGAATGCTTCCCTTGATTTCCAAGTCCTTTGATTATAAGGTCGGCGACTATATCTATATTGAAAACATCACGGATTATGTAAAACAGGATAACCCTACAATCCCCGCAAAGCTCATCTCCGGAGGCAAGGTAAAAAATATCTATCTCACCCTCGGTTCTCTTACGGAGGAGGAGAAGAAAATAATTCTTTCGGGCTGCCTAATAAATTACAACAAAGTAAAATGAATATAAAATTTTTAAACGGCAACGGCGTTAAACTGCTCGCTGCCGTTTTAATGGTTGTCGACCACATGGGCATGGTATTCTTCCCCGGCGTCATGTGGCTGAGAGCTATAGGAAGGATTTCCTTACCTCTGTTTGCCTATATGTTCGCCGAGGGATGCAGATACACAAAGAATAAGTTCAACCACCTTGTTCTGCTTTTATCTGTGGCTGTCATCTGCCAGATTGCCATATTTTTGGCAACTGGCGGGCTGAGTATGTGCATTTTAGTCACCTTTTCCCTGTCGACTCTCATAATCTACAGTCTGCAGCATTTAAAGCGCACCCTGTTTCTGTCACATAGTCCGCTCTCCTGCGTGCTTGTGACGGCAGGGTTCTTGGGTATGGTTTTCCTTACTTTTCTTCTGTGTAATATAGAGGAGATAAACGGCATACCCTTTTCAATAGAGTACGGCTTCTGGGGCTGCATGCTTCCGGTATTCGCCTCGGTGTTCGATTTTTCCTGCCTGCCCGGGGTTATCTCTTTAAAAAAGTTTGAAAATCGATATATTTCACTCGCCTGCTTTGCGGTCGGACTAATAATTTTGTGTGCCTTTCATTCGGGCACCCTCCAATGGTTTTCGCTCATCGCGCTCATACCCCTTTTGCTGTACAACGGTCAGCGGGGAAAACTTAAACTCAAATATTTTTTCTATATCTTCTATCCCGCCCACCTCGGGCTTTTTTATCTCATCTCATACCTCATTTAAAATACCGCGCCGGTGCGCGGTATTTTAGTTTAGTTGTCTTGGTTGTTTCCGAAAATTCTTCTCTGTTCGCCTCTTTTAAAGCGGGGCGGGGGCGGAGGAGTTTCGCCCGGGGTGCGCCATTCGTCGCCGAAGCGGGGTTTAACGGGGCATTCTCCGTCGGGGCATTCAAAGCCCGTGTCGGGTTCCTCCCCGTTTTCCTGTTCCTGCACGGTCCTCTTTTCGGGACCGTCGTTCAGGTTCTGTCCTCCGCCCGTCTGCCCCTGGTTGCAGGCGCACAGGGTGGAAAGAACCGTTGCCGTAAGTAAAATCGTCGTCAGAATTTTAAGTTTCATATCAAAAGTTTGCGCTCTTTTTACTAAAATATGCAAATCGCTTGCCTGCAAAAAAAATTTATGCTAAATTATATTTGCCTGAATTCAAAGGTAATTTGTGCCTGAGGATAAAGGGAGCGTAAAAATATACCTTCGCGGCAATCTCCGCGCAATTTTTCGTGCTCCCTTTAATTTCAAAAGGGGGTTTTTATTATGTCGGAAAAACGTCTCGCTGTCGTCTCTCTCATTATCGAAAAGAGGGAGGTAAGTTCCGCCGTCAACGCTGTTTTGTCCGGTTTCGGCGAATATATCGTCGGCAGAATGGGCGTGCCGTACAAGGAGAGGGGAGTTTCGGTTATATGCATAATAATCGACGCCCCGACTGAGATTATCAATTCCCTCACGGGTAAAATCGGCATGCTCGAGGGTGTAACCGCAAAGACCCTCATGAGTAAACTTTAAAACGTAAATAAATTTTTTGAGGTAAAAGGGCTTTCCCCGATACCGAAAAGGAGCAATAATGAAAAAATTAGCAACAGTTTTAACCGCCGCTGCTCTCGCGGCAACCATTCCCTTCGGCTTTGCCGCCTGCGGCGGTGAGGGGGATAATTCCTCTGTATCCGTCTATATGCCCGACGGCGCCCCCGCGCTCGCCATGGCTCGGCTCATGGTTGAAGAGCCCGATTTCGGCAGGGAGGTTTCCTACAACGTCGTCAATGCCAACACCATTCAGACGTATGTGACGGGCGACATGGCTGCCGACGTCTGCGTCCTTCCCGTAAATGCCGCCGCAACGGTTGCGGGCAACGGAGCAAACTACACCATGCTCGGCGTCGTAACGCACGGCAACCTGTACATGGTCTCGTCAAAGTATTCCGAAGAGATTACAAACTCAAACCTCACCACTCTTGTGGGCAAGTCGGTCGGTTGCATACAGCTTCAAAGCTTCGTCGGCACCGTATTAAAGGCGATATTAGACGATGCAGATATAGAGTATACCGTAATAAGCGACGCAAGTCTCGCCGAATCCGACAAGGTAAACCTCATAAACATTGCCAATCCCGCGTCCGAAATTACGCACGCGGCAAGTTTCGACTATATGGTCGCCGCAGAACCCGTCATAACAGCCAAAACCTCGGGCGGGGCTCTCTCTGTAGTGGGTGACCTCCAGGAGCTCTACGGCGAAAACGGTTATCCCCAGGCGGTCCTGATCGCCAAAAATTCTTTGATAGAGAGTTCGCCCCAATTTATCCGGGATCTTATGGAGGAGGTGGAGGGGAGCGCCCAATGGATTAACTCGGGCGAAGCCTCAATAGATGCGATTATTTCCGCCGTAAATGCAAACGGCGGCGCGAATACTCTCACTTCGGGCAACCT